>CALVDR010000007.1 GCA_944326365.1 uncultured Bacteroidales bacterium | reverse complement strand
TAAAGGCCGGTCCGGTAGCTCAGCTGGATAGAGCAACAGCCTTCTAAGCTGTGGGTCTTGGGTTCGAATCCCAACCGGATCACATAAAAAAGCAGAATGCGCCTGACTCTGGTCAGGCGTTTTTCGTACCGTAACGGACAGGACCGGAGCTTGCTCAGGGACTGGAAGGCACGGCATGAAAAGGGCAGGCGCAGCCTGGCACATTCTGCGATGCTCATGTAAGATCGCCCGTGGCGCAAGGGCAGGGAAAAAGCTACGCAGTGGCTTAATCCCAACCGGATCACAGGTTAAATAATTGAATTTCAAGCAGTTACAGAGATGTGACTGCTTTTTTGTTATGCTGAAATCCGGCTGTTTTGTAGGCTTCTGACGGATTCATGTTAGCAGATATGTTAGTAAAATTCTTATGTTAACGTCAGTTCGACGAATTATTCTACTCAGTACCAGAGACTTCGTCGAACTGACGTTACGATTTCTTCGAAATCTCCCTTCATTTTACGTGTCACCCCACCTAAATCCTCCCCTATCGAGGGGAGGACTTACCCACGGATTCGTTTTACGAATCCTCTAAAAGAGGTAGTTCTCTGAAATTCACTACGTTCTTTTCATCGAACTCACGTTATGTTAACTATTTCTGTAGAAGCGATTTGCTTAAATTATCGTCCAAAAAAGGACAACACTTTCCCGATTATGCTTCGATTAACCAAATCCGGAAAGAGAAAGTATGTCTCATTGGGAATCTCCGTCAAGGAAAAGGACTGGGACTTCAAGAAGAATCAGCCGAAGAAAGCGTGTCCGGACAGAGAAGCCATTGTCAAACTCATAAGCGACAAGGTATCAGCATATAACAGTCTGATAATGGAACTTACTGCCAAACAGCAGGAGGGCGGCGAGTTCGTGCAGGTGGACAGGAACGGCGACATCATCAATATGCTTAAAATCACTCGGAAATTTTGCAAAAAATTCCGAGTGACAAAGTTACGGGTTTATCGTGGCGTGGAAAATTTATTTGAAAATGAAAATAAATGTCCCGGGTGTCCCGTCTGTCCATGTGAGGGGACAGGCGGGACATGAGGGCTGCAGTCCTATATCGGGTCGATGATGCGGAGGGGCGTCGGTATCATGAACTTTTTTTCATCTATTCATCTTGTAAAAAGAGTTCTTGAAACTATATTTGCATGCAATATAGAGAATGATGGAATTCCCGCATTTCCCCGCATTTCGAGGCTCCGCTTTTTAAAATTCTGAATTTTTAGTATTTTTGCAGGATTGGGATTTCAAATTGTCCGGAGGACAATGAATTGACAATAATTATCATAAAATAAATTTTAGAACATGAGTTTGAAAATCGTAGTATTGGCAAAACAGGTTCCCGACACACGGAATGTCGGGAAGGATGCCATGACAGCCGAAGGTACCATAAACCGTGCGGCTCTTCCTGCTATCTTCAACCCTGAAGACCTGAATGCACTGGAGCAGGCTCTGAAGTTGAAAGAGACGCATCCAGGCTCTACCGTGACCATGCTGACCATGGGACCTGGCAGGGCCGCCGAAATCATCCGCGAGGGACTGTACCGCGGAGCTGACGGAGGCTATCTGCTGACTGACAGGGCTTTTGCAGGAGCCGACACCTTGGCTACCTCATACGCATTGGCTACAGCCATCCGGAAAATCGGCGAATATGACCTCATCATCGGCGGACGTCAGGCTATCGACGGAGATACCGCCCAGGTGGGTCCGCAGGTGGCTGAAAAACTGGGACTGGCACAGGTAACATATGCTGAGGAGATTCTCAGCGTGGATGAAGAAGCGAAGAGAGTCGTGATCAAGCGTCATATCGACGGCGGCGTGGAGACAGTCGAAGCTCCTCTCCCGCTGGTGATAACGGTCAACGGAAGCGCAGCACCTTGCCGTCCAAGAAATGCCAAACTGGTCCAGAAATACAAGAGAGCCATGGGTGCACAGGAAAAGGCAGCCATCACGAAAGAAGGGGCAGAGCTTCCTTACGCCGGGCTTTATGACGAGCGTCCGTACCTGAACATCACCGAATGGAGCACAGCAGACGTGAATGCAGACCTTGAGCAGTGCGGTCTGAGCGGCTCCCCTACCAAGGTGAAGACCATCCAGAATATTTCTTTCCAGGCAAAGGAAAGCAAGACGCTGACAGGCAGCGACCAGGATGTGGAAAGCCTGATTACAGAACTTTTAGCAAACCATACGATAGGATAAGAGAGAAGTCATGAACAACGTATTCGTATATCTTGAAATAGAAGGCACGACCGTTGCCGATGTCAGCCTCGAACTGCTGACCAAGGGCCGCAAACTGGCCAATCAGCTGGGATGTCAGCTGGAAGCCATTGCCGCAGGCCACAATCTCGAAGGCATAGAGAAGCAAGTGCTGCCTTTCGGTGTGGACAAGCTTCATGTTTTCGATGCAGAGGGGCTTTTCCCATACACTTCCCTGCCCCATTCATCCATCCTTATCAACCTGTTCAAGGAAGAGAAGCCGCAGATCTGCCTGATGGGGGCCACTGTCATCGGCCGCGACCTCGGTCCGCGCGTATCTTCAGCCCTGACCAGCGGTCTGACCGCAGATTGTACGGCTCTCGAAATCGGAGATCATGAGGACAAGAAAGCCGGGAAAGTGTACAAGGACCTGCTCTACCAGATCAGGCCTGCCTTCGGAGGCAATATCGTGGCGACTATCGTGAATCCTGAACACCGTCCTCAGATGGCTACCGTACGCGAAGGCGTGATGAAGAAAGAGATCTTGGATCCGGAATACAAGGGAGAAGTTATCCGCCACGATGTAGCCAAATATGTACCTGAGACCGACTATGTGGTCAAGGTAATCGACCGCCATGTGGAAAAGGCCAAACACAATCTCAAAGGCGCATCGATCGTAGTGGCCGGCGGCTACGGAATGGGATCCAAGGAAGGTTTCGACATGCTTTTCGAACTGGCGAAAGAACTTCATGCGGAAGTCGGAGCCAGCCGTGCAGCCGTGGATGCCGGATTCGCTGACCATGACAGACAGATCGGCCAAACAGGCGTGACCGTACGTCCGAAACTCTACATTGCCTGCGGTATCAGCGGACAGATCCAGCACATCGCCGGCATGCAGGAGAGCAGCATCATCATTTCCATAAACAATGACGAGAATGCTCCTATCAACACCATCGCCGACTATGTCATCAACGGCACTGTAGAAGAGGTAATCCCAAAGATGATCAAGTACTATAAATCACACAGCAAATAATATGGCAAATTTCTATACAGAACACCCTGAACTGCGCTATCATCTGAACAATCCGATGATGGAGCGCATCTGCGAGCTCAAGGAGCGGAACTACAGGGACAAGGACGAGTTCGACTATGCACCGCAGGACTATGCAGATGCCATCGATTCTTATGACAAGGTCCTGGAAATCACAGGAGAGATCACCGGAGAAGTCATAGCCGCCAATGCGGAAAGCGTGGATCTCGAAGGCCCTCACTGTGCCAACGGCCGCGTGGAATATGCCAGCGGCACCAAGGTGAACATGGATGCCATGGTGAAGGCAGGACTGAACGGCATGACCATGCCGCGCCGTTTCGGAGGTCTGAACTTCCCTATCACGCCTTATACCATGTGCGCCGAAATCGTGGCTTCAGCCGATGCCGGCTTCAGCAATATCTGGTCACTCCAGGACTGCATCGAAACACTCTATGAATTCGGAAACGAGGACCAGCACAGCCGTTTCATCCCGCGTATCTGCGCAGGCGAGACCATGTCCATGGACCTGACCGAGCCTGATGCCGGCTCCGACCTGCAGAGCGTGATGCTCAAGGCTACATTCGATGAGGCGGAGAACTGTTGGAGACTGAACGGTGTAAAACGTTTCATCACCAACGGTGATGCAGACCTGCATCTGGTTCTGGCGCGTTCAGAGGAGGGTACGAAAGACGGGCGTGGACTTTCCATGTTCATCTACGACAAGAGGGACGGCGGCGTGAATGTGCGCCGTATCGAGAACAAGCTCGGTATCCACGGCTCCCCTACATGCGAACTGGTGTTCAAGAACGCGAAAGCAGAGCTTTGCGGAGAGCGCCGTCTGGGTCTCATCAAATATGTGATGGCGCTGATGAACGGAGCGCGTCTGGGTATTGCCGCGCAGAGTGTGGGCCTGAGCCAGGCTGCATACAACGAGGCTCTGGCATACGCAAAGGACCGCAAGCAGTTCGGCAAGGCCATCATCGAGTTCCCTGCAGTGTATGACATGCTGTCCACCATCAAGGCCAAACTGGATGCCGGCCGCGCCCTGTTGTACCAGACTTCGCGCTATGTGGACATCTACAAGGCTCTGGACGACATCGCACGCGAGCGCAAACTGACTCCGGAAGAAAGACAGGAGCAGAAGAAATACGCAAGGCTGGCTGACGCTTTCACTCCGCTGGCCAAGGGTATGAACTCAGAGTATGCGAACCAGAATGCCTACGACTGCATCCAGGTGCATGGAGGAAGCGGCTTCATGTTGGAATATGCCTGCCAGCGTATCTATCGTGACGCACGTATCACCAGTATTTATGAGGGTACTACACAGCTGCAGACAGTGGCTGCCATCCGCTATGTGACGAACGGTTCATATCTGGCTACGTTGCGCGACTACGAGCAGGTGGCTTGTTCAGAGGAGATGAAGCCTCTGCTGGAGCGTGTGAAAGTCATGGCTGACAAGTTCGAGGCTTGCACGAATCTGGTGAAGGATGCCGCTGACCAGGAATTCCTCGACCTGATGGCCCGCCGTCTCTACGAAATGGCTGCAGTGTGCGTAATGTCTCACCTGATCATCCAGGATGCGACCCGTGCTCCGGAAATGTTTACCGAGTCCGCCAAGGTTTACCTGAACTACGCCGAGGCCGAAGTTGAGAAGCACAACGCCTTCATCGCGAACTTCAACAAGGATGACCAGGCCTGCTACCGCAAATAACAATGTGCTGTCGCATCGCCAAATAAGGTGATGGGTTGATGGCTCACGCCAATATTGTTGCAGGATACTCAAAAAAGTCATTTTGAGTATCCTGCAATATTTTTGATAAAAGCTCAATTCCAGACTTTCAAGCAGAATGTCGGACTAAAACCGGTACTGGGCAAAACGCAGTTAGTCCTGCGAGGAAATGCAGAACTACAATCAGTTTGAACAGATCTTTAAAGCAATCCGGTAATGGATGAGGCAGGGATGGCAAGTTTCGAGAAGGCAAACATTTTCTTACCGAGGTCTTTCAGTGAGGCGCCTATGTGATATACGTCCGCGCCGTCTATAATCAGAAAGCGGTCGTGGCTGTTTTTATAGACACGGATTTCTACCGGCTCGTATTGACTGTTGTACTTTTCCAGATCCTGCCTGAGCTGACGGCTTATTGACTGTGTATAGATTTCTGCGGTCACGCCAGGCGCACGCTTTCCGAACATCAGAAGAACGGACTCGTCGACATAATTGTCTATCAGAAGAATGGACTTCCGGGCCGACTTTATCAGATCTGCTGCGAATTTATAGGCATCGAAGATCTGCCCGTCGTAGAAGATACCTTCGAGCGGTGGCAATGAGGTACGCACAAAGAAATCGATTTTACTGTCAATCTGGTTTAGACGATGTTCATGCTCTGCAAGCCTGTCATCAACCCGACGTTCAACATCCCGAAGCCGGTTCACTGAATAGCCTCTAAGCAGATACTCTTTCAAAATTTTACTTGCCCAGCGTCTGAATTCAACACCCCTATAAGATTTTACGCGATAGCCGACAGACAAGATCGCATCCAAATTGTAATATTGGACTTTATATATTTTGCCGTCCGCTGCAGTTGTCGCAAAATTTGCGACAACTGAAATACCTGACAACTCTTCTTTCAATGCATTCTGTACATGCTTGCCGATCGTCTTAACGTCACGGCCAAAAAGCACTGACATTTGCTGTCTGTTCAGCCAAACGGTTTCATCTTCGAGTCTGACTTCAAGCTTCACCTCCGAATCCGGCTGATACATTATGATCTCCCCACGTTCCTCCATATTGAATCTGTTTTCTTCAAAGTTCTGAAATTCACTCCAGTTTTCCAAAGATTAAACGTTTAATTTCGCCCGGAAGGCCAGGCTGGCAACAAGGGATACCGGACAAACATCATCTGGCTGCGAAAACGCAGTTAGTTCTGCAGGGAGATTCAGAACCGCAATCAGTTTGAACGGATAATTAAAGCAGCGCGGTGATGGATGAGGCTGGGATGGCAAGTTTCGAGAAGGCAAACATTTTCTTGCCGAGGTCTTTCAGTGAGGCGCCTATGTGATATACGTCCGCGCCGTCTATAATCAGAAAGCGGTCGTGGCTGTTTTTATAGACACGGATTTCTACCGGCTCGTATTGACTGTTGTACTTTTCCAGATCCTGCCTGAGCTGACGGCTTATTGACTGTGTATAGATTTCTGCGGTCACGCCAGGCGCACGCTTTCCGAACATCAGAAGAACGGACTCGTCGACATAATTGTCTATCAGAAGAATGGACTTCCGGGCCGACTTTATCAGATCTGCTGCGAATTTATAGGCATCGAAGATCTGCCCGTCGTAGAAGATACCTTCGAGCGGTGGCAATGAGGTACGCACAAAGAAATCGATTTTACTGTCAATCTGGTTTAGACGATGTTCATGCTCTGCAAGCCTGTCATCAACCCGACGTTCAACATCCCGAAGCCGGTTCACTGAATAGCCTCTAAGCAGATACTCTTTCAGAACTTTATTCGCCCATATTCTAAATTGGGTTCCTCGCTTACTCTTTACCCTGTACCCGACAGAAATAATGACATCAAGATTATAAAATTTCTGAATTCTTTGAACTTGCCGGCTTCCCTCAAATCGAACTTGTAAAGAATCCTTACAAGTTGAAGTCTTATCTAGCTCTCCCTCTTTATAAATACTTCTTATATGAATAGTTACATTTTGAGGTGTTGTCTGGAACAGCATTGCCATCTGCGCCTGCGTCAGCCATACGGTTTCATCTTCGAGTCTGACTTCAAGCTTCACCTCCGAATCCGGCTGATACATTACGATCTCCCCTCGTTCCTCCATATTGAATTGGTTTTCTTCAAAGTTCTGAAATTCACTCCAGTTTTCCAAAGATTAAACGTTTAATTTCGTCTGGAAGGCCAGATTGGCAACAAGGAATACCGGACCAACGCCATCTGGCGATGAAAACGCAGTTAGTCCTGCGAGGATTTGACTGCGGATCAGGAATCCGGAGCAAGGATTGAAAGGATGAAAAAGGACGGCCGGGCGAGAGGCCCGGCCGAACAATAAATGAATAGATAAATCAGGTTATAGTTAATTTAGAAATGTTCAACTTCTGATTAATTTCTGCAAATCTTTGACAGACAGATTTGCAATCTGCCTGTCAAAATATTTTCTAATTAATTGTATAACCCATGTCTCTGATATAAATTGCACCAACGCTGTAAACATATAATGTAACTATACCAGAAGAAACTGTAACTGGCTTTGTATACTCAACCTTTTCATTTACAAGTAGCTGATTCATTATCTCAGTAACTTTGCCATTTTCATCAACAGCTATAACAACCACGTATCTCTCTGCATTATTATTATCTGCAGTAATAGAGAAAGTCCCCGATGATGCTACCTTGAAAGAAATGTATCGAGTCACCGGGATACCATTATCATCAAGTTTAGATCCTCCATTTGTCTTGATTCTATCTCCATCAAATGTTAACTTGTGAGTATTGGTTTCTCCTGCTGCCGCAGTCCTTCCTACATAAGTAACGTCATCTATTTCAAGAGATTCAGCCTGCAATTCTTTAGCCTCAAATGTTGAAAAGTCTAATTTGAAACTTTGCGTTTTAACGCCATCTATTGTCGCATCAGGATCATACCCTGCAGGAGTCCAAGTTACAGAGAAGAAATTGATACCACTGCTCTTGCTGAAGAGACTGATTACTGTTCCTTCCGGAATATTTTCGCCTGCCAAATCAAGCGTATGAACAGCTTTTGCAGTAATTTCCTCTGGTTTGGATTTATCAGGAGCAGGATACCCGCCATTAGCAGAATCATATCCGTTACCTGCAGTATACTCATTACCGCCGATGTAAACTCTTACATAACGTTCGGTACCGCCTGAAATTGCTTCGAATGTCAAAGTACCAGGGCCAGGAACTTTAAATTGAAGAGCACGTTTCTCTGTACTTCCGGAACCGCCAGAGCTGAAAGCATATGCATCTTCACCTTTAGCATTCTTGGCAGATACAAAGCTTATCGAATTGTTGCCTGCCAAATATTTCATTCCATTGTAAACATAATCTATATCATCAATCTTCTCTCCTCCTGTTATCTCATTCATGTACTGCAAATCAGCACTCCCCCATGAAGTAGGTTCAGATGAAGAAACTATATTCCATGTTTCATTCCTGAGGTATGAAACCGGCGCTGAAGGTTCTGAAGGATCATGAGTCATGTCGCCTTCTGCTACAGTAGCTTTTACAGTGAATGAATAAGTTCCCAAAGACAATTCAGAAGGCGTAAACTCATACTCAGTTCCATCAACTGGATATGTATTGACATCTGTAGCACGAGGTCCTGTCACTGTAACATCGTATCCACCAGCAGCATCAACCGCATCCCATGTCAATTTCACTGATGAAGAAGTTTCATCACCAGACTCAGCAGACAATTTAACATTTTCAGGAGATGCCAGCACCTGAGGATTGATAGTCTCAACAGCTGAAATCCATGACAAACCTGTCATCGTGATAGGACCGCAGGCATAGATATAAATCATGGTCTTCTCACCAGGAGTAAGATCAGGGAATACAACTCTGTTTCTATCTGCATTTGTGGAAATAGAACCCTGGACTTTTGCTGATGATCCGTCCGCAGGTCCATATGCCACTGTGAAATGATCATTTGTAGAGCCACTGTCCTCTGTAGAGATTACAACAGAACCTGGAGCTGTAACCATAAATCCTATTGCACAATCCACAGGAGTACCGCTATACTGTGTAATTCCCTCAGCAGTAAACAGAAGGCCGCTTTCAGTCACAGATATTGGATTAGAATCAACATAGAACTGAAGATTGGCTATGATACAGGAATCTTCTATGCTGTCAAAAAACAATTCGTCATTAGAGAAATCCCATGAATAACCTGTTTCCGGCATTCCTTCATTGACTGGAGTCAAAGGTTTCTCCTCAGGGGCGACATACGCCACTTGCCATCTCGGGTCACCGGCACCTTTTGAAAGTATTGTAGCTCCAGCACCGGTAGAAGTAAGATTCAGTATGCTCCTCGCACTGTTCTCACATGGGTCAGATGACAGAATCTGTCCATTGCCTGCCAATCCGGCAGTTTGAGTAAGTGACCCTTTACCATCAGGATTGAGTTTTTCTTCTGTATCTCCATTTTTAACCGTTTCTGACTTCCAAAAACCTTTACCAAGGTTATAATAGAAGTTATTGCTCATCTTAGTAGGAAAACCTGCTGTAATTTCTCCCCCATTGGAGAAGAAGACTGTTCTCTCTGCATGTCCATCCATGTTCAGGAATACATTATCTGTCATTTCAAAGGTGGAAACCGTAGTATTACCTTTACCTCCTCCGAGATAGAAAAGCCCTTTGTTATTGCCATCATCCAAAGCACAAAGGTTATTCAATGTATTTTTCTTGAATATAAATGAATTTACAGTAGCTGCATCAATCCTGACAAATGTTCGCATTCCATCAGTAAAAGTGCTTTCCTCAATGTCTATTTTATCAATAGTACACTGTTGTCTGATATCAAATCCATTTCCACCGGAACCTTGAATATCGGAAACCATTATATTTTTGAAAGAAAGAGTACCGATATTCGCTGTTGAACCGACTTCATTATTATAGTAGAAGAAACCATGCTTGTACGCAGTAACGTTGCAATTCAGCATAGATATCGATACTATATCTGTCGCGACCTTGCTTCCGACCTGGATAACATGTCCGACATTGTATTCATTGCCGTCAAAATTCAAACTCTCCAGGTGGAGGGATGTCAGACCTTCAGGAATCGTAAAGCGCCCTATTATAGTAGGCATTTTACCATCATTCGTACCATTACCGTATACACTTATACTTTTATCCTGATTTACACCGAGCACAACATCGACTGCCGCATCACCACTTCCGGTAGTAATTTCATACGGCGTTTCTGAATAATTTACTAAAATCTGAGAGGCTCCATCTTCCAATGCTTTAATAAGTTGCTCACTTGTTTCCACAGTAGTAGGCTGATCAAGGGATGGCCTTGTCCATGCATAGACCTCACCTCTATTTGCACTGTTATAATGAACTGCAATTGTATATTTTACCGATGGATCAAGATTCGGAATATTAATGCTGCCGTTCACATTTCCATTCTGAACATCCTGACGAAGATATGCACTTTCCGGATCATTAGGATTTGGAGATACACGTACCTGATTTATACCTACTTTGTCTGCCTCATCTAGAGTCCACGAAATAGTGATACTGTTTTCTGTTCTTTCGGTGACTGTAACACTTGATACCGGATCCATGACAGTATAAGTATCAATAGGGTATTTGAAGACAGCCCACTTCGAATCTCCTGTGGTCTTGGTGTCAGGGTCTGCACTCGACTGGGCACATACACGGGCATACAGACTCCACTCAGGCTGCAAGATAGCAGTGTGGCTGGTAGTACTACCGCTTTCTGAAGGAGTGACATCATATACGAACTTCATGTTGTCTGGAACAGAAGCAAGAATGTCATCCGTAATCTCCTCTGCCGTAGCAGGGGTACTCTCGTCTTCAGTCTCGAAAGCATAGACTTCGAGACGATAGTTTGCAGCCTTCGAGTTCGTCCATGTGAAAGTCACCGTATATCCTGTCGTGGCATCTATCGAAGACGACGTGCTGCTCGGAGTAAGCAGATTCGATAAGTGCACCTCCTCAATCACCTCCGGGACCTCCTCCACACAGCCTGTAGACAATGCCGTCAAGGCCAATAATGAAAGTCCTGCGGACAATATTGAATATATCTTTTTCATATAATTTTTTTTTGGATTTCAGATTTGCCGTTCTCTATTAATTATATCCATAGTCATTTTTAAGAGCTCCCTGCGAATTCGTAATGGATGTCTGAGGAATAGGCCAGTACTGTTTCAAATTCGGATTAGCATCATAAAAACCTTCTGTGCTAGCTTTATCTGAGATACTATTCCCTTCCGTACTTTTGAAGGATTCTTCATCAATATACACAGAAGTCTCTCCTTCAGAGTCAGTATATGGCTGCCAATTGGAACCGGCAGGTGGCTGAGTTTCATTCGATTCTGTATCACCAAGATGGATGCCGTACATTTCTATGGCAGGTATACCATCGACTATAGTATGTCGATACCAAAGATACGGATTAAGAGTATTATAATCGACATTTGGATTCATCTGACTAATCTGGCGCTTGCGCAGAAGATCCAATTCTTTTGCTGCTGCAATCATATCAGATTCCAATGTATTCCATCTTATAAGGTCTGCTTTACGAAGGAACTCTCCCACGAACTCAAGAGCACGCTGTTTCTTGATTTCCTTAAAGATATTATCTTCATTCGTCAGATTTGCTTCCTGAATATACTCATCAACTTTGGATGTATTATTATCGAAAGCACGAAGAAGAATTTTTCTAAGCTGTGTCACAGCATAATCTTGCTCGCGCACAGAAACAAGCTCATCATGATCGCCTGAGCTGTTGGCGATTTCTGCTGCCATAAGAAGGATGTCCGCATATCTCATATAGACAGGCTTCACTCCGTCATCGTTTCCACCTCCATAAGGGGCGGTAGTCATCCATTCGAAACGGTATTTTCCGAAATACCAATTTTCTATGCCGGCAGGATAAGGCAGAGTTCCATCTCCCCTGTTTTCCCACTCATAGTTCACACAACTGATGTCACGACGGGTATCACCCTCCTCATACATATAATAAAGGTATGGGACTGGGCCAGCCTGTCCGCCACGGTTCGAAGTAGTCGGAGACCAGTCTGTCTGACCGTTGTTGCGGATAGCGAAAGTATAGTTCCAGCGGCCACGGGAATTGCTGAAAGGTATCACCCAGATGATTTCCTTACCTGCAGTGAGATCCATATTGTTCACACTTTTCCAAAGTTCTTCATAATCTATCAGATCAAGGCCAGAGTTAGCTATAACATCTTTTAGAGCAGTCAATGCCTTCGGATAAAGAACTGCTTTAGAAAGTTCCGGATCATCAGTAAGCCGCGGTTCAACTGGTATATTTCCTGTTCCAACCATACCTTTATCCGGTCTCTGGGAATATCCGGAAGCCATCAGGGCAACTCGAGCATACATACCTTTAGCGAATGCCAAACCAACCCTATCTGTTCTAGTAGCTGTCTGATAGGTCAGATAATCGAATGATTCTTCAAGATCTGCAAGAAGCTGCTTGTAAATCACGTCCTTGTCCGACTTGTTCAAATAAATGGTTTCAGGCGTAACTGGAGCGAACCGCGCAGGCACTTCTCCGTAGGCCTTCAGAAGCTCCGTATAGAGGACGGCACGAAGTACAAGGGCCTCGCCAAGGAGGGCTGCCATTTCAGGCCGTGTTTCAGGATTCCCGTAAGTACGGATTCCGTCAATGGAAAGGTTCGCACGCTCGATGCCTGAGAACAACTCATTGTAAGGGCCGTTGGCCAAGTTCAACTGACCATTAGTAGGCGTAAGGGAATATCTTACGATCTGTGATTTCTCATCCTTGGTATTTGACACATACCACTCAATGTCGGTATTGTAGCCGTACCACGGAAGATAACGTCCGCGGTGGCAGTTGGTCTCTCCGAAACACTGTGAAATGGAATATATCTGATACTCGGTCAGTGTCGGGTCAGAGAAGACCTGAGTCTCGTCGAATGTGGACTGGGACTCTGTCGTGAGGTCGCAGGAAGCCAGGGAAAGTCCGGCTGCAAGGCCTGCTCCGATGATGATTCTTTTTATGATATTCATAACTCAGTCTTGTTTGGAATTAGAATGTAAGGTTGACACCGACCACGTAGCCGATGCTCTTAGGGTAGGCAGAGTAGTCCACGCCAGGAGTCAGAGGAGTGGCACGACGTGTATCGACTTCAGGGTCATAGCCTGAATAATTGGTCAGGCAGAAGAGGTTCGTTCCTGTCACATAGAAGCGCAGACGCGAGATCTTGGCCTTCATGGTGATATGTGAAGGAAGGGTGTAACCTATGGTGGCGGAAGTCAGACGGAGGAACGAGCCGTCTTCAATGGCCCAGTCGCTCAGGACCGCATTTCCCACTGCCGGTGACCAGAGGGTAGCGTCAGCATTGACAGCATCGAGCTGATCAGGGTCAGTGATGAGCTGCCCAGTATTCCAGTCGATATTGGTCCACCTCTTTTCATCGACTTTCATGAAGTTTCTGTTCGTATATTTACGGGATGAGGTGAACTCTATCTTGTTTGCATTGTAGATATCGTTTCCGAAAACATAGTTGAAGTTTGCCGAGAAATCGAAGCCATAGAGATATCCTGAAAGCGTGATACCACCGAAACCCTTGGCCTGTGAATTTCCGATCACCACTTTGTCATCCACAGTGACTTCTCCGTCACCATTCTGGTCCTTCAGTTTCATGGCACCTGGCCTGAGATAGTCTGCTCCTATGACAGCTTTGCAGTCTACGACATCGTCGTTAAGGGTCCACTTGCCGTCGGCGTATGTAAAGTCGCTGGCCTTGTAGAACCCGTCAGACTGATAACCGTACATGTTTCCGAGCGGTTTACCAACTTCAACTATATAGTCAGTGCCGACTTCAGTAGAAGCCCATTGGGTTTCTGAGTCGATTCTGTCCAGTCCGCCGAGGTCAGTGACCATATTCTCGTTCATGGAGAGGTTCGCACCGAGAGTAAGACCGAAATTGTCTTTTTCCACGAGAACCGCGTTCAACGATACTTCGAAACCTCTGTTCCTGACCGAGCCCATGTTCCTGTACTGGAATTCATAGCCGGATCCGGCAGTCGGGAACTGGATGAGAAGGTCCTTGGTAGTATTGTGATAGAGTTCTACGGAACCGCTCAGCCTGCTTTTGAAGAAAGAAAAGTCGAGACCGATATTGTGAGAAAGCGTAGTCTCCCATGAAAGATCCTCATTCGGCATGATGGTATCTCCGTCGTCAGTCACTGTAGACCAATAAGTGTTGCTCTGCGAGATCCAAGAAGTGGAGAATGACGCGAAATTAAGCTTTGTCATGCCTGCCGGGATATTGTTGTTTCCGGCAGTACCGAAGCTGTAGCGAAGCTTGAGATTGTTCAGCCAGCTGGAAGCGCCCCGCATCCATGATTCATTGGAGATAGTCCAGGAAGCGGCGGCTGAAGGGAAGTAGCCCCACTGGTTACCTTCGGTAAACTTGGACGAACCGTCGGCACGCATTGTCGCAGACACCGAATATCTCTCGTCGAAGACGTAGTTCACTCGGCCAAAGAATGACAGGAGCTTGTCATTAGGGTCGTAGTAGTTGTTCGTGGAGATGGCGGTACCTGTGGACATGAAGTTCCAGGCAGTCTCGGCATCGAAGAAGTCAGGGAAGTTCTCGACTACGGCAGTAAGTTCATTGGATTTCCTGAAGATGAACTCCTGGCCGAGCATCAGGTCAAGGTGATGGCGCTGGTCGGCGAATACTTCCGCGAAATTGTAGCTGAGAGTATTGGTATTTCTGATAGTCTGCCTGTAGGTGTCGGTATAGCGTGTAGCAGGCTTGTCCTTGTACTGTGCAGTGTTGCCTACATAGTAGGTAGTCATGCCGTAGAAACGGTTGTTTTCCTGGCTGTAGTCTTCAAGACCGCCCTCTACCCGGAGATTCAGGTTCTTGATGATATGCCATGTCACAGCGCCGTTCACTGTCCAGTTCCTGCGGACACGGAGGTTGTCATTGTCGGCTACGGACTGGAGAGGCGGAGCGTTGTCTCCATAGTCTTCTTCGAGGTCAGAGCCTGAGACTACACCTTCAGCGATAGGAATAGGGGTGTACTGTACCGAATGTTTGAGACGGCCGTTTCCTGAAGTGGAGCCGGCATCGTTCATGGAGTTAGAGCCGGAACCTCTGATGGAAGTGTGAGAGTATCTGGCGTTGATGTCGAATTCGAGTTCCTTTATAGGCTTGTAGTTCGCCTTGAAATTCAAGTTGTCCCTCTTGTAGTCGGAGCCGGTCATGATGGCGTTGTCTCCGATGTGGGAGTAGCTGGCTGTCCATCTGACCTTGTCGGTGCTTCCGGAAACGGAAAGGTTGTGGCTGAAGTTGGTGCCGGTATTTCCGAATACCTGACCGATCCAGTCATTCCCCTGGAGGTTTTCATAGAGGTCCATATCATCATAGATACCGAAATAAGGGACGTAATCATCTTCATAGCTGCCCCTGACCATGGACAGTTCGTACTGGTTCTTCACGAAGTCATACGGGCTGTTCACCTCGATGGCATCCTTGTTCGCCATCCATTTCTGTCCCCAGTATGCATTGTAGCTGACGGAGAATTTGCCGCTGGTACCGCCTTTAGTGGTGACGAGGACTACACCGTTCGCACCACGGGAACCGTAGATGGCTGTGGAGAAGGCATCCTTCAGGACATCTATGCTCTGGATGTCGGAAGCAGGAATGTCGGAAATGCTTTCCACAGGGAAACCGTCCACAATATAAAGAGGTGAGCTGTCCTGGGTGATGGAGCCGGAACCACGGACACGGATCTTGATATCGGCGTCAGGGTCACCTTCAGTAGTGGTGACCTGGACTCCGGCCATCCTTCCTGTGAGGGCTTCGCCTACTGTAGTCACAGGCATGGCTGCAAGAGCCTTGCTGTCGACAGATGATACAGAACCGATGAGGTCTTTTCTCTTCACCGTAGCATAACCGATGACCACGGTCTCCTCAAGGAAGTTCGTGTCTTCTTCCATGACGATGTCATATACGAGGCTGTTGCCGATATGCACTTCCTGCTCCCTCATTCCGATGAATGAGAATACGAGTACTTTGCCTCTGGCGTCATCTATGTCCAGAACATACTTTCCGTCCACATCGGTAGACGCTCCGATAGTGGTGCCGTCCACGAAGACGGAGACTCCTGCCAACGGCTGGCCTCCGGTATCTCTGACGACACCTGTGATCTGCTGGGCCGATACCGTCATGGTGACGAAGAGGCCCACGATCAAAAGATAAATTTTAGAAGTCAGATTGTTCATAAAACTATTAGTTAGTGTTATCGAATGTGCGAAATTACTTATTGCGGTGTCTTATGGGTGGCAATAATTGTCGTATTGGATGTATTTTTTGACAATCGGTAAAAATCCATACAGATAAGTATGGAATGGCATGTAAGGGAGTCCACCCCTCCTGCCAATCAGAGCTGCATGTAAGTGGAGCCTGATGTCTGGGATGCGACTATGTCGCGGACGAGATAGTGGAGATACATTTCGAGGTTTGTGTATCGTCCTTTCCCGTCGAGATTCTTCGCCGTGCCGTCGGAGGCATCTGAGGGATCGAGGCCGAACTCAGTTTCGAACCAGTCAGGCATGCCGTCTCTGTCGGTATCGGTCACCTGCTCAGTTTCATCGGCGGAAGCCGTATATTCAGGATAGCCGCCGACATCTGACGGCAGATCGATGATCGCCCCTGTCCCGGATTCCGCTCCGCTGACGGCCCTATCGTCTACGGCATCACGGGCATCGGACGCTCCTCCGAAGTCACAGACAGCTTCGAACGCATCATACGCAGAATGCGTGCTCGTATAAATATCCTGTCCGGACGGGCCTTCCAGAGAGAGAGGAGACGAAAGCATGACAGCATCAGAAGGAACTTCATACGAACTGTCATCATGCCAGTAAAGCCCGGTCAGGTTGTCCGCGGTGATGCCGGGATAGTCATGATAGACATTTCCTGAAACATACAGTTCAGGATACCCGTAATCAATATCTTTTGAAGTATAAATGCCGTTCACATCGTAGATATACTTTCTGTCCCGCGAATCTTTCCCTTGTTTGTAGTAATTGTTGACCAGATTGAACCAGCCGCCTTCACCTCCGTAAGTATTGTTGTTTCCCCAGTTGAAAATCACATTGTTCCTGAAATCGACATGGCCGCGGCGGGCAGGATTGTCAGGATTTTCATAGACCTGAGGATGGTCGAAACGAGGATTCCGGCTGTCATGGTTGGCGAGCATGTTGTGATGGAAAGATGCGTTTTTGCCTCCCCATATTCCGCCATAGCCATGCTCTCCCTTAGGATGGTTCGAATCTTTCAGGCTCTCCGTGAGGATACACCACTGCATGGTGAAATTCTCGTTTCCATAGAACGATGCACATTCGTCGATGGACCATGCCATGGAACAATGGTCGAGAATGATATCCCTGTGTCTCCTGCCCCAGATACAGTCTTCACCATCTGTATTGAGCACCTTGTTTCCCAGACGGAAACGGACGAAACGGATGATGACATTGTCAGCCTCGACTACCGTGGCGTAGTTCTTTATGCAGATACCGTCACCCGGAGCTGTCTGCCCGGCTATCGTGAGATTCCCGTTCTCTATCCTGAGCTGCGACTCAAGCTCTATGATGCCGGCTACATCGAAGACCACGGTTCTGGCACCGCTGGCCTCCACTGCGGCACGAAGCGAGCCAGTACCGCTGTCATTCAGGTTCGTGACATGGATGACCCTGCCTCCGCGGCCTCCCGTGACATACATGCCGCCGCCTTCGGCTCCGGGGAATGCCAATGCTCCAAGATCCTCTTCGTATGACGGTATCCGGAACTTTTCATAACCTTCGAGAGGGACATCAGGCTCATCATCCGGGATATCGGGATCAGGCTCCGACTGGCCCGGGACAACGGAAAGCGGATCGGAATATTCCGAGTCGCCGTCTGCCGTCTTCACCCGTACCTTGAACTGATAAGCGGCACCTGATTCCAGACCTGTAAATGTCACCGTATTGGTCGTCACCTGCTTCTGCTGGTCATACTTGCCGTCTTTCTCCAGCCTGGCGGTGTAATTTTCAGCCCCGTCCACCGCAGTCCAGCCGAATGTCAGGCTCGTCGCATCCGCCTGCACAAGCCTCACACCTGTCGGCGGCAGGACTTCCACCGGAATTTCAGGTTCCACTTCAGGGCCGCAGGCTATGGCCAGCGGCAATATAATCAATGACAAAAACAAACGTATCTTCATATCCACTAAAAAAAATTTCAATTTTCCGATGGCATTGGCTCCCGAAAAGGGAGGGGACCCACGATGTGGGGAGGACCATCGGACTCACTTTATTTGCTGTTTGCCCATGGCATTATAAATACAGGATTTTGCAGTAAGTATTTTCCGATGGCATTGGCTCCCGAAAAGGGAGGGGACCCACGATGTGGGGAGGACCATCGGAAAATACTTACTGTAATACATCATTTTCCGAATCTATAATGCCAGGCAGCCCTGTGACAGAACCGGCAACAGTCACCTTTCCGGTCTTTATCTGCTTCACCACCCTCTTGTCCGTCTCGTCACGGCTGAGCGAAGCCCCGGCATCCTTGAGCACAGCCTTATATGCATCCATGACCGGGTCCACAGCCACAGGAGATTTCATGAAAAACGGACCGGCCGCCGAGATCCCGGAATATTCGGCAGCATAGCGGGCGACAGCCTCATTGTCCGGAAGGACACCTTTCCAGTTCCCTTTATTGACACGGGACGTGTCGTAAATATTGTCCTTTATATAAAAGGACCCAGGAATCATGGACGTGGTCTCGGAGGTATAGACTTCGAGATACCGGCCGTTCAGGTTCCTGGTCGCAGGGCCCGGGATGAAGAGGTTCGATACGACGTTGAACCAGCCCTCCTCACCGCCGTAGATGGCTTTCATGCCCCAGTTGAAGACGATGTTGTTCACGAATTCGACAGTCCCGCGATAGAAAATACGGTCGGAGCCGCTGTAGATGGCAGGATGGTCGAAACGCGGATTCCGGCTGTTGTTGTCCGCGATGATGTTGTGGTGGAAAGACACGTTCCGTCCTCCCCAGATGCCGCCGTAGCCATGCTCGCCCTTGCGGTGTATGGAACTGTTCAAGGCCTCGGCGATGATACACCACTGTATGGATGCATCGCTGATGGCATAGAACGAAGCGTTTTCGTCCGTAGCCCAGCTCATGGAGCAATGGTCGATGATGATATTCTTCGCATGGCGTGCTCCGAGAGCATCATTCTCGTCTTTCGATGCAGAGCCCATACGGAAACGCATATATCTGACTATCACCTCATCAGCCCCTATATACATCCCATGGTCCCTGAGAGTGATGCCTTTTCCGGGAGCCGTCTCGCCGGAAATGGTGATGTACGGATTCTCGATCTTGAGCGTGGATTTGAGATGGATGTCACCTTCGACCGCAAATTCGACGATTCTCGGCCCCTCAGCCTCAACGGCGTGTCTCAGAGTGCCCTCCTCGTCGGTATCTTCGAGAGATGTCACGACATAAACCTCGCCTCCGCGTCCGCCCCGGGTATATTTTCCGCCGCCGTCAGCCCCTTCGAAAGCCGGTTCGGGTGTCACGGACTGCTCCGTGACAATTTTTCCGTCCCTGACAGCCTTCCCTGCCGGGATGTATTCTATATTGTCCGCCGCCTCGTATTCGAGCGAAGCCCAGATGAACGGACCTACACCTTTGCAGTCGTTGTCGATGACCGGTTCGCTGAGATAATATTCGTAAGTGCCGCTCCTCATTTCCTTTCCGCCAAGTCCGGCCACGGAACAGCAAGAAGTTATGGAAATGGTGCCGTCACCGTTCTCTTTCACAAACGTGTCTATGAACTTCCGATAAAGGTCACGTGAATAGCCGCGCCATTCGTCTGAAAGCCAGCCCTGGCGCACGCCCTTCAGGTAGCAGTAGACGAACATTGAAGAAGCTGTGGCTTCCAGATAGTTCCCTGCCCTGCCAGGACAGTCGAGCACCTGATACCACATTCCGGTCTCATGGTCGGCATACTTCGGAAGAAGTTCCATCATATAACGGAATTTCTCTATGAGATCCTGTCTGGCAGGGTGCTTCTTCGGCATATAGTCTATGGTCTCGGCCAGTGCCATGACATACCAGCCGCAGGCCCTTCCCCAGGCGTGGGCTGACTGACCGGTGAGAGTGTCGGCCCAGAACATCTGCCGTGACTCGTCCCATGCATGTCTCGGAAGCCCTGTTTCAGGGTCGAGAGTGTGCCTGAAAGCCACATCGAAGTGGTTCGCGATATCACTGAAAAGGGAATCCCTCTCCTTTTTCGGCGAAAACTTAGCAGTGTATTCCGCATAGAACGGCTGGGCCATATAGAGACCGTCCAGCCATACCTGGTGAGGATAAATCTGCTTGTGCCAGAATGCCCCTTCGGAAGTACGAGGATGGGTGTCGAGCTGTTCGCGGATTTTCCGCAGCACGCGGCGGTATTTCTGATTTCCCGTATCGTAATACAGTCTGTAATAGATACGTGCCGGACATACATGGTCCACATTGTAGTTCTCCTTCTTGTATGTAACGACCTTTCCGTTATCATCGGCCATGGTATCCGCCCAGTCTCTCACATAGTCCACGGCATAGGGAAGGTCATAACGCTCCGCCACGTCCAGAAACGAAAGCAGTTCCAGACCTGTGGTATAGTTCCATTTGAGCTTGCCCTGACGTCCGTCGAGCCAGGTGGCCTCGGGATTCCTGAGCATCTCGGAATTCATCATCCTGACGGAGTATGGTTCTCCGCCTGCGGCTTCAGCAGCCGCTATCTGCGTCACCAGTGCGAATGCCGCAGCCATGCATGTCAGATATTTCATTGTTTTTCCGTTTTATGTTCCTTTATGTAATCTACCGGCGACATGCCGAAATGTTTTTTGAACGAACGGCTGAAATAGCCCGGGTCAGAGAATCCTACCTTGTAGCAGGTCTCTGATACCGAATACTGTCCGCTTTTCAGATAGTACGTGGCCTTCTCCAGCCTGTAATCCTGGATAAGTTCGACAGGGGACTTTCCGGTCAGGCCCTTGATCTTGTTGTACATGGATGTCCGGCCCATCCCCACATGGGCGGCAAGCTGGTCTACAGTCACTTCCGCATCCGACACATATTCCTCAAGCCAGTTCATGACCTTCTTAATCAGCACCTCATCCCTGTCCGTTATGACTATTTCATCCGGTTGTATGTCCACTTTCGATCCCTTTTTCCCGGCATTCCCGTTTTCTGCGAATCTGGACAGGAGCGTGCGTCTCCTCTCCATCAGATTCTCTATCCTCGCAGCCAGAAGTTCCATGGTGAATGGCTTGGAAATGTAGCCGTCCACCCCGTATTTCATGGCTTTCAGATGAGTGTCATCCTCGTGCTTGGCAGTGATCATGATGATAGGTATGTGGCTGGTATTGAAATCGCCGCGGATATGGTTCACCAGACTGATACCATCCATCTGCGGCATCATCAGGTCCGTGACTATAATGTCCGGCATCCATCCCTGGTCTATGATTGATAGTGCCTCGACACCGTTCGAAGCATCACGGACATCGTATTTGTTTATCAGGGAATTGTAAATGTATATCTTCAATTCCGCATTGTCCTCGACTATCATGACCTTGAGAGCATCGTCAGGATGCGTAGGGCTGACCTTGTATTTGCTGAGACCGTAGGATTCGGACTTTTCCTCAGTCGCAGTCTCTTCAGATATCGTGGTATTTTCCGGGCTGAAATGTTCTTTCCCGAGAGGCAGTCTTATAAAGAATTTCGAGCCGTGTCCCTTTTCGCTCTCCACCCATATCCTGCCGCCATGGACATCGACTATCTCCTTGCAGAAAGACAGGCCGATACCGCTGCTGGCCACTCCGTTGAAAGGAGTCTCCGATGTGGAGATGAAAGGCTCGAAGATGGCAGTCTGCCGTTCTTTCGGCACGCCTATACCGTTGTCCTTCACCATGACAGTACAGTCCTGTTCCCCGTCTTTCCAGTAGACAGCCACCTCGATGCGCCCTCCGTCCGCCGTATATTTGAAGGCGTTCGAAATGAGATTGTATATCAGCGCCTCTATCCTGACAGAGTCACCCCACATGACCAGAGAATCGACAGAATGCGTGAGCCGCATTTCTATGTGCCGTTCTATGGACATATCCTTGAAATCATCATAGACCTGCTTGACGAGCTGCACGATGTCTATCCTGCCCACGTTAAGCTTCATCTTGCCCTTGACTATACGCCTGATGTCCAGAAGCTGGTTCACCAGGGTCATCATCCTTTTGGAATTCTTGTATACAAGGTTCACGCTGTACTCGTCCGGAGAGTCCGGGGACATCTTGCTTCTGATATCTTCTATGCCTCCCAGAATCAGCGTGAGAGGAGTCCTCAATTCATGCGAAATATTCGTGAAGAAACGTCCTTTTATATCATTCAGACTCTCCTGCAGAGCCACGTCGTTCTTCAGTTTCACGGATGTCACGAACATGCGGACCAGAGCCAGGATGACGGCCAGAGCCGCGAGAACATACAGGGCTATGGCCCACCAGGAAGCCCACGGATGCGGTTTCACCCTCAGGTCCAGACAGACTGTCTGGGGATCGGAATAGCCGTCCTCAGTGGAAGCGGATACCATGAAAGTATAGTTCCCTGCAGGTATTCTGGAATAGGAGACGGAAGTATTGCCGTCTGCGGCGATCCAGTTCTTGTTGTAGCCTTTCAGCCTGTAGGTGTAGCGGACATTGCCCTGAATCCTGAAATTCAGGGAAGCGAAATCGATGCTGAAAAACGAATAGTCATGAGGAATGACCAGCCGTCCTGTCAAAGGCATGCGCCGACCGTCCACGGTAACACCGGAAATGACAGTATGCTTGTTTTGGGGCTCGTATATGAATTTGTCCGGATCGATATGGTAGACATTGTTCAGCGTACCGAAAACTATGGTCCCGTCTTCCAGTCTGGAACAGGCGGCTTCACTGAACGTAGTGGGCACTATGCCGTAATATCTGGAATAATTCACTACCGAGCGGTCCGGCACCGATACCTTCGATATTCCGGTCTCTGTAGCCAGCCAGAGATTGCCCCTGTCGTCATCGATGGCCGACAATACGATATTGCTGTTCAGTCCGTCAGCCTTGCTGACAATATCGAAACTGACTTCATCTCCGTCGAAAGCTATCCTGTTCAGCCCTCCGCCGAAGGTACATAGCCATGTATCGCCGCCCCTGTCGGTGAAGATATAAATGATATCGTTGTTTCCGAGAGAGTGCATGTCTCCCGGAATCTTCCGTACCGTATGGAAAGTGATGAGTTCCGGACTGTCGTCAGGCCAGAACCATATCAGTCCGCCTACAGTGGCCACGAGCATCCTTCCGTCCGGCATGCAATGCACATAGCGCACTTTTTCACCCGTTTCCAGAGGATAATCCGGGAAATGCATGTACACGTTCCGGAACGAAGTACTGTCCGGATGAGGAAGCATGGAAAGCCCTCCTCCGTAAGTTCCCACCCACATTCTGCCGGAATGATCCTGAGATATGGAGTAGACGTCATCGGATGACAGGGAAAAAGGGTCCGAACAGCAATGCCTGTAACGTCCTTCCACTGCATAGCTGCCGTTCCCGCGTCTTCCGAGCTTCACCACACCGTCGCCCTTGGTCCCTATCCATATATCCCCCTCACTGTCCTCGAAAATGGAGTAGATGACCCCATAAGTGTCCGACCCGCTGATTTTCCTGCAGGATGACATGTCAGGAGAATAGACGAAAAGTTCACGGCTCTTCGTGGCTACCCACACTTGTCCGCGACTGTCCGTGAGCAAGGCCCTGACCTCGGCTGCAGACACTTCCTCATCGGACTCGGAAGGCGGATCGACTATCTCCACACGCGGAGTGATCACCGTGGCCCTTTCAAGGCCGCGTCCTACAGTGGAAAACCACAATACACCTGAATTGTCCACCATATAGCAGGCCACTCCGTTCATAAAGCGGCAGTCCTGCTGTTCCTTGACATTGTTCAGCGGGATGATGGCATCCGCATCCCTGTCATAGTAACCGAATCCGTAACGGTTCATCTTGATCCACAATCTGCCGTCGCGGTTCACCACACGCGCAAGAGTATCAGCATAATAGGACATGACATTGCGGCTATGTTCATAGTGTCTGAACCTGCCTGCCTTCTCGTTCCAGGACGTGATACCGGTCTTGTCCGTAACTATCCAGAGCAGCCCTTCCGGATCCGGGAATGTGTATCTCACACGGCCGAGGGCTACCCCCCCCCAGTGAATTTTCGCGGAAAAATCCGTAGTGTCCACAGATGCTATGGCACCTTTTCTGAAAGCCACATAGAGCCTGCCTCCGTCCGAAGGGCCCGTGACTGTCACCGATACGGCCGGTCCGGTGCTGCCGTTGCCCACCGTACAATGCTCCCTCAGCCCGGATGTCTTGTCTATGGCGAGAATTTCATTTCCCGATATGAATATGATTTTGTTTCCGAACTCGGCAAACCCGTCCACACCTGCATTCCTGCTGATGACAGCCGGAATATCATCCTTCACAGACGCCACTCCGCATTCTGACACTATGTAGACCGCCCCGTCGGAATCCTCGTAGATATGCCGTATCTCCTTGCCGATGATATTGTCGGAAGCTCCGATGAAAAGACGGCTGTCCAGGTTCTTGTCCACTCTGTAAAGTCCGATTCCGGAAAGGGCTATCCAGGTGTTCCCTGACCGGTCACAATGATATTTTTCGACCCGGGCCTTCGACAGTTCCGGAGTAATGTCGCCAGGAACAGAGATGAATTTCTCATTGAGGGAATCGAAGCGGTATATGGAATTGTCATACGTAGTCACCCAGAGATAGCCGTTCGCATCCTCGCTCAGGGAAAGAATCCGGTTGTGTGAAAGGTTCGAGTAATCTCCCGGCTGGACGGTATAGTTCACGAAACGGTTCCCGTCGAACCTGTTCAGTCCGTACCATGTGGAAATCCATATATAACCTTGACGATCCTGAAGAATCTGGCTGATATAGTTATGGGACAGCCCGTCTTCCGAAGAATAATGTTCGAAAATACAGTCCAATGGCGCCGCGGCCATCCGCAGCGCCAGCACCGGCAGTAATATGGAAACAATGCACCGTAGCTTCATATTTTCCAATCATTTCAGGTCTGAATGACAAGATAGTCAAAATACCTTGAAATACCAGTCTTCCGCAGGACCGAGGACATTTGCAGGAGTGTAGCATTTCAGGTCCTTCGGCTTCAGATGATGAGACCATGGCACCCTTTCCTTTGGAGAAGCGGCACCGGGACCGTAGTTCCCGTACTCTGCATAGAAGGAAGTCTTCTCGGCATCAGGCTTGTTCCAGTTGTGCCATCCTGCCTTCAGAATATGGTCACCCAGTTCGCACTCTATGAAGACAGTCCTGGCAAACGGTCTCCACGGCCGTCCGAGATAGACTTTCGAGGTGGCTGCATCGTGATACAGGCGGCAGTTTCTGAATACATAGCCATATTCCTGTCCCTCCGGTGTGGATGCTGCTGTGACATAACTGTTTTTCTTGCTAAGAATATCGCAATCCTCAAACCACGCAGTGGAGAAGCCGAAGATGAAATCCGTAGTGCCTTCAATATGGCAGCCGCGGAAATATTGGCGCTGTCCGGCGCCGAAAGTATAGATGGTATCCTGATTGGCGACGAAGCGGCAGTTTATGAACGCCACCCTGTCACCGTTCACCGTGATGGCGCAAGCCTGTGCCACTTCCTTGGAACTCCCTGCCGTATTCTCGAAAGTCAGGTTCTCGGACAGAAAGTCATTGGCATGGAGGAAAACGGTAGATGTGGCTGAAGTGCCCATGGTGTAGCCTGTGGAACCTGTCTTCGTGGCGTAGTCAGCCCATGTTATGACAGTGTTCACTGCGTCCTCCCCTATCAGGTGGAGCTTTTCCTTGTTGGCAGGTATGGTGACTTTCTCTTCGTAGACACCTTTCCGGATGCGTATGCGCGTTTCGTCCTGCTTGCAGTAGTCGGGTGCGGCGTTGACAGCTTCCTGGACAGTGAAGAAATCACCGCTTCCGTCCTTTGCCACCACAAAGTCATATTCTGCCACATGGCCGGCCAGTTCCGGGATGACCTCTGTTATGGCCGGGAGTAGAAGTTCGACGAGTTTTCTGGCTCCGGCTACATTCGTATGAGTGTTGTCAACCAGACCGTCAGGATGTCTCGGGCAGGTTCCCGGCTCGACCCACATATAATATTTTCTGGAAGCTTCGTCACCGAGAGACTCAAGCCAGGCCTGGGTGATGGCATTCGCGTCTATTACCGGTATGCCGTATTCCTTTGCCACCTGGAAAACCGCTTCAGGGTAGTCCCCGTGACAGTCTTTCTTCAACTTTCCTTCATCGTCGAACCATCTGCGCGACACCGGAGTGAAAAGGACAGGCTTCGCGCCCTTTTCCAATGCATAATCTATGAATGTCCTGAGATTCTCCTGATAGGCCCCGAAAGCCGGAGCGTACCTGGCAGGGTCATCTTTCTTGGAATCATTGTGGCCGAACTGGATGAAAAGATATTCTCCTGGTTTCAGGTCTCTTTTCACCTGGTCCCACAGACCGCGGTCGATAAAGCTTTTCGTGCTGCGGCCGTTCTGGGCATAGTTGCACACTGTCACCATGGTATCCAGATGAGACGGAAGCCTTTGGCCCCATCCCCTCTCCGGGTTTTCCTTGGACAGATCCTTGTCAGCCATGGTGGAATCACCCATCAGCCTCAGGGTGATTTTCTGTCCGTTCTCCTGACCGGCGGCCTGTATGCCGAAAGCCAGGAGAAGAGACATGATTAACGCAATATAACGGTTCATTTCACTACTACATTTTCGTTCCTGTACTGGAATATCCCGCTGACAGCACCGTCAGCGTCCGCGCAGTCCTCAAGTGTCACGTTCCGGCAGTTCGCCACCGTATAGCCTTCACCCTCGGACTGGATGATATTCACGTTTTCAAGCTGCACACCGTCGGAATAGCGGATATCCGCGCCCTTCTCTGCCACTATGTTGCAGTTCTCCACATGTATGTCGGTTATGTTCTTTTCAGGGATGCCGTTGAAATACATCGCACGACCGGCACCGTTGCAGGTGATGTTGCTGATGTATATTTCCCGGAACTCCGGTGTCGTCTCATCGGCAGGGACAAAATCTATGTCGAATTCGGATGACTGTCCGTCCTCGGCTGCCTCAAGCGCCGATTTTCCGCCATAATGAAGGTCAAAAAGAAGCGGTTCCGTAGGAATGTCAGTCATGACAATGTCCTTTATATGGATATTCCTGACCACGCCTCCGCGGCCTCTGCAGCTCTTGAATCTCAAGCCGACATCCGTGCCCAGGAAGCTGCAGTTCGTTACCGATATGTTCTCCACGCCTCCTGACATCTCGCTTCCGACGACGAAACCTCCATGTCCATGGAAGACTATGCAGTTGTCCACGATGAGATTCCTGCACGGCCTGGCACGCCTGCGGCCGTCCTCGTCCTTGCCAGACTTAATGCAGATGGCATCATCCCCTACGTCGAATGAAGAATTCACGAGAATGACATCCTCGCATGAATCTATGTCTATACCGTCTCCGTTCTGGGAATACCATGGATTCCGGACTGTAATGTTGTTTATGATCACATTCCTGCACATGAGAGGATGGATGTTCCAGCATGGAGAGTTCTGGAACAGTACGTCTTCGAGCAATACGTTCTCACATTCCTTCAGACCGACCAGCACAGGCCTCAGATACGTCTTCACCGACTCCCATTCTTCATCGGTCTCCAGGCCCTGCGGGACATTGAAGGCATCGCTCACGATGGAGCCGCGCCATGAACTCGAATCAGGATACCATATAGTTCCTTTCCTGTCTGTGAATCCTCCTGAAGAGAGAAGATCCTTCCACTGCGAGTCAGTCATTTTCGCCCTCTTGACCTGTCGCCATGAATCTCCGGAACCATCTATCGTCCCCCCTCCCGTAATGGAAATATTCTTCGCTCCGTCAGCGTTTACTGGAGCCAGACATCTTTTGGTATCCAGCCCCTCGAAAACAGTCTCTACTATAGGATACAGGTCTCGTTCAGGAGAAAAAAGTATCACTGCATTCGAAGTGACATGGAGGTCGATATTGTCCCTGAGGGTAATAGGTCCGGTCAGCCAGATGCCTTCAGGCACTATCAGATGGCCTCCTCCTGCAGAATAAAGATGATCAATGGCCGATCTGAAAGCTTCCGTATTCAACGCTATTCCGTCCCCGACACCTCCGAAATCCGTTATATTCACTTCACGGTCAGGTATGACAGGACGTGAGACTTTCCCCATTTCGAAAGGGAGATCTTCATACAGGCTGTCGAATTCCGCAGTACCGTTTCCGGATATGGAACATCCGGCAAGCAAAACGGCGGCAGCCAGCGGCAACATAGTCTTAGTGAAGAGTTTTTCTATGCCGGCTATCATAATTACATGGTTTTGGTTCAATGCAAAAATAGCAATCTGAGCCTGTTATCCAGTGGATTTTTTATCATAAAAGGATGATTAATCATCAACGGACATGTCTTCAGGCCATGCCGGCAAGCGGACATGAAAAAAGGGGGCTCAAAAGCGCATGCTTCCGGGCCACCCTCATATGTAAATAGGTTATAGTTCAAAAACAGACTACTTCACTGTGACTTCAAGCGGATGAGCCTGGGCATAAGCGAAATCTTTCACTATCTTGTTCCAGGCTTCAGGGGATTCTATGCCACCCTTGCTCCAGCCCGAACCTGTCCAGACGTCGGCACGCTTGCCAGGAGTGATGTTGTATTTCAGGACAGCATGTCCGTCCATGGTACCGGCCTCAACGTCATCTTCCCCGGCATCCACTACAAGACCTACGGATATGTTTCCGTCAGCATCAGGATCAGCGCTGTCAGACGCCTTCTCGGTGAATGCGATATAATAGTCGCCGTCTTCCCTGTCCAGAACATCATGGAGGACTGCACCGAGAACTACAGGAAGTTCATCTACCGGGGCATTGAACCAGTTAGATATCTTGATGAAGTTCGTGTTTGCATCCACAGTGAGTTCCCTCTTGAGAGTGACAGTATTCCCGTCCACCTTGAAAGGCTTGTATGTGAAGAGCACTTTCGTGCGGATAGGCCCGTTGCATATACGGTTGTAAGTCTCGTAGTTGTCCCCGAGTACTATCTTGTCATCTGCATACGGAGCCAGGGCGCCGCCGCCGAGAGTGTTGGCCACCTTGTAGCAGTCCATGCCGTCACCATGATCATGATGATAGTCGTTCAGCTCATACCTTTTGTCGACTACGAGAGACTCTACCCTTTTCAGCCAGATATCAGGACCGAGAGTACGCGGATCCGAAAGAGCCGGACCGTATACGCGGCCTGCTATACGGTTGTTCTCATAAGCATAGTCATCGAGTCTTTCAGGTACGTAACGGCTGAAAACAAGGGTGTCGTATGCCTCACGTTCTCCGGCCTTCACGGTGTATTCCACAGTCTTGCCTGCAGGAACTGCGGCCTGGAATATGAGTTTCACCATGCCATAGTCCTCGGTATAGACCTGGGAAGGAATCTGGACACCGGCAGCATCAGTGACCACTACGTTTTCCGCAGTGATCTCAGGATGGGAAGCCATGATGTTCCCGAAATCAAGCTCTATGGTTTCGGCTGCACGGTCGAGATCGGAAGAGTTCTTTACAGAGACCTTCATGTCCTGTTGTCCGCAGGAAATCATGAGAGCAGCTGCCACTGAGGCAGCTGCAATGGCAAATATCCTTTTCATGATCATTATTGCGGCTGTTTTCCGATATAAGCGAGTATACCGCCGTCAACATAGAGGATATGTCCGTTCACGAAGTCTGAAGCCGAAGATGCGAGGAAAACTGCAGGGCCCTGGAGGTCTTCCGCATTTCCCCAACGGGCTGCAGGTGTCTTCGCTACGATGAATGCATCGAACGGATGACGTGAACCGTCAGCCTGACGCTCACGGAGAGGAGCTGTCTGAGGTGTGGCGATATAACCCGGCCCGATACCGTTGCACTGGATGTTGTACTCGCCGTACTCTGAAGCGATGTTTCTGGTCAGCATCTTCAGGCCGCCCTTGGCAGCTGCATATGCAGAAACAGTCTCACGGCCGAGTTCCGACATCATGGAGCAGATGTTGATGATCTTTCCGCCGCCGTTCTTGATCATGGAAGGAATGACAGCCTTCGAAACGATGAACGGACCGTTCAGGTCGATGTCGATGACCTGGCGGAACTCCTCTGCCTTCATCTCGATCATAGGGATACGCTTGATGATACCGGCGTTGTTCACGAGGATGTTGATAGGTCCGAGGTCCTTCTCGATTTTGGCCACGAGTTCCTGAACCTGATCTTCCTTGGTCACATCGCACACGTAACCTTTGGCGTCGATGCCTTTCTCTTTATAAGAAGCGATGCCCTTGTCCACGAGCTCCTGCTTGATGTCGTTGAAAGCGATTTTTGCTCCGGCCTCTGCAAATGCTGTAGCCAAGGCGAATCCGATACCGTAAGATGCACCTGTTACGAGTGCCACCTTACCTTCGAGTGAAAAATTTACCATAAAATTTTAGTTTTATTAAGTAGTGTTAATATGATAGGCCTATTTCAAATCCGTTGTCTCGCATCCGTCCATGTCGCCATAGTCGAGGTTCTCGCCGCACATGGCCCAGATGAACGTATAGTTCTTCGTGGCACATGCCGAATGGATGCTCCACTCAGGAGAAATGACTGCCTGGTCGGCTTTCATCCAGATATGCCTGGTCTCCTGAGGCTCGCCCATGAAATGGCATACCGCCTGGTCCTCAGGTATTTCGAAATAGAAATAGACTTCCATACGGCGGTTGTGCGTATGGGCAGGCATGGTATTCCAGGTACTGCCCGGCTTCAGCTCCGTCATCCCCATCTGGAGCTGGCATGTAGGAACGACCTCCTTCACCAGCATCCTGTTGATCACGCGGTGATTGCTCTCTTCGAGAGATCCGAGTTCCATATGAACCGCCTCGGCACGTGTGGTGAGGTGGTCAGGATGGGTCGTATGGGCAGTGGATGAGCAGAAATAGAATTTTGCAGGGTTTGCAGGGTCAGCGCTCTCGAAAGTCACCTTTCTGGCCCCTCTTCCCAGATACAATGCTTCCTTGTATTCAAGGGTATAAGTCTGGTCTCCTGCCTTCACGACACCTTTCCCGCCTACATTGAAGATGCCGATTTCCCTTCTTTCGAGGAAATATTCGGAACGCAGGATATCGATAGGCTTGAGCTCCAGGACCTCCTTCACCGGCATGGCCCCGCCGGCAATCATCCTGTCGTGCATGGTATACACGATGTTGATCTCGTCGGCCGAGAAGACCTTCTCAATGAGATAGTTCTTCCTGAGCTGTTCGGTATCGTAGTGTTTTACATCCTGCGGATGAGCCGCATACCTTACTTCACTGTTTATTTTCATAACCTTAAAGTTTAAATGTTTTCTACAAGACTTTATTGAGGACAAAAAAATTACTATTTCCGGACGTGTCCTTTGCATCATCCAAAAATAGTAATTTTAATCCGAAAGTCAAACAAGATTCAGAAAAATCTCTTTTTTCCGTTCCCGTTCACGACCTACAGCGTCACTCCGGTCTTGAATATGGCGATTTCCGAATATGAAGACTTTTCATTGCATGTCTTTTCCCCGGAAGCCACAGACAGTACGAAATCTATGAATTCGTCATCGACAGAGGCTACAGGCTTGCCGTCCAGAATGACTCCGGCATTGAAATCTATCCAGCCGGGCTTCAGTGAGGCGATCCTGCTGTTCGTGGATATCTTCGCCGTCGGCACGAACGTTCCGAACGGAGTTCCCCTTCCCGTGGTGAAAAGCACTATCTGGCAGCCTGAAGCTGCCAATGCAGTAGCCGCTACCAGGTCATTGCCAGGGGCACTCAGAAGATTCAGGCCCCTGGTCCTGAGCCTTTCCCCGTATTTCAGCACATCGGTCACCGCCGACTTGCCAGATTTCTGCGTACAACCCAGGGACTTTTCCTCAAGGGTCGATATGCCTCCGGCCTTGTTGCCTGGAGAAGGGTTCTCATATACAGGCTGTCGGTTCGAGATGAAGTATTCCTTGAAGTCGTTGATGAGGCTTACGGTCTTGCCGAATATTTCCTCATTGGCACAGCGTGCCATCAGAATAGTCTCGGCGCCGAACATTTCAGGGACTTCGGTGAGGACTGTCGTCCCGTCCTGGGAGACTATCCAGTCGGAGAAGCGGCCGAGCAGAGGGTTTGCGGTGATGCCCGAGAAGCCGTCCGAGCCTCCGCATTTGAGACCTACCCTGAGTTCCGAGACAGGGATTTCCTCTCTTCTGTCATCGGCGCAGGCTTCCGCAATCTCTTTCAGCTGAGCCACTCCGTATCCGACTTCGTCGCCCTCGATTTTCTGGCATTCCATGAATCTGACGCGCGACCCGTCGACCGGTCCGACAAGCTCACTGAACGCCTGAAGCTGGTTGTTCTCACATCCGAGAGCCACCACAAGCACTCCGGCGGCATTCGGATGATGGACTATATCAGCCAGTATCTTTCTGGTATTCTCATGGTCATCACCCAACTGGGAGCAGCCGTAATTGTGAGGGAAGGCCACTACCCTCTCGATCGCCGGCCAGCTTCCGAGCGTACGGCTGAAATCCCTGACGATGGCTTCGGCCACCCCGTTCACACAACCGACCGTAGGCAATACCCACAATTCGTTTCTGACGCCTGCCTGTCCGTCTTTCCTGCGATAGCCTTTGAAAGTAGCCCTGGCTACAGATTTTTCGACATGGACCGGAATCGGCTGATACTTGTAGTCCAGGACGCCTTCCAGATTCGTCTTCAGTATCCTGTGGTCAATCAGACCGCCTTCAGGCACATCTTCCAGCAGATGGCCTATCGGATAGCCGTATTTGATGACATTTTCCCCTTTCTGAAGATTTCTAAGAGCCATCTTGTGGCCTGCGGGAATATCGGAGACAGCCTTTATCTGCCGGCCGTCCACATGGCAGATATCGCCGGCCGCAACATTTGCGACGGCTACGGCGACATTGTCTGCCTGATTGATCTTCAATACGGTGGCCATAGGCTACAGGACTACTGATTCTACAGCCTTGCGCATTCCTTCCGCCTGGATAAGGGCAAGCTTGTCCGCAAGTACCTGAGTCAGACCGGGTATGGCATTCAGGTCTTCTCCCCAGATGAATTCCGCACCGAGGACTCCTTCGGCCACTTTGGCCACATCCCCGGTGGCCCAGAGATCTTTCAGAAGGCCGGTGATGGCAGCATCGTCAGCAGGCACGATCTCCACGTCACCGCGCTTTCCACCTTTATAATATGTGATGATACCGGCAAGGCCGAGAACCAGTCCCTGAGGAAGGACTCCCTTGCGTTCCAAATATGTCTTGAGTCCAGGAAGATCCCTCGTCCGGTATTTAGGGAAAGAGTTCAGCATGATGCTGGTCACGAAATGCTTCACATACGGATTCACGAAACGCTCGATGACAGCATCGGCGAACTGCTTCAGTTCATCCATCGGAAGATCAAGGGTCTCGATGAGCTCTTCATACATTACCTTTCTGACAAATTTCCCGATGAGAGGGTCTTCCACACATTCTTTCACAGTGTCCAGTCCGGAAAGGTATCCTACAGGAGACAGCACGGTGTGCGGCCCGTTCAGCAATGTGACCTTGCGCTCGTGGTACGGAGCCTCGCTCGGCACGAAGAGCACGTTCAGCCCTGCCTGGTCAGCCGGGAATTCCCTTGCCACTTCCTTAGGCGCTTCGATGACCCAGAGATGGAAGATCTCGGCTTTTACCACCAGCTTGTCCTCGTATCCTGCACGGTCGAGAAGTTCGGCAATATTATCCTTCGGATAGCCGGGTACGATTCTGTCCACGAGCGTGCAGTATACTCCGCATGCGGTTTCGAACCAGTTCCGGAAATCTTCGCCCAGATTCCAGAGTTCGATATACTGGCGTATGCATTTCTTCAATTCTTTTCCGTTCAGGAAAATAAGCTCGCAAGGGAAGATGATGAGGCCTTTCGACTTGTCTCCGTTGAAATGCCGGTATCTCCTGTAGAGAAGCTGCGTGAGCTTGCCTGGATATGAGGATGCCGGGCGGTCTTCGAACTTGCATGACGGGTCGAAAGCGATGCCGGCCTCCGTGGTATTTGAAATGACGAAGCGCATATCCGGATTTTCAGCCAGTGCGATATAGTCATCAAAGTCCCTGTACGGGTTGATGCCGCGGGATATCACATCTATCATGTCGAGGGAATCCACTGCCTGCCCCTTGTCTATACCCTGGAGATTCAGATGATAGAGTCCGTCCTGTTCGTTGAGGACATCGACCATACCTCTGTCTATGGGCTGGACTACTACGACTCCTGCATTGAAGTCTGTGGCCTTGTTCGTTTTCCAGACGATCCAGTCCACGAATGCCCTGAGGAAGTTCCCTTCCCCGAACTGGATGATCTTCTCAGGATACCTGGTAGTCTGAGAAGCGGATTTTCTGTTCAATCTTTCCATATTATTGATCTGTTTTAGAGTCGGCTTGCCGTATGGCCGTTTCCAGTCGGCCGGGAACAAATTTAGCATTTTTCCGTGTCCGTTCACGGGCTTTTTATTATATTTGTGGGGATTTGTCAAATATTGCCAGAAATTTGAATAATTTTAATAACCGGGGAGAGCGATACTGGCGATATTTGCAGCAGACAAATGACAATAACCAATAATCAATACCAAGAAATGGATAAAATCTTCTCAAAAGTAAAAGAGAACATCGAAGGCCTTATCGACAGGAAATTCATCAATGAGGACTTCATGCTCACAAACGATTATGCCCGCGAACTGTATCACGAGAGCGCAGAGAAAATGCCTATCATCGACTATCACTGCCACCTCGTACCGGAAATGATAGCAGAGAACCACCAGTTCCATGACCTGACCGAAGTATGGCTGGGAGGTGACCATTACAAGTGGAGAGCCATGAGAGGGAACGGTGTACCTGAAGAGTTCATCACAGGAAACAGGAGCAGCTACGAGAAATTCGAAAAATGGGCCGAAACCGTACCTTATACCATGAGAAACCCGCTTTACCACTGGACCCATCTGGAACTTGCCCGTGTGTTCGGTGTCTATGAGCTGCTCAATCCGCAGACTGCCAGGCAGATATACGATACATGCACCGAGAAGCTGCAGTCACCGGAATACAGGGGACAGGAACTGATGAAGATGTTCAACGTGAAAGTGGTATGCACCACTGACGATCCGGTAGATTCGCTCGAATACCATAAATATATAGCGGAACATCCTTTCGGCGTAAAGGTACTGCCTGCATGGAGACCTGACAAGGCCATGGCCATAGAGAAACCCGGATATGCCGGATATGTCGGCAAACTGGCCGAAGTGAGCGGAGTGCAGATCACCGGATATCAGGATCTTCTCGATGCCCTGAAAAAGAGGCATGAGTTCTTCGAGTCCATGGGATGCCGTCTGTCGGACCATGGTCTGGAAACGTTCTATGCCGAGGATTTCGAACCGGAAGAGATCGATGCCATTTTCAGAAAAGGTCTCAAGGGAGAAGAGCTCACGGAAAAGGAGGTACTGAAATTCAGGAGCGCCATGCTTCTGGACTTCGCCAGAATGGACTGGGAATCAGGCTGGGCACAGCAGTTCCACATCGGCGCCATCAGGGACAACAACACCCGCATGTACAATATTCTCGGTCCTGATACAGGCTATGATGCCATCCATGATGTCCAGTGTGCGGCTGCAGGACACAAGTTCCTCAACAGGCTCGCCATGGAAGACAAACTCGCAAAGACCATTCTATACAACCTGAATCCTAAAGACAATGAAGTTCTGGCGACCATGGCCTATACTTTCAATGACGGGTCAGTACCTGGAAAGATGCAGCTCGGCTCCGGCTGGTGGTTCCTGGATCAGGAAGACGGAATGCGCAAGCAGATGAATGCGCTTTCAGCACTGGGACTTTTCACCAGATTCGTCGGAATGCTGACCGACTCCCGCAGTTTCCTGTCCTATCCTCGTCACGAGTATTTCCGCAGGATCCTGTGCAGCGTGATAGGTGAAGATCTGGAGAAAGGCAAACTGCCGAAGAGTGAGATGGCATTCATCCATCAGGTGGTAAAAGACATTTCGTACAACAACGCCGCGAGATATTTCAATTTCTGATCCCTCAGGCCTGTTACAGACAGGAAGACCGGCTGCGCCCGCACAGACTTCAGTGCCAGCGACAGCCGGTCTTCCGCGTTTCCAGCGGCAATGTCGGACTATTCCATGAGTTTCTTGTATTTGAACCGGTGCGGGGTATCGTTCCCCAGCCGCATCTTCCTGTTCTCCTCGTATTCCGAATACGACCCTTCGAAGAAATAAACCTGGGAATCGCCCTCGAAAGCCAGTATATGTGTGGCAATCCTGTCAAGGAACCACCTGTCGTGAGATACTACGACAGCACAGCCCGCAAAATTCTCCAGACCCTCTTCCAGAGCACGGATGGTATTGACATCCACATCATTCGTAGGCTCATCCAGAAGCAGGACATTCCCTTCGTCCTTGAGTGTCAGTGCCAGATGCAGCCTGTTCCGTTCTCCTCCTGAAAGCACTCCGCAAAGTTTCTCCTGATCAGCTCCCGAAAAATTGAATCTGGACACATAAGCCCTTGCATTCACGTCCCTCCTGCCGAGTTTCACGAAATCGGAATCACCGGCTATGGTCTGATATACCGTCTTTTCCGGATCTATACTCTTGTGCTGCTGGTCCACATAAGAGATTTTGACAGTGTCTCCAATCTCTATAGTGCCTGAATCAGGCTTTTCATATCCCATGATCAGTCTGAAAAGCGTGGTCTTTCCTGCTCCGTTCGGGCCTATGACTCCGACAATTCCTGCCGGAGGAAGTACGAAATCCAAATGTTCGAACAGAAGTTTGTCACCATAACTTTTCGATACGTCATGAAAATTTATGACCTTGTTTCCCAATCTCGGGCCGTTCGGAATGAAGATTTCAAGAGATGCCTCCTTCTCCCTGACATCCTGGCCTGCAAGTTTCTCATACGCCCCGAGTCTGGCCTTTGATTTGGCCTGCCTCGCCTTCGGGGCCATTCTCACCCATTCAAGCTCGCGTTCCAGAGTCTTGCGACGCTTGCTTTCCTGTTTTTCCTCCATCTCCAGTCTTCTGGCCTTCTGTTCAAGCCATGAAGAATAATTTCCCTTCCAAGGGATTCCCTCCCCCCTGTCCAGTTCCAGAATCCATCCGGCCACATTGTCCAGGAAATATCTGTCATGCGTGACGGCGATCACCGTACCTTTGTACTGGTGCAGATGGGCTTCAAGCCACTGTATACTCTCCGTATCGAGATGGTTCGTAGGCTCATCAAGCAGAAGTACGTCAGGCTGACGGAGCAAAAGCCTGCAAAGTGCGACCCTTCTCCTCTCTCCTCCGCTCAGGTTCTCTATCCTGGCATCCGAAGGAGGGCACTGGAGAGCATCCATGGCCCTCTCGAGTTTGGCATCTATCTCCCATCCGTCACAATGCTCTATTTTCTCTGTCAGTTCGCCCTGTCTTTCAATCAATGCCGCCATTTCGTCATCCGACATCGGTTCGGCGAACTTCATGTTCACTTCCTCATATTCCTTGAGCAGGTCCACGACTTCCTGCACACCTTCCTGCACCACCTCCAGTACAGTCTTTTCCGGGTCCATCTGCGGCTCCTGCTCCAGATATCCCACTGAATAGCCGGGAGCCCATACCACTTCACCCTGATACGATTTCTCCACCCCGGCGATGATTTTCATCAATGTGGATTTTCCAGAGCCGTTCAGACCGATGATTCCGATCTTCGCTCCGTAAAAGAAAGACAGATAGATGTCTTTCAGGATCACTTTGTTGTTGTGCGGCAGGATCTTGCCTACCCCGTTCATTGAAAAGATAATTTTCTCGTCTGCCATAATATAACGTCAGTTCGACGAATTATTTTACTCAGTACCAGAGACTCCGTCGAACTGACGTTACGATTTCTTCGAAATCTCTTTACCTTTTACGTGTCACCCCACCTAAATCCTCCCCTTCGTATGGGAGGACTTGCCTACGGATTCGTTCCACGAATCCTCTAAAAGAGGTAGTTCTCTGAAATTCACTACGTTCTTTTCATCGAACTCACGTTAATATATCCATCCGGTAGATTTTGGCAAAAATACGAAAAATACGATACGGAACAAAAACTACAGGGCCGCTTCCTTCGCAGTTTCCACCGAGCCCCTGCTCTTGGTTCTCCTGAACCAGTCGCTCGGCTTGTCGTTCATGAAAGCCCGGAATGATATGTTGAACGACGTTATGGAGTTGAATCCGGAAAACTGCGCCAGTTCTATCATTCTCAAGCCAGGCTTTTTCTTGAACAGTTCTATCGAATACGTAATCCTGTACCGGTTCACATACTGGCAGAAGTTCAGGCCTGAAAACCGTTTTACCGCTTTTGAAAGATACACCTTGTTCGTATACAGATGTCTCGCCACCATATCGATGGACAGATTGCTTTCAAGATACGGATTCATTTCCTTGAAATAAGTCTCCAGTCTTTCATAGATTCTGCCCAGTGTTTCTTCCAGGTGCGCATCCGCAAGCGGGATGTCATCCGTGCGGACAGGAAGACAATACGTGCGCTTTCCTCCCGGCATATACTCTCCACTGCGTCCTTCGGCAAACCATTTCCCTGATTTCATCGAAAACAGGATAAGATAAAAGACGAACAGCAGCAGAATCATTCCGGAAAGCATGATCATAGCAATAAGTTTCATTGGCATTCAAATTTCAGTTATTAGTTTTGCGACGGCAAAAATATAAAATAACCTCCCTTTGAAACCGGTTCAAAAGGAGGTCTGAGGTATATTTTTCCTTTTTTAGACTAAATTTTTCTTTTTTTTACTGTTTTTTCTCTTTTTTATCAGCCGTGTTTTCCTTATTTTTTCTTTTTTTGCTGCTGTCCCCTTTCAGGACATCGAACCCCTGGCCGTATACACCCATCACATTGGACACTGAAATGAAGGCTTGAGGATCTATTATCTTCACATATCTGAGAAGAGGATTCAGGTCCGTCTTCCTGGCCAGGATCATCAATATGTCGCTATCGGATTTCGTATACCAGCCTTCAGCCCTGACATGGGTGACACCCCTGTGCAGGTCCCGTGTGACGGCATCGGCGATATCGGCATATTTTTTCGAAAATATGAAGACCTGGACGGACTGCTTGGTGCCTGAAAGGAACATGTCTATGGCATAACCGTTCACGGTGATGAAAATAAGACCGTATATGGAATTGGCCAGTTTCTCGGCAAACGGAATGACAGTATCCGTCCCTACATAATAAGACGGGACCAGCATGGATGAAAGAATGATGATGACATCCATCAGCAATATGAGTTTTCCTGGAGACACATTCCTGTATTTGGCCACTATCAGCGCGATGATATCCGTTCCGCCCGAGCTGCCCCCCTGCGATATGGCCATGGCTATCCCGACACCTGTCATGACACCGCCTATTATGGTGCTGAGCATCTTTCCGTTCGAAACTGCCAACGCCTGTGATATATATTCCGGGATAAGCGGAGGTATGACATTCAGCATGACGGACGTGATGACTATGGCATACACTGTCTTTCCCCCGAATCCGCCGCCCATGATCTTGAAGCCCATGAGCAGCAGGATGAGATTGATGACAAAGTATGTATATCCCATAGGCAGGCCCAGAGCATAGAATATGATGGCCGATATTCCGGACACTCCACCGCCTACCAGATTGTTAGGCAGCAGAAAGATGGACCATCCCAGCACATAGCACAGCATGCCGAGTGTGGTGAGTCCGTATTCCTTGAACACTGTCCAGGCAGATTTCCTAAGTTCAAGCATTTCCGTTTTCCTTTTGCTTCAGTTTGATACCTGTCTTGATCTCCTCGAAACCTTCTCCATAGACACTCGTGGCGGTGGAAACCGAAACGAATGCCTTCGGGTCGATCCTCTTGACTGCCGATACTATCTGGTGAAGCTGGGTCTTGTATGCCACTATCAGCAGGACCTTGTTGTCCTTCTGTGAATACCATCCCTGAGCATACAGGGCCGTCACTCCCCTGTCCATATTCTTCATGATGAAGTCGGCCACTTCATCGTATTTGCTTGAAAAGACCAGTATCTGCACTGAAGACTTCCGTCCGAGCAGGATAGCGTCTATCATAAAGGAGAATGTGACCATGGTCGCATAGCCGTATATCATGTCCTCGATGGTTTTCCCCGGAATAAGAAGGACAGAGGCTATGATGAAGAGGTCGGAATACAGGTAGACCTTTCCCGGAGACACCGGCCAGTATTTGTTTATGACCATCGCCGCAATATCAGTCCCGCCTGAACTGCCGCCACGGAGCAATACGATACCGATACCTACCGCCTCCACGATACCGCCGACAACGGCGACTACCAGACGCTCGTCGAAATAGGCGACCAGACATTCGTATTCGGGCAGGACCTTGAACAGGACCGTGGACAGAAGTATCACATATATGGTCTTGAATCCGAACCCTTTTCCCAGCACCAGGAAACCTATGATCAGGAGCAGGGCATTGAGGACGAAAAAGGAGTAGGAGACAGGGATTCCGGTAGCGAAATATACTATGGTACAAAGACCGGTACCTCCTCCGCTCGCAATCCCGTTCGGGATAAGGAAGGATGTCCACCCCATACAATAGAGCAATGTTCCTACAGTCACTATGAAGTAATCCCAGATTACATACAGAATGTGCTTTGCAGAGACCATATCATCAGAAGTAAATTATTTGACCACTATATTCACTATTTTGCCCGGCACTACTATCACCTTGACGATATTGGCATCGCCGACATATTTGGCAGTCAGGGAATTTGCCCTGACATTGGCCTCGACCTCATCCTTGGACATCGCCTTGGGCAGATCGACGGTGAATCTGGTTTTCCCGTTGAAGGATACGGCATAGGTACAGGTATCTTCGACGGTATACGCCTCGATATATTCCGGGAAAGAGGCGAACGATACGCTTTCATGGTGCCCGAGGGCCTCCCAGAGTTCTTCGCAGATATGCGGGGCGAACGGAGACAGCAGTATCACGAGCGGTTCGAGGATTTCGCGCTTGTTGCATTTCTGCTCGTACAGTTCGTTGATGGCTATCATGAATGCGCTGACTGCCGTATTGTACGAAAATGCCTCGATATCAGACTGTTCCTTGGCTATGAGTCTGTGAAGGGTCTTCAGTTCGGCAGGTGTGGCCTTTTCGTCAGTCACGATGAAGCCGTCCCTGTCATAAAACAGTCTCCAGAATCTCTTGAGGAACCTGTTCACACCGTCTATTCCCTTCGTATCCCATGGCTTGGACTGCTCCACAGGGCCGAGGAACATCTCGTAAAGACGGAGTGTGTCCGCGCCGTAAGTATCGCAGATCATGTCCGGATTCACGACGTTGAACATGGATTTGCTCATCTTCTCTATGGCATAGCCGCAGATGTACTCCCCGTCCTCGAGAATGAATTCGGCATCCGCATAGTCCGGCATCCATTTCCTGAATGCCTCGATGTCGAGCCTGTCATTCCGGACAATGTTCACATCCACATGTATTTCCGTAGTCTCGTACTGATCCTTCAGACCGCATGAGACGAAAGTGTTCGTATTTATGATCCTGTATACGAAATTCGAGCGGCCCTGTATCATGCCCTGATTTATCAGTTTCCTGAACGGCTCTTTCTCGCAGACATATCCCAGATCATACAGGAACTTGTTCCAGAAGCGCGAGTAGATAAGATGTCCTGTGGCATGTTCGGTCCCGCCGACATAAAGATCCACATTCCTCCAGTATCTGTCAGCTTTTTCCCCGACAAGTGCGGTATCGTTGTGCGGGTCCATATAGCGCAGGTAATATGCGCTGCTGCCTGCAAAGCCGGGCATCGTGCTTTTCTCTATCGGGCAGCCGTCGTAGGTCCAGTTTTCAGCCCTGCCGAGAGGAGGTTCGCCGGACTCCGTAGGCAGATACTTGTCCACTTCCGGCAACTGTAGAGGAAGCCTGTCTTCAGGCATCGGAACGGCTACACCGTCCCTGAAATATATCGGGAACGGCTCTCCCCAATATCTCTGGCGTGAGAATATCGCATCCCTGAGCCTGTAGTTTATCTTTCTGTGTCCCAGTCCGTTCTTCTCCACATACTCGATGGCGGCAGGTATAGCCTCCTTTACGGTCATGCCGTTCAGGAAACCGGAATTGCACATGATTCCGTCCTTCGCGTCAAAACTGCTCTCGCTCACGTCGCAGCCTTCTATCAAAGGTATGATCGGAAGATCGAATGTCCTGGCGAAAGCGTAGTCCCTGCTGTCATGAGCCGGTACTGCCATGATGGCCCCGGTTCCGTAGCCGGCAAGAACATACTCGGAAATCCATATCGGGACCCTGTCTCCTGTCAGAGGGTTCACGGCATACGAGCCTGAGAATACGCCTGTGACTTTGCGGGTCTCGGCTATCCTTTCCCTTTCCGTCTTTTTCTTCGCCATTGCGAGGTATTCGTCCACGGCAGCCTTCTGCCCCGGAGAAGTGAGTTTTTCCACCCAGTCGCTTTCAGGGGCCAGGACCATGAATGTCACTCCGAACACGGTATCCGCCCTGGTAGTGAAGATGGTGATGTCATGCTCCTGTTCTCCGTTGTACGCCTTGAATACTATCTCAGCTCCCTGGGAACGGCCGATCCAGTTTCTCTGCATGTCTTTCAGGGAATCCGTCCACTCAAGGTCTTCAAGATCGTCCAGCAGCCTTCCGGCATATGCCGATACTCTCAGCTGCCACTGTGTCATCTTCTTCTGCTCCACAGGATAGCCTCCCCGGACGGAATACCCCTCCTTCACTTCGTCATTCGCCAGCACCGTACCGAGTTTCGGACACCAGTTCACGGCAGTCACTCCCTGATATGCGATACGCCAGTTCATCAGGACATCGGACTTTTCCTTTTCCGACATGGAATTCCATTTCGCGGCGGAAAAATGCATTTCCTCCCCGCAGGCCGCATCCACTCCCTCGGTACCGTTCTTTTCGAATGCGGCTATCAGTTCGGAAACAGGTCTGGCAGACTGGGTGGAGTTGTCATAATACGACCCGAACATCTTCAGGAATGCCCACTGGGTCCACTTGTAATATGCAGGATCGCAGGTCCTGACTTCACGCGACCAGTCGAACGAAAAGCCTATCCTGTCCAGCTGTTCCCTGTATCTGGCAATATTCTTCGCGGTAGTGACGGCCGGATGCTGCCCTGTCTGGATGGCATATTGTTCGGCAGGAAGGCCGAACGCGTCATAGCCCATAGGATGAAGCACATTGAATCCGCACAGCCGCTTGTATCGGCTGTATATGTCGCTGGCTATATATCCGAGCGGATGGCCGACATGCAGTCCCGCTCCTGACGGGTATGGGAACATGTCCAGGACATAGTATTTGGGTTTCGACTCGTCTTCAGTGACCTGGAAAGTATGATTGGCGGCCCAGTAAGCCTGCCATTTCTTTTCTATTTTCTTGAAATCGTATTCCATATCCAGAATTTTTGTGCGCAAATATAATATTAGTTAACGACCGTTGATACCGAATCTCCGTCTTTCGGTCTTTTTCTCCAGTCTGAATTCCACAGGAACAGTCATTGACGTGGCTACCTTTTCTCCCCTCAGCCTGCCGGGACGCCATTTAGGAGAGGCACTGACGACCCGCAGCGCTTCGTTGTCGAGCGACGGATCCACGCTTTTCGCTATGGATACATCCCTGACTTTCCCGTCCTTGCCAATGATGAAATTCACCTGGACAGTTCCCTGGATGCCGTTCATCACGGCTTCTTCAGGATACCGGAGGTACTGATAGACCCATTTCTCCAGGAACTGACGAGGATCCGTACTGTTCAGGAACATGGGCCTCTGGTCACAGTCATAGTATGCCACCACGTCCTCCGTCCCCTGCGTCCTTACCTGCGCCGGGGCATTCCGGAATGTGATTTCACGGTCCGTGTTGGCCAGTTCCAGCACGAAATTGTATACATATTCCAGTTCCCGTTCCATCATTCCGTAATCCAGTATCGATTCCGTGTCACGGGGTGTGTTATGTTCAGTATATCGTCCGGTAGTGAAGTGTACTGCCGGAATCTCGCTTGAGTAGAAAGCCCTGTGGTCAGACGGATAGAGTTCATCGGCCCTGAGTTCAGGGTATACGGGTTGCAACTGGGAGGAAAGGGATGCGAGCACCGAGTTCAGATCCGAATTCGATGCGGTATATGCATAAAATCCATTCTGTCCTGTACCTACCATGTCCAGATTCACCATGGCATCTATAAGGCCGGAGTCCTTGAAAGACCTGTTCAGGAAATACCAGGCGCCCGCATAAGTTTCAGATGATGCTCCGAAACCTATGAAAATCACCGAACGGCGGAACAGAAGGGAATTCGTGGACACCAGTCTGGCCAGCTCGAGCATCATGGACACTCCGGAAGCATTCCCGTTCGCCCCGGCATATATCTGTGTCACCTTCTGTCCGTCCACCGTCATCACGTTCGTGCCGAGATTGTCCATTCTGGCCCCGATGACGATATAATGTCCGTTCAATGTCCTGTCATATCCCTGTACAAAACCATATACATTGCGCGAAGTCAGGGTATCGCCCTGATTCCGCGCAATGCCGAAAAGTTCCCCTTCAGCAGGCGTCAGCATCTCGACTCCATACCCTTTCAGGCAGGAATAGACGTATCCGGCGACAGCTTTTTCCCCCTCCGAACCGGCTTTCCGGCCATCGAGCTGTGCTGCAGTGATGAACGAAACGTGATTCTTGAACGATGAGACTGTCTCGCTGTCATACAGTTCGGAATAAGCATCGGAACTCCCTGCATACTGGGCATGGGCGGCCATGGAAACAAGTGCCGCACAGAAAACTGCGGCAAAACGGTAAATCCTGCACATAAACCTATTCATTTACCAGAATCCATACATCATCAGGACAGAACGGCTCGGCCTTGACGGCTCTGAGGGCATGGAAAGCCTCACGCAGACTGTCAGCCGGAGATACTGCGATGGAATTGAAACCGTTGCGGAAGTTGATCAGGATCGGGCTGTAGCCTTTTTCCCTGACCTGGGTAAAGAGAGTTTCGGCATTGCTGCGGCTTCTGAAAGAGCCGACTACGATATAATATCGGGAATCCAGCCTGGTGGTGAACAGACCTCCCATTTCCGAAGGGTTCAATATGGTCCCCTGGATCTGCGACAGGGAATCCATGATGGCCAGAGAGTCTTCCATCTCAGCCTGCAGTCTGGCAAGAGAGTCCACACGGGCCTGTCTGACAGCCTCTTCGGCCTTCAATTTCTCTATACGCAGCAGTTCCACCTCCTCAGCCGTAGGTCTGCCTGCCAGAGAACGGAACATATCGCAGCCTGCAAGCGGCAGAAGCACGGAAAAGGCGGCAATGATGACGGCGGTTCTGAAAATACTGTGTCTCATTATACTCACGTCAGTTCGACGAATTATTCTACTTAGTATCAGAGACTTCGTCGAACTGACGTTACGATTTCTTCGAAATCTCTCTTTTGTCTACGTGTCTCCCCTCTTAAATTCTCCCCTATCGAGGGGAGAACTTACTGCCGGATTCGTAAAACGAATCCTCTATAAGAGGTAGTTCTCTGAAATTCACTATGTTCTTTTCATCGAACTCAATATTATTATATTACATTGTATTGGCGTATTCCTGCAAATTTAACCATTTATTGCACCTGCTCAAAATAAAAGTGCGTATATTTGTTTTCTGAACATTCATATTTTTCGATATGTCATTCTGGAAGAATTTGAAAGAACAGGTCGGCGCCATAGCGAACCTGTCCGACCACATAGACACGGCAGCCGCCGAAACGAACATCAGAAACAGCATCTATTTCAGAGGGCCGAATGTATGGATTCTCGTATTTTCCATAATCATAGCATCCGTAGGCCTGAATGTGAATTCGATTCCCGTGATCATAGGCGCCATGCTCATATCCCCTCTTCTGGGCCCGATATTCGGCATAGGACTCGGACTCGGCATAAACGACACCGGACTACTGAAATCCTCGCTCAAGAACATACTGGTGATGATGGGGATAAGCCTTGTGGCTTCTCTCCTGTACTTCCTGATCACACCGCTGAACCTTTCGAACCCGACGGAACTGCTTGCCAGGACAAACCCTACCATATACGACGTACTCATAGCCCTTTTCGGCGGCTTTGCCGGGATCTTCGAACTGAGCAGAAAGGAGAAAGGCACGGTGTTCTCCGGAGTCGCCATCGCCACGGCCCTCATGCCGCCGTTGTGCACGGCAGGTTTCGGACTCGCGAACGGGAACCTGATGTATTTCATCGGCGCCCTGTACCTGTTCACCATAAATTGCATCTTCATAATTCTGGCCACATATCTGACAGTCAAATACATGAAGTTCGAGCAGCACGAATACAAGGATGAAAAGTCCGGCAAGCGTGCCAGACGTCTTATCACCGTCGTGACCGTGATAGTCATAGTGCCGAGCATCTGGTCCGCCATCGTGATGATTCGTGAAAACACCTTCAACGAAACCGTGGCTGAATTCATCAACACTAACAAGAACCTGTATTCAGGCTATATCATGGACTACAAGGTGGAACACAGAAACGGGTCGAAAGTGGAAGTGTATTTCACGGGAGAACCGCTGTCAGCGTCCGAAAAGAACAATTTTCTGGAGTCCGCAAAAGAATTCGGTCTGAAACCGGAGCAGGTGATCATAAAGGAGCATGCGCTGGTGGAAGGCACGGACGAAGGTGAGATATTGAAAGGCATATACGAAAGGACAGACAGCGAAATCACACGCAGGGAAGCGGAAATAAAGAAACTGGAAGACGAGCTCAAGATGCTGCATTCAAGTGAAATACCGTTCGAACAGATCACCAGGGAAGCCGTAAACCAGTATCCGTCCATCGTTTCCATGTTCGTGGCAAGGGGCGCCGAAGTGGCTGTCAGTGATTTCGACAGGCACGACGGACTGCTGGCAGTAGTCAAGACTTCGGCCCCGCTGGATGAAAGTGAGAAATCACGTCTGACGAACTGGCTGAAAATCAGGCTGAACACACAGAATGTGACATTATACGAATTCAAGGCTGAACCTCAGAAAGACGACCCTGATGAAAAATAGGACATATGCCGTTCTGCCGGCCATCCTTACGGTCCTTCCAGCCCTTGCCCATGCCGAAGGGAATGTGAATGACAAGGCGCTCCTGCAGCAAGCCGTAAATGCCTGCCCTGCGGACAGGGATTACGACACGATCACTGTTTCCTTCATAGGAGACGTGATGCTGCACCAGGCACAGATCGACGGTGCATACAGAGGAAACGGCACATACGACTTTTCAGGATATTTTTCCGGCATCACCGTGGATCTGGACGATGCCGACCTGGCTGTGGCCAACATGGAATTCACACTGGCAGGCGAACCGTACACCGGCTATCCGTCATTCAGCGCCCCTGATGCCTATGCCGAATACATGGCGGAATGCGGTGTGGACATTTTCCTGACAGCGAACAACCATATTCTGGACAAAGGCGAAAAAGGTCTCCTGAGAACGCTTGCCACGTACCGCAGACTCGAACGCGAATTCGGGATAAAGATGACAGGAAGTGCCGAAAATGCCGATTCTTCGGATGCGAACTATCCTTTGCTGATGAATGTCGACGGACTGAAAATCGCCATCATAAATTTCACCTACGGGACCAACGCCGTCCCGCACAAACGATGGCCTGGAACGAACCTTACGGACCGGACGGAAATCGGCAAGGCCCTGACAAAAGCCGAAAATTCGGGAGCCGGACTGACCATAGCACTGCCCCACTGGGGCAATGAATATGAAACCTCGCATGCCCCTTCCCAGGAGGAACTGGCGAGGTGGCTGGCCGCCAATGGCGCAGACCTGATTGTGGGCTCGCATCCGCATGTGGTCCAGGATACGGACATGCTTGAAGTCACCGATGCTGGCGGCAATCCGAGAAAGGTGCCTGTAATATATTCCCTCGGCAATGCCATCTCGAACATGAGTGCGGCAAACACCCAGATCGGACTTCTGCTGAACGTGCATGTCGCAAGAGACTGCTGGGGAAGCGTTTCCGACATTATACCGGAGTATGTCTTCCTTTGGTCTTCATTGCCGGGACGGCTGAAAGACAGGCATTGCACCGTCAAGGTGAAAGATTACATAGGGAAGGAAAAATATTGGCGTCAGCCTTACGAATACAGGAAAATGGTAAATACTTATTTGAATATCAAAGCATTGACAGGCATAGAGGACTAAAGATGAAGAAAACGGTAAAACTGGAGAACATGGACCCTGTTGAAATATACGGGGCGGGAAACAGGGTGCTGGAGGCACTGTGCGGATGGTTTCCTCAGCTGAGAGTAGTGGCAAGGGGTGATGAAATCATACTTGAGGGCTCGGAAAATGACTGTGAACGGTTCGAGGAAAAAATCCGGCAGCTCATAGACAGAAGGCTGCACAAGCGGAACCTGACTCCCTATGATGTGGAAGACCTGTTTGACGGTGAAAAGATGCCGGACAGATTCATTCCGCTGGGAGATTCCGTCATAGTCCACGGTCTCGACGGCAAGCCGATAAGGGCCAGGAACAAGACTCAGGAGGAAATGGTCAGGGCTTATTTCGAAAACGACCTGATTTTCGCGGTGGGTCCGGCCGGAACAGGAAAGACATACATAGCCATAGCACTCGCTGTGAGAGCGTTGAAACACAGGGAAATAAAGCGGATTATCCTTACCAGGCCTGCGGTGGAGGCCGGGGAAAGGCTGGGATTTCTGCCCGGCGACCTGAAAGACAAACTGGACCCTTATCTCCAGCCGCTGTACGATGCACTGCGCGATATGATCCCCGCCAAAAGACTGGATGATTTCATGGCGGAAGGCATAGTGCAGATAGCCCCGTTGGCATACATGAGGGGGCGGACTCTGGACAAGGCGTGTGTGATACTGGACGAAGCCCAGAACACGAATATGGGGCAGCTGAAAATGTTCCTGACCAGGATGGGCTGCGATGCAAAGTTCATTGTCACCGGTGATGCAAGCCAGATTGACCTGCCTGACAGGAAAGAGTCGGGACTGATGCGCGGAATAAACCTCGTAAAGGACATCAAGGGCGTCAGCTGCATTTTCTTCCGTCCGGAAGATATCGTCCGGCATCCTCTGGTAAGCAAGATAGTGAAGGCTTTCGAAACTGCAGAGAAATAAGAGGGTGGGTCAAAAGAGCACTTTTGACCCACCCTCTTCAGGTATGTAAGGACTCACTGCCTTTCACAAACAGGTGTCCCCTTCATATACTAAAGACCGTTTTCCACTATGCTGGAATATTTCTGGTACCCTTCCATGTACTTAGGATCCTGATCACGGAAACGGTAATAGATATTCTTCAGATACTCGGCGATGCTGACCTTGATCTCATTGTCCTTCGAGATATTGAAAGCTTTCTCGAACGGATCGATGGCATTCTTCAGAGCGGCTTCGAATTCCACAATGATAGCTTCATACTTGGCGTTGTCGAATTCCGTAGAGGCCTTTTCCTGAAGTTCGAGGGCTTCATTGTAATACATGATGCCCAGACCGATGAGACCGAATTCATACTCCGGATTGATTTCGTTTGACTTCAGATAAGCTGCCTTGGCTTCTTCCTTGTGTCCGAGCTTGTTGTGGATATCACCCTCTACATAGTAGAGTGATGCGTTGTTCGGTTCGTTCTTCTTGGCCACATCCAGGAGCGCGAAGAGTTCGTCAGGCTGCTCGCCGCTCTCGATGTAGTAGTTGATCAGACCGATGATGATGCTCTGGTTTGCCGGATATTTTGAGAATCCTTCTTCAAGGATGCTTTTTGACTTTTCCTTGTTGTCAAGTTTTGAGTAAATGTCACCGAGCTTTGCATAGACTTCACCGTCCTCCGCATAGCCGAGTTCGGCACACCTGAGGAAGAAAGTCTCTGCCTTTGCCAGATCCTGCGCCATCCATGCAGTAAAGCCCGCATTGTAGATAGTCATGGTATCGATGACAGGATTCGGCGCCTCCGCACCTGCATTTACTGATTTCTCGAAGTTCTCGGAAGCGCCCTTGTAGTCACCGAACATATAGTCGTTCATGCCCAGTTCCATATACTTGGCTGCGACATTCTTGATTCCGGCATCGATATCCTTTGTCTTGCTGCCTTTTGCATCTACCTTTTCGGCTTCCTTGTATGCTTTCAGAGCCTGGTCGAGAGCATCCTCATACACAGGTTTGGTCACTTCTATGATAGCCAGCTGCTGGTTTGCATTGAAATAATAGTTCATGGTGCTGTATGCCTCCTTCGTATAAGGCTCTCCGGCCAGTGTGACAGTCTGGGTCGATGACGGCTTGTCATTGCCCATAAGGAAGGTAAGCTCCTGCTTGTTTGCACCGATCCAGCCGTTTCCCATAGGTGCGCTGTAAGCATCCATATATGATCCGGCGAGTTTCAGCCATGTAGCAGGCTTGGCAGCCTTCTTTGGATTTTCAGTAGCTGCCTGGGCAGCCTCCACAGCCTTTTTCGCGTCTGCAGGTGACTTTACCTGCGCATCAGCCATCTGGACAGTCAGAAGAATAGCCAATGCTATAAAAATACGTTTCATAACTGATCTGTAATTAAAATGATTATTTAGTCATGTTTATTCATTCCCCGTTTCCCCTGTCTGGTCAGGTACGGCAGCCGGTGCATCAGGCATGACAGGCTGCTCCTGTGTCCCGTCTGCCGGAGAATCTTCCTCGCTCCTGTTCACTGCCGAAACTGCTGCTATGGCATCGCCTTCCTTGATATTGATCAGACGCACGCCCTGGGTGGCCCTGCCGGCTACCCTTATATCGGAAACGTTCATTCTGATAGTCAGCCCCGAACGGTTTATGATCATCAGGTCATTGTCGTCCGTTACGTCCTTGATGGCCACGAGCTTGCCGGTCTTCTCGGTGACATTCAGGGTCCTGACACCCTTGCTGCCCCTGTGGGTAAGCCTGTATTCCTCGTAATCCGAACGTTTCCCGTAGCCGTTTTCGCTGACTACCAGTATGGTATGCCGTGCGGCATCCTCAGCCTCCGGATCATGGCAGATCATGCCGATGACCTCATCGTCCTCGCTGATATTGATACCTTTCACCCCGGAAGCCGTCCTGCCGAGAGGTCTGGCATCGGTCTCCTCGAACCGTGCGCAGTTGCCGTTCCTGCCGGCCAGGAAAATCTGGCAGCGTCCGTTCGTCATCGAAGCCTCGAGAAGCTCGTCCCCGTCCCTGACGGTAATGGCGTTCACACCGTTTGTCCTTGGACGTGAGTATGCTTCCAGAAGAGTCTTCTTGATGATACCCTTCTTCGTAACGAGAACAATGAAATTGTTGTTTATATAATCTTCATCCTTCAGGTTTCTGACATTGATGAAAGCCTTCACCGTATCATCCGGTTCTATATTGATGACATTCTGGATGGCGCGGCCCTTCGATGTCTTCGTGCCCTCCGGAATTTCGTAGACTTTCAACCAGAAGCATCTGCCGTTCTTAGTGAAAAGAAGCATGGTGCTATGCATGTTGGCTACATAGATATACTCTATGAAATCCTCGTCTCTGGTAGCGCTGCCTTTCATTCCGACACCGCCTCTGTTCTGTGTCTTGTATTCCGCAAGAGGTGTCCTCTTTATATATCCCAGATGCGAGATGGTGATGACCACATCCTCGTCCGGATAGAAATCCTCAGGGTTGAATTCCTCCGCCGACAGTGCTATCTCAGTCCTGCGCGGGTCTCCGTATTTCTGCTTGAGTTCCTGAAGTTCGTCCTTGATGACTCCCATCTGCTTGTCATAGCTGGCGAGTATCTCTTCACAGTAATTGATGAACTTCATGAGTTCGTCAAATTCGGACTGGAGCTTCTCCCTTTCGAGTCCGGTCAGCTGCCTGAGTCTCATCTCCACGATAGCGGTAGCCTGAGCCTCGGTGAAAGCGAACCTTTCCATGAGTTCGGACTTCGCCTGATCCACGCTGCGGGATGCCCTGATGATATTTATGATCTCGTCGATGACATCCAGAGCCTTCAGCAGACCTTCCAGAATATGCGCACGTTTCTTCGCCTTCTCCAGATCGAATTTCGTCCTGCGGACCACCACATCATGCCTGTGGCGGACGAAGTATTTGATCATGTCCTTCAGGCTCAGGGTTCTCGGACGTCCGTTCACCAGAGCGACATTGTTCACGGAGAAGCTGGACTGCAGAGGAGTGTATTTGAACAGGGTATTCAGCACCACATTCGAGTTCGCGCCGATCTTCAGTTTGATGACGATACGCATTCCCTTCCTGGTGGTCTCGTCGTTCACATAGACGATACCGTCCACTTTCTTGTTCTCCACCAGTTCGACTATTTTCTCGATAAGCTCCCTTTTGTTCACCATATAAGGGATTTCGGTCACCACGATGGTTTCCCTTCCGGATTCGCTCACCTCGATTTCAGTCCGGGATCTGATGACTATCCTTCCGCGACCTGTCTCGAACGCATCACGTATGCCCTGATGTCCCTGGATGATACCTCCCGTAGGGAAATCAGGCCCCTTTATATAATGCATGAGTTCATCGGTGGTGATATCGGGGTTGTCGATGTACGCACAGATGGCATCGCAGGTCTCTCCCAGATTGTGCGGAGCCATGTTGGTCGCCATACCGACCGCAATACCAGACGAACCGTTCAGCAGCAGGAGCGGAGCCTTGGTAGGAAGTACGGTAGGCTCCTGAAGGGTATCGTCGAAGTTGTTCTGGAAATCGACTGTATCCTTGTCGATATCTGCCATCACTTCTTCGGCGAGCTTTTCGAGTTTCGCCTCAGTATAACGCATGGCTGCAGGCGAGTCGCCGTCCATGGAACCGAAGTTTCCCTGGCCGAAAACAAGAGGATATCTCATGCTCCACGACTGCGCCATCCTGACCATAGCATCATACACGCTGCTGTCACCGTGAGGATGATATTTACCCAGCACCTCACCGACTATTCTGGCAGATTTCTTCGTCTGGCCGGAATAGTTCAGTCCGAGTCCCGTCATACCGAAAAGCACCCTTCTGTGGACCGGTTTCATACCGTCCCTCACATCAGGCAATGCCCTGGACACTATGACAGACATGGAATAGTCGATATACGAACTGCGCATCTGTCTGTCGATATTGACCGTCTCGATCCTTCCTGCCGGAGTCTCCGGCTCTATCTGATTAATTTCATTATCCATAAAAACTCTCCTGAATTTCCATTCTGCCCGGTGCCGGTTCCGGCAATGTCATACTTCCCCGCCCGGTCCGGACATATTCGGCAAAGATAACAAAATTTTCAGCATACATAAATGTATTTCGATAGGTTCTTTGTAATTTTGCACGAAAATCAGGGAGGCCAATGGAAATAAAGATATCAGGAGAACTGAACATAATCATAAATTTCGCCAGGGACGAGGCGATGAGGACGGGAAGCTACGGCATTTCCCCCGACCACCTTTTCCTGGGCATAATCAGACACCGGGAAAATGCCGCGGCAGAATCCCTGCAGGGACTCGGTCTGGACCTTGATGCACTCAAGCAATCCATAGACGAGAATATCAGGACAGACAAATACATACCTTTTTCCGAATTCGGGAAGGTATCTCTTTCGAGAGGAGCATACAACATCCTGAGCATCACAATATTCGAAGCCACCAAGGCAGGATCGGACATAGTACGCCCGGAGCATCTGCTGCTCGCCCTGCTCAGAAGTTCTGTCAGCGGATTCGGCCAGACCTGGCTGAACGACAGAGGGATAGACTACGACTGTGTCCGGAACTACATGGAGGCTGCCGGACTCTTCTCCAGGGCGGAAAACCAGGAGCGGCATGACGAGACAGGCGGGCCGGAATCATCCAGGGGCGACTCCGAAACAAAAGAACAGCATGCCGAAGAATCTTCCGTCCTGGAAAAATACGGCTATGATCTCACCAGGGCAGCCATGGACGGGAAACTCGATCCCGTCTCCGGACGCGAACCTGAAATTGAAAGGGTCATCCAGATTCTCGGCAGAAGGAAAAAGAACAATCCGATGCTCGTGGGCGATCCTGGTGTAGGCAAATCCGCCATCGTGGAAGCCATAGCCCTGAGGATAGCCAACGGAGACACCACCCCTGCCCTGCTTGGGAAAAGGATAATTTCGCTGGACATAGCATCCATAGTCGCCGGAACCAAATTCAGGGGAGACTTCGAAAAGAGGCTGAAAGCCATCATAAACGAAATCAGCAATGATCCCGACATCATACTCTTCATAGACGAGTTCCACACTATCGTGGGTGCAGGAGGGGCAGGAGGCAGCCTGGACGCTGCCAATATACTGAAACCGGCACTCGCCAGAGGGGAAATCCACTGCATCGGAGCCACCACCATGGACGAATTCAGGAAGATAGTGGAAAAAGACGGTGCATTGGACCGCAGGTTCCAGAAAATAATGGTAGAGCCGACAGACATCCCGCAGACCATGAAAATACTGAAGCTCCTGCAGATGAAATACGAATTCTTCCACCTGGTAAGCTATACCGATGAAGCTCTGGAAGCCTGTGTGAAACTGTCAGACCGCTACATCACCGACAGATGCCTCCCGGACAAAGCCATAGACGTGATGGACGAGGCAGGTTCCATGGTAAGGCTCAGGCATCCGGAGAAAAAGGCCGGAGACCTGCCGAAAGTCACGGAAGAAGACATCGCGGCAGTCATATCCACCATGACAGGAATACCTGTATTCAAGGTAGCCTCCTCCGAACGGACCAGGCTCATAAAAATGGAAGACAGGCTGAAAGAACACGTCGTAGGGCAGGATGAGGCCATAGAAAAGGTAGTAAAAGCCATCAGAAGGAACCGTGCAGGCATCAAGGACCCGCACAGACCGATAGGATCTTTCCTTTTCTTCGGTCCCACCGGAGTAGGAAAGACCCAGCTTGCCAAATCACTGGCGGAATACCTCTTCGACTCGGAAGACAGCATGGTCAGGATAGACATGAGCGAATACATGGAGAAATTCACCGCATCCAAACTGATAGGCGCACCTCCGGGCTATGTCGGTTTTGAAGAAGGCGGGCAGCTCAGCGAACGTGTCAGACGGAAACCGTACTGCGTAGTACTTCTGGATGAAATCGAAAAGGCACATCCTGACATCTTCAACCTCCTGCTTCAGGTTCTGGACGAAGGCCGGCTGACAGACAGCAACGGCAGGACAGTGGACTTCAGAAATACCATACTGATCATGACGTCCAATGTAGGCAGCCGAGAAATGGACGAATTCGGCTCAGGCCTGGGATTCGCCACATCGGCCGGATCTATCGAGGAAAAACGGAAAAACATCCTCGAAAAATCCATAAAGAGACTCTTCCCTCCCGAATTCCTGAACAGGATAGACGAGCAGATCTTCTTCAATTCACTGAGCCGGGAAGACATCGGCAAGATCATAGAGATAGAACTGAAAGATCTTAGGGAAAGAGTGGCGGCCGCAGGCTACAGGCTCACCATCACATCCGCAGCGAAGAAGATAGTGCTGGACGCAGGTTTCGATCCGGCATACGGGGCCAGGCCGCTGAAAAGGGCCATCCAGAAGTACATAGAAGACCCTGTATCCGAATTCATCATCGCTGACGGGAGCGCACCGGAAAGTCCGGCAGGAACCGAGTCGGACAGAAGGCTGTACATCGTTCCTGACAAAGACGGAAAATGCACAAGAGCCGCTATGAAAGGCTGACACCCGTGAGTTCGAGGTCGAAATCCTTCACCAGGTCGAGGATATCGCTGAAAGACTGTTCCGAAGATATGAATGAACCAAGGCTCTCAAGTGTGAAATCTGTATTTTTCATGGCTTTGAATTTAATGTTTCTTCCAATCATGATGCAAAGGTAGCATCCAAATGTACCAAACTATGGCACAAGTAAAAATAAAACTCGCAATTTTCGACCTTGACGGTACCTTGCTGAATTCAATCGAGGATCTTGGCAGGGCATGCAATTTCGCCCTGACTTCCTGCGGTTTTCCCGCAAGGGAGATGCATGAATACAATATGCTGGTAGGACGGGGAATATACAACCTGTTCAGAGGGGCCCTGCCTGAAAATGCCAGGACGGAAGAGATGGTCATGAAAATGAAAGGGTACTTCGTCCCGTATTACAACGAGCACAAGACAGACTTCACAAGGCCATATGAAGGGGTACCTGAAATGCTGGAAACGCTCGAAAATGCAGGAATAGCCCTGGCCGTAGCATCGAACAAGTACCAGGAAGGCACCGAAGCTCTGGTGAAACGTTTCTTCGGCGGGAGAAAATTCGTGAAAATACTCGGACAGAGAGACGGAATGCCCATCAAGCCTGACGCCGCGATAGTCAGGGAAGCGGAAAATGCATACGGCCATCCGCTCACGAAGGAAGAAGTGTTCTACTCAGGAGACTCCGACGTGGATATGGAGACCGGGAAAAACGCCGGAGTGGTGACGGCAGGCGTGTTGTGGGGATTCAGGACCAGAGAAGAACTGGAGGCGTGGAAGCCTGACGTACTGTGCGCGACACCTGAAGAACTCGGGCGGACGATACTGGATTGGCCCGTCCAGGGCCAATGACCGGCAGAACGGGAATAAATCGACGGACAAACAAAAAAAGAAATGACAAGGAAACTATTATTATTGGCGGGAGCCATCATGGCGATGGCAATTGCCGCAAACGCAGAGAATGAGAAAACCGAACCGGCGATACTGCCGGATGCGACCTACATGTTCGCCCAGAGAGATACATGCGAACTTTTCATGGATGTCTATGAACCGGCAGAAGGAAGCGAGACCGAAATCGACGGAAAGGAAAAACCGACAGTGATTTTCGTATTCGGAGGCGGCTTCATCATGGGTCGGCGCGACGAACCGTACCATACCCCTTGGTTCAAAATGCTGTCTGACCACGGATACAGAGTCATTTCCATAGATTACAGGCTCGGGCTGAAAGGAGCGAAAAGAGTAGGTGTGGCGCAGGTGAATCTGCTTGACAAGGCCATCCACATGGCAGTGGAAGATCTGTTCAGCGCGACAGGATATATCTTGGAAAACGCTGAAAGTCTGGGAATAGACCCGCAAAACATCGTCATAAGCGGCTCATCTGCGGGGGCCATCACAGTCCTGCAGGCAGACTACGAACTGTGCAACAGGACAGAATATGCGGCAAGTCTGCCTGAAGATTTCAGATATGCCGGTGTCATGTCGTTTTCAGGCGGCATCCTGTCCAGAAAAGGCAAATTGAAATACGCCTCCGAACCTGCACCGACTCTCCTGTTCCACGGGACCGGCGACAGACTGGTGAACTACGGACAGGTAAGATTCTTCAATATCGGATTCTTCGGTTCGGACAGGATAGCGCACCGATTCAAGAAATTCGGATATCCTTACAGCATATACCGTTATCTGGACTGCGGACACGAGATAGCCACCATCATGGACGAGAGCACAGAATATCAGTTCAGATTTCTGGAGGAAACCGTGACGGGCGGAGACAGGACTGTCGTGGATATGACCATAGATGACCCTGACATAGTCAAGGTCGGAAGCCAGTCCAGAAAGGAACTGTACGGAGGAAAGTGATGCGATTCAAGACTTTTCACTCTGAAGTCAGACGATCCATTGACAGCTCTATAAGCTTGCGGACCTGCGGCTTGTAGTCCGGGTTGCTGGACTTCAGATAACGGTTCGCGATGATGCAGCAGACAGTCCCGGCATTGTGTCCCAGATGCGCGGCTATACCGGCTATCGCCGAGCCTTCCATCTCGAAATTCGTGATTCTCCAGTCTCCGAACCGGAACGATCCGAAAGTATCCAGCATGTCAGGCATGGCCAGAGGCATGCGAAGCACCCTGCCCTGAGGCCCGTAAAAACCGGACGCAGCTATCGTCATCCCCTTTATCGTACAGTCCGCGAATCTGGAAACCATATCCTCCCCCGCTTTCACGAAATACGGATCCGGCAGATGTCCGTTCCAGCGGGTATGCGACTTGAAAGCCTCTTCGATATCCCGGAGAGCTATTTTGTCCCTGTCCGCATACCAGTTCAGAAGCCCGTCACAGCCCACTGAAATATGTGCGAAGACGAAAGAACCGAGCGGGATATCAGGCTGTATGGCACCTGATGTCCCGATACGCAATATGTTCAGGGACTTCTTTTCCGGCCTGATTTCCCTCGTGGAAAAATCGATATTCGCCAGTGCGTCCAGTTCGTTCATGACGATATCGATATTGTCGGTGCCGATGCCGGTGGAAAGTACGGTGATTCTCTTTCCGCGGTATTTTCCGGTCACAGACACGAATTCCCGAGACTGGTGACGGAACTCCTTGTCCTCCAGATATTCCGAAACTATGTCCACCCGGCCTGGATCTCCTACAAGGATCACATTGTCAGCCAGTTCTTCGGGTCTGAGATGAAGATGGAAAACCGACCCGTCGTCATTGATTATAAGTTCTGATTCCGGTATCATAAGCCATGTCTTTACTTTGTTCGACTTCAGGACACGCACGGCTGCATGCATTATGCAGATGCCCGTAGCGTGACATCACTGTCAAATATAGTTTTTTCTGATGATTTTTCCTATTTTTGCATTTCTTTCAGATACAAAAACGATACGACCATGTGGCAGAGAATACAGACATTGTACCTGGCGATAGCGACAGTCCTCATAGGGTCGCTTTTTTTCAGCAGATTCGCCACGGTTTTCGGCGAGGGTGAAAGCGCCATACTTTACCGTGAATACACTCCATACCTGCTGTTCGCCATCATGACATTCCTGGCAAACCTCATAAGCCTCGGGCTGTTCAAAGCCAGGATGATACAGATGCGGCTGTGCATCATCTCGGCGATAGTGCTGCTCGCCTTCCAGATCTGGATAGGCGTGAACTATTTCTTCCCGCCGGAAGAAGTGGAAAACAACATAGTATTCTCGTTCACCGCCATTTTCCCTGTGATTGCAGCCATACTGGATGTTCTGGCCGCCAGAAACATCATGCTGGACGAGGCTATGGTACAGTCGGCAGCCCGTCTCCGCTCGACCAAAAGAAAACACCGCTAAGACGCGGATTCGTCCACCTTTTCAGGATTTTCCTTGCTGAACCATCCGAGGACAGCCTGCGTATAGGTCTTCGAGACTGCAAGCGGAGGAATGGAATCATTGTCCAGATCAAGGAAATATGCCTCGCGTTCCTTTCTGAGAATCTTCACCCTGTCCAGATTCACGATATACTTCCGATGACATCTCACCAGGGAAGTATTCCTGAAACTCTGCTCCACCGTTTTCAGCCTGCACCTCATCATATACGTCTTCAGTTCCCCTTTCGCATCGAGATACCAGACCTTTATATAATTGTCATCCGACTCGATATAATAAAGATTGGATGTCCTGACGGACAATCTGAGAGCTCCGCTGTTGTCAAAAAGAGTGACCTTGTCTTCCGGCTCGGAACTCACAGGCTCGTCGGACACCACCTCGGGACTGTTCATCAGGCGTATGGTCCTGTTCTTCTCCATGATGGTGAAATACATTCCTGTCAGAATATAAGGAATGATCAGTGAAATGGAACCGTACAGAAGGGCCCGGGAAAAGACCTGAAGCCAAGAACTGTCATCATGATGCACGACATCTTTCGTGACGAAAGTGTAAAAACCGCATATGAGCAGTACCTCAAGCACGCACCACAGCACATAACCCAGATAGGTGAATTCATACAGTTTGGCCACCTGGTACATGACTGTGCGGCTAAGCGCCAGAATAAGTATGGAAATGAAGGCGAAACCTGCCGTAAACAGGAAAGTCTGGGAATTTCCCAGCCCGAACCAGGCAGTATCGGAAAAAGGTATGTACAGATTCAGGAAAACAAGCGCGAACAGTACGGAAAAAGTCACCGTACCTACAAGCCTGTTCTTCTCAAGCAGATATAGCGGAAGTTTCTTGTTCATTTCCCGTCCCGATTTATCCGGCAAATATATGAATTTCGCCACAAATAGTCAAATTTCGCCACTTTCCGAGGGTGTAAGCCACAATTTCAGAGGAATTGCCACAATTATTTTACACTTCGGAAAATACAGATTATTTTTGCACGATTTAATACGAAATTTTTACTGTAAATATTATGAAAATAGTTGGTACAGGAAGCGTAATTCCGAAGAAAATCGTCACTAACGACATGCTTTCAGAATTTCTCGACACGAGCGACGCCTGGATATATCCGAGGACGGGCATAAAGCACCGCCACGTCATTTCGGACGAGAAACTTGAAGATATGGCCATCGAGGCTGCCAGAAAAGCTCTCGACAATGCCGGAATGAAGGCAGAAGACATGGATTTCATCATCTGCTCGAATGTAGTGAACGAGTATGTGACACCGTCTCTGAGCTGTATCATACAGGGAGGTATCGGAGCCACTTGTCCGTGCATAGACATCAACTGCGCATGCGCAGGTTTCATTTATGCCCTTGACCTCGCCGAAGCATACAGCAAGGCCGGCCGTGTCAGGAACGTGCTCATCGTCTGTGCGGAAGAGCCTACCAGGATGACCAGCTGGAAAGACAGGAACGTGTGCGTGCTCTTCGGCGACGGGGCCGGAGCAGCCGTCCTTACGGAAGGAAACAATATTAAAGGTACGAAATTGTCGGCAGCAAGCGCCACTGACAAGCTGTACCAGATCCGCACACTCGAACCTACGCCGTACGTGACAAAAGAAGAAGTGAACATCCCTCTCCAGATGAAAGGACAGGACGTGTTCAAATTCGCCGTCAAGGCTTCGAGCGGAGACATCAAATATCTGCTCAACGAACTCAACATGACTCCTGACGATGTGGACAAATACCTGCTCCACCAGGCAAACATAAGGATCATCAATTCCATCAAGGACCAGCTGGAACAGCCGGAAGAAAAATTCCCTCACAACGTCGAAAGCCACGGGAACTCATCCTCTGCAAGCTGCCCTATCCTTCTGGACGAATGCAACAGGAACGGCGTCATCAAGAAAGGCGACATCCTCGCCCTGAGCGCATTCGGTGCAGGATTCATATCCGGAGCAGCCATCATGGAATGGTAATCCTCCGAAACAGAAACGTACCAAACACCAAAACCAGATGATAAAAAGTAAAATATGCGACATGCTGGGCATCCGCCTCCCTATAATACAGGGCGGAATGGCCTGGATAGCAGACGCATCTCTCGCAGCCGCCGTATCGAATGCAGGCGGACTCGGGCTTATTTCTTCGATAAACGCCGGCACTGAAGCAGTAAGGGCAGAAATCAGGAAATGCAGACAGATGACAGACAAGCCATTCGGCGTCAACATCATGCTGCAGGCTCCGAACGCAGCTGAAATAGCGGAAATGGTTGTAGAGGAAGGCGTTAAGATTCTTACCACCGGAGCAGGTTCGCCTGCCCAATACATGGACATGTGGAAAGCGGCAGGCATCGTAGTGATGCCGGTTGTAGCATCGGTAGCGCTTGCGCTCAAGATGCAGTCCCTGGGAGCCGCTGCAGTGATAGCCGAAGGCGCCGAATCAGGAGGACATGTGGGAGAAATCCACACCATGGCCCTGATCCCTCAGGTAGTCGACGCGGTAGACATCCCGGTAGTGGCCGCAGGAGGTATCTGCGACGGCAGAGGAGCTGCAGCTGCATTTATCTTCGGTGCACAGGCAGTACAGGTCGGCACCAGATTCATAGCTGCAGAAGAATGCACCGTAAGCCAGTACTACAAGGACCAGATCCTGAAAGCCACTGACATTTCCACCATAGTGACAGGAAAGACTCTCGGACATCCTGTCAGATCTCTCAAGACCGTATTTTCCAAGACTTTCGCGAAGATGGAGGCAGACCCTGCCGTCCAGCCTGACGAAATACTGGCATACGGGACAGGGGCTCTGCGCAAAGCCGTGAAAGAGGGCGATGCAAACGGGAGCTTCATGGCCGGTGAATGCGCCGGCATGGTCAAGAAGATCGAACCTGCAAAGGATATTGTCGACGATATCATCGGAGGAGCCGAAAAAATACTTGCCGGAGCTAAAGATCTTCTCGCATAATTTATTAACTTTAACACCTATTGACTGATAAAACTGAAAAATATGGATAAAAGAGTAGTAGTGACAGGTATGGGAGTCATCTCCCCTGTCGGAAACAATGTAGCGGACTTCTGGAAAAACCTTCTGGACGGTGTCTGCGGTATAGACTTCATCAAGGCTTTCCCTACTGAAGACCTTCCTGTAAAAATCGCAGGCGAAGTGAAGGACTTCAACCCGGCAGAGCACGGCATCGAACCTGCATTCGCCAGAAAACAGGACAAATTCACCGTATATGCGGTGGCTGCCGCCAATGAGGCCATGAAACAGGCCGGACTGGATTCCAAGGAAGGCGGAAACATCGATCCGTTCAGACTCGGAGTATACGTAGGTTCAGGAATCGGAGGTTTCACAACCCAGTACAGGGAGACCGAGAAGATGATCAAGGACGGAGCCAAATGGATCTCACCTCTTTTCATTCCGACCATGATTTCGAATATCGCGGCAGGAAATGTAGCCATCAGGAACAATGCCTGCGGTCCGAGCCTTGACATCGTGACTGCCTGCGCCACTTCCACCCATGCCATAGGTGAGGCTTACCGCGCCATCAAGCACGGATATGCCGATGCCATCATCGCCGGAGGTTCGGAAGCAGCCACCATTCCTCTCGGAATAGCCGGTTTCGCCAATGCCAAGGCCCTTTCAAAGGCAGAAGACCCTAAATATGCATCCCTGCCGTTCAATCTGAACCGCGGCGGTTTCGTGATGGCTGAAGGTGCCGGCATGCTGGTTCTCGAAGAATACGAACACGCAAAAGCAAGAGGCGCGCAGATTTTCGCCGAGGTAGTAGGCTACGGGAATACGAATGACGCGCATCATGTGACTGCCCCGAGACCTGACGGAGTGACACAGGCGAAGGCCATCGAAATGGCTCTGGCAGAGGCAGGATACGATGGAGAGAAAGACACTCTCTATATCAATGCCCACGGTACAGGCACCCATCTGAACGATGCTTCGGAAACTGCAGCCTTCAAACTCGCCATGGGTGAGGAAAATGCACGCAAGGCCCACATCAGTTCTACCAAGTCCATGACAGGGCACATGCTCGGAGCTGCCGGAGCGGTGGAATCCATCGCCAGCATTCTGGCATTGAAGAACGGCATCGTTCCGCCTACCATCAACCTCGACACGCCTGACCCTGAGTGCGACCTCAACTACACGCCTAACAAGCCGGAGAAAGTCGACCTGACCATCGCCATTTCCGATTCCCTCGGATTCGGAGGACACAACGGCTGCGTGGCATTCCGCAAGGCTGAATAAACCGCATCTGAAATCTAAACCTAATAAAATGAACAGAGAAGAACTGAAAGAATATTTGCCTCACAGGGAGCCGATGCTTCTGGTAGATGAGGTGGAGATCGATGAAGAGGGTATCGCCCATGCAAAGTACAGGATCCGTGAAGACGAATTCTTCTGCAGGGGCCATTTCCCGGGCAATCCTATCGTACCCGGAGTAATCCAGTGCGAGATCATGGCCCAGAGCTGCGTGCTCCTGGTCAAGGATGAGGTGCAGGGAAAAACAACCCTTTATACCGGGATCAACAACGTCAAGTTCAAGAACATCGTGCGTCCGGGTGATCTCTGCGAAATCACGGCGAAACTGACCGGCAGAAGAGGAAACATCTTCTTCACCGAAGCTTCGCTGAAAGTAAATGGCAAGCTCTGCTGCCGCGGCGACCTCTCATTCGCTCTGGCATAGTTTGTCGCACAGACGAATCCGCAAAGAAAGGTGACTAAAGGGATCAAATTGAAGCCCTTTCAGCCACCTTTCTCTTTTAATTTAACGTCGGTTCGACGAATTATTCTGCTCAGTACCAGAGATTTCGTCGAACTGACGTTACGATTTCTGCGAAATCTCCTTCCTTTTACGTGTCACCCCACCTAAATTCTCCCCTATCGAGGGGAGGACTTACCCACGGATTCGTTTTACGAATCCTCTAAAAGAGGTAGTTCTCTGAAATTCACTACGTTCTTTTCATCGAACTCACGTTAATTTATCAACTGCAGGCGGATATTTATATGACGGCACTGTTGACTCCGGAAGGAGTTGTATTCCTGTGCCGTCATATAAAATATCGGCGTCATTCCACGTCACAGCCGTTGAAATAGAAATCCGAAGCCGCCTTTTCTTTCGGGAAACAGAAATAGGTGATCTCCGCCTCCGAACATACGGTACCTTCATGCATGACGCAGGCGTGCAGAATAGCGAAATTGCGCTTCATCTCCATGATATGTGAACGGATCTCTATCCTCACATCCGGACCTGTTGGCACCGGTTTGCGGAACTTGATATCCATTCTGGTGGTCATGCCGGAAGTCTGGAGTTTCCGCGCTATCACCCACATAGCTATCTCATCCATCAATGTGGACTGGATACCTCCGTGAAGCGTATGCAGCCAGCCCTGGTAGTCATCGGAAGGATTCCAATATGAAACCACATCGTCACCGTCTTCATAGAACTCCATCTTCAGGCCGTACTTGTTTGACGGAGCACAGCCGAAACAGTTGTAGCCCTGGTCTTCAAGACCGAGCCACGGGTTAATGATCTTTTTCATCGAACTCACGCTTTGACAAATTTATCCAATTTTCCATATAGACTTTCACGGCGGACATGGCAGATTCCGTCATGATCCTTCGTACCGCATGATTTGAAATCTGCCGGGACAGGAACCAGACAGAGCAGTCCGGCATTCACAGCCGCGGCGATTCCTGTCGGAGAATCCTCCACTGCCACTGCATCCGCCGCTGTCAGCCCGGTCAGTTCCATTGCTCTGAGATATGGCTCTGCATCAGGCTTGCCGCATGTCACGTCATCGGCAGTCACCACTGTCTGGAAATACTTTCTCAGACAGAGACTGTCCAGAACCATGTCCACCTGTCGGCGGGATGAATTGCTGACAAGGGCTGTATGCACCCTCCTTTCATGAAGCATTTCCAGCGTCTCTGCCATGCCGGGCATCAATGAAACCATATCCAGATGCAAGGAGTAAAAGATATCGATCCTGTGCAGAATCTCTTCAAGAAGTGCATCGGAATATCGCCCCTTGTCTTCCAGAACCAGACGTATGGCCTCTCCGGTCGAAAGATTGTACCCGTCAGATCTTTCCAGACAGGACATGTCCAGAGCATATTCCTCCCGGACAGTCCGGATAATGGTGTTCCACAACGGATCGCTGTCCACAACCACACCGTCCATATCGAAAAATATTCCCTTGACCGTCATGGACATTCCGTAATGTCTATTCCCAGAAACCGAAGAAGTGATGAACCGGGCCATGCCCGTGCCCTATCTGATAATGCGAGCCAGCCTCTATAGCCTTTGCGATATAGTCTTTTGCCTTTCTCACTGCATCGTCCAGTCCGCAGCCTTTGGCCAGAAAAGCGGCGACAGCGGAAGAAAGGGTGCAGCCCGTACCGTGGGTATTGGCCGTCTTCAGACGGCGGGATCTGAGTTCCAGGATATTGCCGGTCTCGGCATTGTAGAAAATATCCGCCAGTTCCTCGTCCGAAAGATGTCCGGCTTTCAGCAATACCGACACTTGCCCGTCCTGCGAAAGTCTGCGCGCGCACTCGGGCAGCTCGGACTGTGAGACTATCTTCTCACCCAGCAATATCTCAGCTTCGGGGATGTTCGGAGTGATGACCCTTGCGAACGGAACGAGGACTGTCTTCAGTGTCTCGACAGCATCCGCTTCGAGAAGCGGGTCTCCGGACGTAGCCACCATGACCGGGTCCAGAACGATGTTCCTGATATCATATTTTTCCAGAGTCTCTTTCACGGCGATGACCAGTTCGGAACTGTGAAGCATGCCTATCTTGACAGCATCGGCACCTATGTCATCCAGAACGGAGCGAATCTGCCCCGTAACGAAGTCCACAGGTATCGGATGGACGCCTGTGACACCTACCGTATTTTCATCCACCACCGCCACCACTGCGGTAGCTCCATAGCATCCGCATGCGGAAAATGTCTTGAGATCGGCCTGAAGCCCTGCTCCGCCGCTCGGATCGCTGCCTGCAATGGACAGCGCCACCTTGTATTTCTTCATATCTTCCATTTTTCCATTTCGTATGCGCTGTTCCAGAACAGCCATTCCAGTTTCACGCCCATGACGAAGGCCTCAGTCATCCTGTCGCGGAGCTGACGCGATGCACCTGCAGCCGCCTCGTCACACAGAGACAGGAGCCTCTCCGTCGGTTCATCGAAAGAGCTGCTTCCGTATGCAGCTATCCATTTTCCGTACGGATTCGATTCCAGAGTAGGAAATGCAGCCTCGAAAACAGACTGCCCCACCTTGGCGTACACTGCGAAACACGGGAGGACTGATGCCAGGGCCACTTCCACAGGTTCGGCCACGGCCTGCCTCCACAGGTGCGAAGAACACAGCAGACAGGCAGGAGAAGCCGGCACTGACATTGGCCCGACAGAAAGGTCAGAGACAGCGCATTGTCCGCCTGCGGACAGATAAAAATCGTGCAGGGCCTTTTCGGCATCGAGATTCTCCATAGAGAAAGTCATGAAGAGCCGGGAGATTTCAGGATCGGAAAATCTCGAAGCCATGAATGCCATGACACGCCCGTATTCCCTGAGATAGAGGGAATCCTGCGCGATGTAATTTCTGAATTTAGCCGCCGGAAGGACTCCGGAGGCCAGTTCCGTAATGAAAGGATGCGCCAGAATCAGCTGATAGACAGGCTCCGCCGCCTGCCAGGCTTCGTCACTCCACATGATGTTCAGCGCTTGTAGCCGCAGATGGCGACATAGTCACCGGAATCGTAGCCAGGAAGAGGCTTCTGGATGTAATCACCGGAGTTCAGAGGATGAGTGGTCAGGGTCTGCGCGTATTCGAAGTCAGAAAAGCCGGCCGTGCGCATGGACCCGACTTTCTCCGCGGTAGTTCTCCAGCAAGCCTTGGTCACCAGCTCGATAGGATACGGATCCTTCGGCTGCACGCCTTCCAGAAGCGGATGATCCCAGGTCCCGAGGGCTTTTGCAAGGTTGTAGAGAAGCCCGTATGAACTCTCTTTAGGGATGTCTATGAGTATGACCTTGCCTCCGGTCTTCAGGGCATCGTAGCTGTGCGAGAGGGCCAGGTCCAGGTCTGTGATATAGCCCGGACAGCCGTTGTAGAGAATCGTGTCATAGGATTCCGGGGCAGCCACGTAGTCTTCGGCAGTAGCGACAGTGACCTTCATGCCTCGCGCCCTGGCGATCTGTGCCATGTCGGAAGAAGGTTCCACCCCGTCCTCCACTGTTATGTCATAGTCTGTACGGAGAATCCTCTCGAAAAGACCGCTTCCGCAGCCTATCGAGAGGATCTTTTCTCCTTTCCTGAGGAAATATGCGACCAGTGCGGCTTCCGAATAGAGCACGTTCGTGTTCTCCAGAAACCATGCATCGTATTTCTCCGCATATTGGTCGAAATTGTTGTTCTTCATTATTCTTGAATACTTTGACTTCCGGAAGGAAGTTGTAATTCTGTGCCCGCGGCGCTATTCTGCGGCCGCTTTCAGACGCTCCGCATTCTCCGCGATCTGCAGCTGGTCTATCACTTCCTGTATCTCGCCATCCATGAAAACAGGCAGATTGTACATGGTATAGTTTATCCTGTGATCAGTCACACGGGACTGAGGATAATTGTAAGTCCTGATCTTCGCAGACCTGTCTCCGGTAGATACCATGGTCTTGCGCTTCGCTGAAATCTCGTTCAGATACTTCTCGTACTCCATATTGTAAAGCCTGGTACGAAGCTCGGCGAGAGCCTTGTCGAAATTCTTCAGCTGTGATTTCTCATCCTGACACTGCACCACGATTCCCGACGGAATATGCGTCAGACGGATGGCTGAATACGTCGTGTTCACAGACTGGCCGCCAGGTCCCGATGAACAGAAAGTATCCTTGCGGATATCGTTCATGTTCAGTTCAATATCGAATTCATCCGCCTCCGGCAATACCGCCACCGATGCGGCAGAAGTATGTACCCTGCCCTGAGTCTCAGTCTGTGGCACACGCTGTACCCGGTGCACTCCCGATTCGTATTTGAGAGTACCGTACACATGATCTCCTGTCACCTTGCAGACTATTTCCTTGAATCCTCCTGCAGCACCTTCCGACTGGTTCGTCACCTCTATCTTCCAGCCTTTCTTCTCCGCATATTTCGAATACATTCTGAAAAGGTCCCCGGCAAAGATGGCAGCCTCGTCACCGCCTGTACCTCCACGGATCTCCAGAATGGCATTCTTGCTGTCCTGCGGGTCTGCAGGAATAAGCAGCAGCTTTATATTTTCCTCGACAGCCGGAATCTTCTGCTCTATATCGGCTATTTCTTCCTTGGCCATCTCCCTGAGTTCTTCATCCTTCTCCACAGCCAGAATTTCCTTCGCAGACTCGTACTCATCCATCATCCTCTTGTAATCCTGTCCGGCCTGGATGATAGGAGCCAGCTCCTTGTATTCCTTGTTCAGCTGCACATACTTCTTCATATCCGAAATCACTTCGGGATCCGCGAGCTGCTTCTGCAAGTCATCATATTTTTCCTGAAGGCCCATGACCTTCTCCAGCAATGAATTTTCTGCCATATGTTGTATTTCTTGTTGTTTTATTCTTCTTCCATACTTTGACGGCCGCTATTCTATGGACTTCACATAGCACCGGCGGCGCATATAAAGCTCATGCTCGTACTTTTCCCATACGAAAGATGCCGAATTCGTATCTATCTGCGGATTCGTGATGGCCCATTTCACCCCGGCCTCGCGGTATTTCCTGGCCATGATATTGTGGTAGACAGCAGACACCCCTGTATTCTGCCATTTCGGAGATGCGCCGTTTATCATCAGATCGATAGTGTCGAACTTCTTCAACGCTTTCAGGAAATGAATCCATCCGAACGGGAACATGGAGCCTTTCGCCTTCTGCAGAGCCTTCGATATTGAAGGGAAAGATATGCCGAAAGCTGCGATTTCACGGTTTTCGTCGAGCAGGAAGCAGCAGAGACGCTTGTCCAGCAGGCCGATGGTCTGGTTCGCCTCATCTTCTATCTCCTCGTCAGTAAACGGTATGAAGTTGTACACATTCTCGGCGAAACTCTCGTTGTATATCCTGAAAAACTCGCGCACCAGCGCCCTGTCGTGTTTCAGGGTATCGATATCGCCCTCGACCAGTTTGTATCTGGACATCAGACGCTCTGCCACAGCCACCATCTTGTCAGGAAGCTGCTGGTCGGCCCGGAGCTTGTACTGGACCCAGTCGCACTCCTTTTCGTATCCGAGGGCAGTCATCAGGTCGTTGTAGTACGGGTAGTTGTACAGACAGTTGAACGGGGCCAGATTCTCGTACCCTTCCACCAGCATGCCCTGCTTTCCGAGAGTATTGTAGTAAAGAGGTCCGTGCACCTCCGTCATGCCGTTTTCCTTCGCCCATTTCTCCGCAGTACCGAGAAGCAGCCGCGCCACCTCGATGTCATTTATGGTATCGAACCATCCGAAACGCGCCCTTTTCTTTCCGTAACGCTCGTTGTACCTCGGATTTATCATCCCGCAGATACGGCCGACGACCTTCTTCCCGTCTGTCACCATCCACATCTTCCGTGTACAATATGCGAGTGACGGCGCTGCCGTCAATGACTTCTTCTGGTCGGCGAACAATGCCGGCACATACTGGGGGCAATCCTTGTATAAATCATTCGGGAACTTGATGAACTTCTTCAGATCCCTGGCAGAAACTACCTCAACAACCTTATATACAGCCATAGAACAAATTACAACAAATCAACAATCTCTTCTACAATCCTGCAAAGATAACAAAAATCAAAAAATGTCAAAATCCGAGAAGGGTATCTATGGCCGCCTGGGCACAGGCGCACCCGAAAACGGCGGGAATATAGGAAATGGTCCCCGCATTCGACTTCTTGTTCTTTTCGTCGCAGACAATGAAAGCATCCTTGTCCGGCAGTTCCTCGGAAAATACCGCCGTCACGCCTTTGGTTATCCCCATCCGGCGCAGCCTTTTCCTGACAATGAAAGCCAGCGGACAGTTGAATGTCTTCGAAATGTCCGCTATCCTGATCTTCGTCGCATCCCGTTTCGCCCCGGCCCCCATCGATGACACCACCGGTATGCCTCTGTCGAGGCAATACTTGATCAAAGCCAGTTTCGGGGCAATGGTATCTATGGCATCTACCACGACATCCACCTTCTCCCCGTCGAATATCTCACCCACTCCGTCAGCCTCCAGGTATTGGCCGCAGACCCTCAGGCCAATCTCCGGATTTATATCCCTGAGCCTTTCGGCCAGGACATCGCATTTCGGTCTGCCTATGGTGGAATCCAGCGCCAGCAGCTGCCTGTTCTTGTTCGTCACTGACACCGTATCACTGTCCATGATGATCATCCTTCCCACCCCGGCGCGGGCTATCATCTCGGCGGCAAAACCCCCGACTCCACCGGCACCTATCACGGCTACCGTGGCACGGGCCAGTCTGGCCACTCCATCCTGCCCTATGAGAAGCGAAGTACGCTCTTTCCAGTCGGAAGCCCCGGCTCCGGCCGGCATGTTACAGTTCTCCTCCATCAGAGTCCCTTTGCCTTGGCCTCGTCCCAGATGGCGTCCATCTCCGTCAGGGTCATGTCTTTCAGATTCCTGCCCTGCCTGATAGTGTGCTCTTCCAGATATGTGAATCTCTGCCTGAACTTATGGCATGTACGCTCCAAGGCCGTATCCGGATTCAGGCCGTAGAGTCTGGCAGCATTGACTATCGCGAAGAGATAGTCACCCAGTTCGGCTTCGGCACGGTCTTTCGCGGCTTTTCCGTCTTCGTCCGAAGAAGCGGTTTCCATGGACTGAAGTTCAGCCTTGAATTCGCCAAGCTCTTCGCCGACCTTGTCCCATACCTGATCCTTCTGCTCCCAGTCTAAGCCCACGCCACGAGCCTTGTCCTGCATCCTGTAGGCCTTCAACAGCGGCGGCAGGGTCTCCGGGACGCCTGACAGCACCCTCTTGTTTCCGTCTTTTTCCTTGAGTTTGAGCTGTTCCCAGTTTTTCACCACCTCTGCGGCATCGGCTACCTGAGTGGTGGAGAACACATGCGGATGACGGTAGATGAGCTTGTCACACAGATGATTGATGACATCCACTATGTCATACGTCCCGTTCTCCTCCCCTATCTTCGAATAGAACAGGACATGGAGAAGGACATCTCCGAGTTCTTTGGATATGTTCGCGTTATCCTTTTTCAGTATGGCATCGCTCAGTTCATATGTCTCTTCTATGGTCTGAGGTCTGAGGGACTCTGTCGTCTGCGCCCTGTCCCACGGGCATTTCACCCTGAGTTCGTCCAGAATATCCAGTATCCTGCCGAATGCCTCGAGTTTTTCCTGTCTGCTTTTCATCGTTCGGTATTTAAAGATGACCGCAAAATTAGCAATTTTGCGGTCAGTCCGGCAACAAATGCCTGAATTTTCAAGATCCTGCGGTTCCGGAAACGGAATATCACCTGCGCGGGGAGACAGGTTTTTTCAGACGATAACCGCAGTAAGCATAATACATGATGAAAAGGAAACACGGGATACCTATCCAGTACGCTGCCTGACTCCCGACCCAATCCTTCAGAAAACCATAGAGCAGAGGCACTATGGAACCTCCGGCAATGCAGGCTACCAGTATGGATGAACCTGTCTTGGCGAATTTCCCAAGTCCGTCCAAAGCCAGAGGGAATATGGCAGGATACATGACAGAACAGCCGAATGTCACCACGGCCACGGCATATACCGACATCCGGGCGGGAAGCAGGACCACGAGAAGAGTCCCGGCCACTGCTATCCACGAATGCAGGCGAAGGGCTGCACTCTGGCTCAGATATCCGGGAATCATGATGATGCCGAAGACATAGCCGGCCACCATGCCTATGCTCGGAATGAGCGCATACTGTTCGGGATCGGAAAGCCCCAGGCTCACTGCATAGTCCACTGAACTGGCCATGGCGATGGTCTCTATGCCTACATACATGAACAGGGCGATACTCCCGAGAATCAGGTGCGGGAACTGCCAGATGGAAGTACGGCCGTCATCATACGCGCCCTCCAGGTCTTCCTCCTGTTCCCCGAACTTCATCTCTTTCAAAGGTGACAGCCAGACGAAGATTCCCAGAATCACGAAGATGACAGCAAGGACATAGAAGGGGAATATGATGTCGGACAGGGACATCGAATCTATTGACTTGCCTATGAGCCAAGACAGGAAAAGCGGGGAGACAGGCCATGCCATGATGTTGCATATACCCATGATGCTTATCCGTCTGGCAGCGGACTCTATGGGGCCAAGATATGTGGCGTAAGGGTTGATCGCCGCCTGGAGTATCGTATTGGCCGTGCCGCATACGAAGGAAGCCAGGAGGAAAAGCGGAAGACTCCGGCATTGTGCCGAAGGCACGAACAGAAGGAATCCGGCAGCGAAGACGGCGAACGCCAGGACCATGGTCTTCCTGTATCCTATCCTGAGAATAAGCGATGTGGCCGGATAGCTGAAAACGAAAAACGCCGCGAATGTAGCCGCGAGAATCATGTAAGACTGACCGGAAGAGACTTCCAGAGCACTTTCAAGCAGGGGCACGATATAGCTGTTGATACCCAGAGCGAATCCCACCACGAAGAACATCATCCCGATGATGACAAGGGGGATGACTATGCCGCCGTTTTTCCGGAGTTCCATGATCATTCCTTATTTTTCGAGAGTTTTGCCGTGTGGTATTCCACGAGCCCGTCCATAGGCGCCTTGGCTATCTTGCCTATTTCCATGCCGTATTCGGCCACGACAGGATCGAGGAGGTCTCTGAAATGGTAGGCGACCGACCCTACCGCGTTGAACTTGTACGAGCGGTAATGGTCATAGCGCGTCACGATACGGTCGAAGAACTTCCGGAACGCGTCCGTGACCAGTTCCGGGAAATAGGGATCGAAATCAGTATGCTCCCTGATGAATCTGGCGTACTGGGCGCAGAACCTGTTCGGGAAAGGCCTGGTGTATATGATGTCGAGAAGTTCATCGTTGCCATACCCAAGGGCTTCTCCCACCAGACGGTACACGCGGGAAGGCATGTTGCGTCTGATATAGTCCGTAATCATCCTCTTTCCAAGATAGCCTCCGCTGCCTTCGTCACCGAGGATGAAGCCGCAGGAATCCACGTTGAAACACTCGTTCTCCCCGTCGTACAGGCAGGTGTTGGCCCCGGTTCCCAGAATGGCAGCGAAGCCCGGTTCTGTCCCGAGAAGGGCTCGGCAGGAAGCCAGGGTATCCATGGCTATAAAGACAGTCTCCGCGTTCCGGAACACTTTCAGCAATGTGTCGGTCATGAACGGGTACTGCAGCGGGGTGACTCCTGCTCCGTAAAAATAAATCTCCGAGACCTGTTCCGCAGGGAACGATTCAGGAAGACTGTTCCTGATATCCTCCACCATGTCCGCACTTGAGATGTAATTCGGGTTGTAGCCCTGGCTGATGAAGGACATCCGCTCGAAAGTCTGTTTTCTTATGCAGGACCAGTCGGTCTTCGAGGCCCCGCTGTCGGCTATCAGAATCATGTATGGTTTCTCCTGTTTCAGAATGGAAGTTCGTTATACCTGCCGTTGAACGTGGCCATGTGCGACCAGGCCTCGTGGTTTCCGAAAGTATTCTCGTTGTTCGAAGCATCGGCCGGATACCAGACTCCGTCAACGTAAATCTCGGCTATCACATGGCCTATCACCCCGCTCGCGTACTGGCACTGGGCGTGTCTGTATCTGGCCGGTATGCCGGCAGCCCGGCTCATGGCCACTATGGCATGTGTCAGGTCGCAGCAGTTTCCTCCCTTGTCCTGAATGGTCCCGACCGCACCTTTGGAAGTGTTGTTGTAGTTCAGCCACTCCCATTCGTCACGGGCATATTCGAAAATGGCCTTCGCCCTGTCGTAGTCCGAAACCAGGCCTTCAGTGGCGGTCTCCATGGCAGATACCACCAGAGGATCGGAAACTTCGCAGTTCAGCGTCTCATGGAGATAGTCAGCATCCCAGGTGCTGATTTCTTCAGGCAGGGAATTGTTTTCCACGAAATATGCGAAAACCCTCGTCATCATGACATAGATGGTATTGATGGTCATCTTTACGGAATACACCGAACCGTCAGGGTCCTTATGCTCTGCTTCCGTAGTGCAGTAGTTCGGGAAAACATTTCGCTCTCCGGCGTATTCATAGGCGATATCAAGCACGTCCATGAATGCATCGAAAGTCATGACATCGTCATTGAAGGTATTGTTCGCATAGCTGTCAGGTCCGGAGGCTATAATGTAAGTCACATCCTCATCCTGCCATGTATCAGGTTCCGCGATGATTTTCCTGAGAATCTGGATGCCGGCAGCCAGGTACCTGCCCCTGTTGTATTTCAGCCCTTCCACATTTACGGTCGCAGGGATATCCCCTGTCTCCGAGAACTCATCATAGGCCTTCGCCAGAGCTTCCGCGAAATATCCGTTCCAACCTGTTGCCGTGAACTCCACGTCAACATCGTCCTTACCGCTGTCGCCGCTGTTTTTGTCGCAGGCGCAACTTATAAAAAGCAATACGGAAAGAACCGCTATCGAAGTTATATATCGTTTCATAAAAAAGTCGTTAAAACCGGATTCCGGTCAAACCAATTAAAAAGGGCGACTGAAAAGGGTACTTCCGTGTCGCACTTGAAACTTCTCCTTTCAGTCACCCTCGTCACACTGCCTTTCCGGCACAATCCGGAGGCTGGAAAACACTATTAACCGCTATTTGAACAAATGCGTCTCGAACACATGATCTTCCTGAACCGTAGAAAGATCCTCAAGGTTGTTGTCAAGCATATATTTGAAGAAATATGCATAAGTGATGAGACCTCGCTGGGCGCAGAAGCAGCCATAGTATCCGACCAGCTGGCCTGCAGCATATCCGCACATATTGGAGATCTGAGAGCCGTTGTTAATAGGATAATTGCAGCTGCGCTGCGCGAAATTGTCCAGGATGTCGAACTTCACCGCTTCCACTCCGTCAGCCGTATTAGGGTCGCCCATCCTGAGTTCACCGCCGTTGCCTTGGGTGACATTGCCCGCAGAAGTGGAACCGGTCTCGTTGAACGGATTGCTTCCCCATTTGTAGGCGTGGGTATCAGGCAGGGTGGAAGACAGTGTGGCAGGTGTCACGGACTCGAAAGTCCCGTTTCCTCCGGTAGTGCTGTTTCCGTCATAGCCTCTGAGCAGCAGGTATGACCTGATAGCGAGTTCGAACATGTCAGCAGTACCCAATGTCTGGTCACCGACAGTGATGGTTGTCTCCATAGGGACATAGTGGGCATTCTCCACATCGTACGGCGCGTTATCTTCGTTCGTAGTGGCTCCGATTCCGTCAAGGTAGTTCACAGTGCCGACAGTCTCTTCCCAGATATCAAGTATCTTCACGTATTCGGTGACGAAATCCTTTATGGTGTTCGTAGAAGGGGACGGAGCCTGAGTGACTGTCACCTCTTTTGAAGGACCCGAAGGTATGGAGAATGTCACAGTAGCCGTACGGGAACCGCCTTCATTGGCAACTACAGATATCGTCACATCCTGTGAAGTCTCCGATGCAGGACCTGAAGCCGGTGAGACAGTCACCCAGCCGGCACTTGAAGTAGCGGTCCAGTTCTCTGAAAGGGCAGTGACCTTCAATGTCTGCTCGCCCTGTCCGTATGCGAAATTGAGTCCTGTCTCGCTGACATACAGAGGGTCAGGGTCCACACCATACAGGTCTGCGTCTATCATGACGTCTTTCATGGCATCATAGACATTCTCGTTGATATCGTTGTCAAGCAGATATTTGTAGAAACGTGCAGCTATAAGCAGCTCTCTCATAGGGCTGATATTTCCTTCGTATGGAGGAAGCACGAGGGCGCTCGCAGGATCTTCACCGAACGTCTGGAAGTTGCCTATGGCTCCGAGCTGGCTTGAACGGGTCAGATGCCATGGAATGAGCTTGACCAGGAAGTCGATGCCTACAGAACGGATTTCGCCATTGTCATCCCTGATGACACAAGGATCGTCAGCCTTTTCATACCATGGATACAGTCCCCACTCGAAGAAGTCTTCCAATGCAGGAATAGGAGTAGTAAGCGGTTTTCCGTTTCCGAGCGTATGTACCGTTTCATTTCTTTCGGCAGGGAGCACTGCTGAGCCTTCCACTGTCACCAGGTCGAGGATACCTTTGAGGGCGATACCCCAGCACTGAGCTGCAGAATATGTAACTCCGTCCACCGTGATGGTATGGTACGGCTGGTACTTAGGGTCATACTGATCCACGCCATCGGTATAGCCTCCTGAATAAGGAATAGGAATGAAGTGTACGTTCTCCCAGGCTGTTTCGTTGTCTGAACAGTGCGAACCGTCTGCGCTCAGGGTTTCGGCGATGTTGTTCTCCCATACGTCAAGATATGTGACGAACTGCTGTGCGAAGCCTTTCAGTGTAGCTGCGGCAGAAAGATAGTCGGTAGTCACGCTTTCCGGCATCTTGCCGTCTTCCTTGTAGGCGCTGATGGCGCGGGCAAAAGTCACGGTAGCACGGTTTGTGGAATAAGCGATGGCTTCCCCATCTCTGGTGAAGAGTGTCTGGTTAGGCACCTGTCCGTCTTCTGACATGGCGGCTATCATACGTTCGGCGATGTTTCCGAGGTCTTCAGTGTTCGACCCGTCAGACGGACCGCCGTACACTGCGATAGTCTCCGCATCATAGCTGTCACGCTCCGGATGGTCGGCCGGTTTGAAGTTCAGGACCTCTATGTCACCTGCATTGCCGTCCCTGATGTCCACCATGAGTCTGGCCATGGCGTACTGATACTGAGGCAGCGTCAGTGTAGCGTTTGAGACTTTGAGTTCCTGAGGAATGGTAGTGGTTTCCGTCCATTCCGCATACATGCCGGCCACAGCATCCACTATGGCTGCCTGCGTAAATGTTCCTACGCTCTTGACCGGCTCTTCAGGGTCGACCTTATTCTTGTCGCATCCCGTAAAAAGCATTGCCACGGCGAGAACCGGCATCAAAAACAAAGCAATCTTTTTCATAATACTATTAGTTTAAAGTGTTAAATGATGTTTTCCTATTCTGACTCCCATAAGTCATTCACGTCAGGGAATGTCCCGAGTGCATATCTGAACAGGACTATTCCCGAGGCTCCGGATCCGACGAAATCCTCACAGTCGGAACGCAGCCGTTCCTCATCCAGCCCGCTGACATTGTTGCCGACATAGCTGTAAGTCTGCGTACCGGCCCACACCTGGGCATCTGTGACTGTAGTGAAAAGTCGCACCATCTTCATGCACCAGTCCGTACTGTACGAGACTCCGCCCTCCTGATACCTGTAGATCATCGGCATCAGTATATGAATGTACCGTCCCATCTGGGCAGCATTCTGTCCATAGTAATAAGCTGCGTTGTCCTCAGCCATCATGGCAGCCGAAAGGATGATGTTTTCACCTCTGGCATCCATGGCTTCACGGATCTGGCGGCAGAACTCGGTCACGGCCCCCACGGCCGTAATCTCGGCTGAAGGATTGTGCTTGTATGCCGTACCGCCGAATCTGATATAGTCCAGATGAATTCCCTGGACGCCGAATTCATCGATATACCCGCCTGCTCTCTCGATGATATCATCGAAAAGAGCCTGGTCATACCTGTTTTCAGCATCTATCACCGGGCTTACCCATCCTCCGTTATAGAAACACTGTATCCAGGCATGGACCATAATGCCAGCATCTGCCGCTGCGGCCATGAATTCCCTGGCAGTCTTCGCATTGCTGTACTGGAATGCAGCATAATTCAGCAGGACATGATCGTATCCCAGAGCCTTCATCCGTTTCATGACGGCCGCATCGTCAGCCAGCCATTCCTTCATGTGAGTACTCCACAGCCAGATAGCATTATGTTTCGTATTTTCCAGAGACAGTATCAGATTCGCCTTTCCGCGAGAAGCGGCCGGGGACGATGTCCATGTTCCGTTTCCGTCAGGAATACGCTGATAAGATCCCGCTACCGGCAACGCCCCGGGAGAAGATATGGCATCCCGGCTGAAACTGTCGACGGCTTCTCCCGACCTGTCAGGAGCCAGACGCAGCTCGAACTGTGCATCTGAAGCGAAACCTGTACGCAGACCGTCATCGGCAGTGCTCAGCACCATGCGCTCACCTGCAGAAAGACTCTGCCCGGCGAAATCATGGATATTCATGCCGTCGAAATACTCGTCATACAGGAAAAGTCCGAGTCCGGACAGATCCACAGTCCCGGAAGACGTATTCACCAGCTCCACCCAGCTTTCCGCGTCCGTCCTCTCGTCATGGGCCGCCACTTCGTTGATGACTACGCCGGAGAAACGGGTCAGGTCGGGACCGTCGTTCCGGTCACAGCCGGAGGACAGGGTGAGGAGCACAGCTGAAACCATCAACTGCGACACAAAGACAGCTATTCCATGCTTCATGCCCATGTTCATTCTTCCGGAAGTTTGTCTATATAACCATGCTCATAGAGATACTGCTCTGTCTTTTTCACATTGCCGTTCTCCTTGATCATCTTCTCGCACCAGTCATAGTCCTTCAGCGACGGATTCCTCTCCATCAGCATCCTGACAGAACGGTCCACTACCTTGTTGTTTATCAGGCGGACATTCACCATCCGGTTCCCTTCGATACGTCCCAGGCGGATGAGCACAGTGGTGCTGATCATGTCACATACCAGTTTCTGTACTGTACCGCACTTCATCCTGGTGCTTCCCGTGATATACTCCGGTCCGCACACGATCTCGCAAGGATAGTCCGAATACTTCGAAATAGGAGAATCAGGATTCCCGACAAAAGATCCGGTAGGTATACCGTTTTCCTGACAGTGTTTCAGCGTGGCGAGCACATACGGAGTGCAGCCGCTGGCACTTATCCCCACTATTATGTCTTTAGGGCTGACATGTTTTTCCTGAAGGGTCCTCCATCCCTCTTCGATATCATCTTCGGCCTCTTCGAGGGCCAATACCAGATTCTCCACACCGCCGGCCAGGACGCACTGTATCATCTCCGGGTCAATACCGTAAGTGTTCGGGAGCTCCACCTGATCCAGGACAGACAGACGGCCCCCCGTCCCGCAGCCCACATAGAACATCCTTCCGCCATTGCGAAGCTGATGTTCGATAGCACTGACCAGTCTTTCCAGGTCAGGCAGCGCCTTTTCTATAGCGAGAGGGACTTTCTTGTCCTCCTCGTTGATGTCATGAAGTATTTCGGCCACCGATTTCTTCTCCAGATGGTCATACAATGACGGTTGTTCTGTTACTCTTAATGCCATAGATAAGAACTTTTAGAATTGTTTGGTTTTTATATCGCCTATAGGGCGGCCGTCTCTGACCGCCACCGCTTTGACTGTCTGCGATCTGTTTATGACGAACGGTTTCGCATACACCGGAGAGTCAGGTCCCGGTTCCGATCCGTCCAGGGTGTAATGAATCTCTGCACCCGGAGCATCCACTGACATGGTCACCACCTTGCTGTATCTGGTATCCTCGTGGCAGACTATGTACGGTTCGAAAAATGCATCGCAATACCCCACATCCAGATAGTCCAGTCTTCCGAAATGGGTTTCCAGACGTCTGGCAAAAGAGTCCCAGTCCTTCCCGGCCCTCGTCCAGCCTGTCTCTGCTATCGCGCACATCCTCGGCCACGCCATATACTCCACACGCTCCGGACTGTCCATATATTCCGTCCAGACACAGCCTTCCACTCCGATGATATACCTCGACTGTTCCGGAGTAAGGATCTCGGGAACCGGCTCGTAGTCATACATGGTCCTCAATGTCGTCGGGCCTCCCATGGCCAGGGGTTCGGAATCCGGATCTCCCTGCCAATAGTCCAGATAGTATTTCTGATGAGGGGCCATCACGACTTCGTGATGCTGCTGCGCCGCTCTTATGCCGCCTTCCTCGCCGAGCCAGCTCATCACTTTGGCATTGGGCGCCAGCCCTCCCTGAAGGATTTCATCCCAGCCGATGATCTGACGGCCTTTGGAATTTATGTATTTCTCCATTCTGGTCACGAACCAGCTCTGAAGCTCGTATTCGTCCTTCAGGCCAAGTTTGCGGATGAGGGACTGGCAGTGAGGACATTCCTTCCAGCTGGCTTTCGGACATTCATCGCCGCCGATATGCACGACCTCGGACGGGAAAAGTTCGAACACCTCGTCGAAGACGTCCTCCAGAAACTCGAACGTAGTTTCTTTCGGACAATAAACCTGCTTGAACACACCCCATTTGGTAGCAGTTTCATAGTGGTCTTCCAGTCCGCACGAGAGCTCGGGATAGCAGGAAATGGCAGCCAGCGCATGTCCCGGAAGTTCTATCTCCGGGATGATGGTCACGTATCTCTCTGCAGCGTATCTGACCAGATCCTTCACCTGCTCCTGGGAATAATATCCTCCGTATGGAATCCCGTCATAAATGCCTGACTTCAGAGAACCGACCACTGTCTCTTTCCTCCACTGGCCTTTCTCGGTCAGAAGCGGATATTTCCTGATCTCCAGTCTCCATCCCTGATCCTCCGTAAGGTGCCAGTGGAAACGGTTTACCTTGTGCAGGGCCATGATGTCGATGTACTTTTTCAGAAAATCGATATCGAAAAAGTGCAGGCAGACATCCAGATGCATCCCGCGATAGGCGAACCTCGGTTCATCCTCGATGGAAAGGCACGGGACTTCCCACCTGATTCCTTTCTGACGGCTGCCGGCAAATATCTCCGGCGGCAGCAGCTGGAAAAGCGTCTGCAACGCATAGAAAGCCCCCGCACCGTCACCATAGTCTATCACGATCCTGTCCGGAGTCACGTTCATGCCGTAGGATTCCGCAGGCAGCCCGGCATTCATGAAGTATATGGCATCCGATTCCGGCATGGTCCCGGAAATCTCCAGACTGAAGCCTGCAGCCGATGACAGTCTTTCATTCAGAAAACCTGCAATCCGTAACATTTCATCAGACTGCACGTCGATGAATATCTTCGTGTCCCTGTCTATCCTGAACGCTCCTTCAGCCATCTGGAGATGATGCGGCTGAGGAATGACGTTCACCTGCGCGGTCCTGTCCTGTGTCACGGACTGTTCCGATGTCCGGGAGCAAGAGGCCAGCGCCGCGAGAAGGGAAAATAGGGAGATTATGTAAAATTTTCGCATGATCAGAATATTCTGGTTACAGTACGTCCTACCGGTGTGCCGTCAGCCTTGAAGCCTCTGGCCTTGAGAGTCATTCCCTTGTCCACCCGAATACGGTAAGGGGCCAAAGGAGAATCCGCGGACGGCTCACTGCCGTCTACGGTATAGCGGATGTCGGCGAAAGGATAGTCCAGTTCCAGTTCCGCCGAACGCGGATAATCGGATTCGAGGTCCATGTTTATGATGACCTGCCAGTAAGCATCACTGTATTCCTGTCCTTGGGCTTTTACCCTGTCGAATTCTTTTTCCACCCTCAGGCGGAACGAATTCCAGTCTCTGGACTCCGCCGGTGACCAGCTGAGTTCGGCCATGGCTGCAGACCGCGGATAAGCGTGATGCTGCAGGTCCTTGTCATCATGTATCGCTTCTCCCCACAGACAGGCCTGGAAGCCAAGCAGCAGGCTGTCCGCCCTGGCCAGCACTTCCGGGTCTACCATCTGGCGGAAATCATAGGTATAGGCTTTTCTCAGAGTGATGAAAAGGTGCTGGTTTTCAGGAATATCCTCGATCTCGTCCTGCACATAGTCATAGTAGCACCATCTGTTGGGAGCCAATATGACCTTCATGTCCCGGGCGAATGCCTTCGATGCCGGCGCATGCCCTCTGTAGGACATAACTACGGTACTATTCACAGCACTGCCGTCCAGAATCTCGTCCCATCCTATCACAGTCTTCCCCCTCTCGCGGAGAAACGCATCGAAATGCTTGACGAAATAATACTGGAGATCATCCACACCGGAAAGACCCAGACTGTCTGCCAGCCTGTGACAATACCCGCTGTTCCTCCATGCCGTCTTAGGACATTCGTCACCTCCTATATGATAATACCTGGAAGGGAAAAGTTCCAGCACTTCAGTGAATACATCTTCGAGAAACCTGAAAGTCCGCGGACTCGGGCAGTAGACATCCTCCATCACTCCCCAGTGCGTACTTACTTCCTTCGGCTCGTCAGGTGTGCAGGACAGCCACGGATAAGCCGCTATGGCTGCGCTCGAATGCCCCGGAAGCTCTATTTCAGGGACCACGGTGATGAATCTCCCGGCGGCATAGGCCACCACGTCCCGGATATCATCCTGCGAATACCACCCTCCATGAGGCCGGCCGTCACACGGACCGTCATAGCCGCAGGTCTCCGATCTCCACGCCCCGACCTCCGTCAGCCGCGGATATTTCCTGATTTCTATCCTCCAGCCCTGGTCTTCCGTAAGATGCCAGTGGAAAACATTCTGCTTGTGCATGGCCATCATGTCCAGGAACCTGTAGATTTCTTCCTTGGCATGAAACCACCTGCCGCAGTCCATGTGCATGCCACGCCAGCCGTATTCGGGCCAGTCTTCTATCCGGCAACATGGAAGCGACCATTTTCTGCCGGCGAATCCTCCGTCGCCGTAGACTTCTGCAGGAAGAAGCTGCATGATGGTCTGCATGGCATAGAACCGCCCTGCTTCCGAACTGGCAGACACGGTTATCCTTTTCGGGGTTATATCCAGAATGTAGCCTTCCTCAGGAACAGAGTCATCATCCAGATACTTCACCTGCGGCTCTCCCGTGAACACATGTTCACCTTCACGAGGTTCGAGATGACGCGGTGCCGGTATGATGGAATACCTCTCATCTGCCCCGACTGCAGCTATGGTCTTGAAGACAGCCTCCTGATATGCTGCAGGCATCTCTTCAGACAGCGGATAAGGAGCCTTGATGTAGACATGCATCTGCTCTATCTCATATTCGTACCCTTTACGGACCTTGTATGCGTGCGCTGACGGCAGATATGAATTCTGGCCGCCCGTGTACCCCGCGAAAAATATCATCTTGTCCGGAAAAGTAGCACGCGCAGCCATCTGATACTCGCAGAAAGGCTCGCCCTGCGAAAAGAAAAAGATGACTCCGTCAATGTTGACGGCCGCCATTTCGAAATCCAGGGAATTTTCGACTGTCCCGGTCTCGAACCGGGCCAATATTTCTTTCTCCCATCCGCGGACATCTTCCGCAAACCGCGGGAAATCGGTCTCCGCACTTCCGGCCAACGAGTCGGCATGGGCACGCACGGCATCCGGAGTCACCTCCGGTATGCTGAACGGCAGGGCGGCGTGCCGCGATGCGAAAGCCAGCCTGTCCCGGGACTCTGCCGGGGTGAATTTCATCTTTTCAAGAGAACGATACAGCTCGTGACCTGTCTTTTCCGCATGGGCGGCATCCAGACAGCCTCCGACCGGATCCATGTTTCCGCCGGCCCCTGTAAGCTGGAACACTTCGCAGCCCCATTTCCTTGCGATTTCACGTCTGGCCACCCCGGAATAATCCGATGAAACCAGCAGACTGGACGGTCCCATGCAGACAGGATGGCATGCGAAATTTATGAAGGCGCAGATGGGACGGCCCTTTCTGTCCACGAAACGCGCCGCATACAGATCATGGTCCACCGGACCGTTCTTCTCGCATCTGTTGTAATTAATGTCCGCAGACCCCCTGGCCACTTCCAGAGAGAACTCCTGCCACAGGGACTCATCCGTAAGCACCTTCACGGCATTCGACACTATGGCATTGAATACCTGAGACCTGTACCCGGCATTCGTACCGCCTTCCACGGAACATGCTCCTCCTATCCTCGGCGCACTGTGCGTATGGATACAATGCAGAAGGATCCTTTCAGGGGACAGCCCTGACCGGCGGCTGATTTCAGACCTTATCCCGTCGGCCAGATCCGGCGGGATCTCCATCAGGTCATTGGAAATGATACATACTTTCCGTTCACCGTCCGTTATGGCCAGTGCATAAGTCCTGAGGGGAAGATGCATGCCGTCGGACAACTGCTTTCTGGCAGCAAAACCGGCAAGCTCAAGCCTACCCCCCCCCGCAGGGGAAATGTCATCCGAGATGAACGCACACTTCAAGGAAGCGGCATCCAGAGACATTGCCGTCAGGCACAAGATAGAAAAATATGTCAGTATCCTTTTCATCAATATCCCGGGTTTTGGACGATGGTACCATTGGCCTTGGCTATCTCATTGGCCGGAATCGGCATCAGATAGTTCGGATATACATCTCCCACCTTCGGGAAATGTTTCTGCGTAGGAGATACGGTCAGACAGCAGTCGCCGTAGTCGACCTTGTACTCTTTCCCGAGCCACTTGTAAGTCACTACGCATTCGATATCCTCTCCTGTAGCGGACATGTAGTTCTGGCGTTCCACGGAATTCTTCCAGTAATAGCAGGTATTGTTCTTCGACTCGTCATACGGGCGCACCACACGATATACAGTGTCCTGACGGGCGCCGTTCTTGAGTATCATCGTACGCATGCCTGCGATAGGGATATTTTCGTAGAACGGTGCGGTTTTCCAGCGGCGGACATCGAAATAACGGGTGAACTCGAATGCAAGCTCGATGCGGCGTTCGTTCACGAGTCTGTCCCATAAAGCTTCTCCGCTTTCACCGATCTGCGGCATCATCACGTCCGGACGCTGGCGCACCTTGTTTATGTAAGTACGGCATTCGTCCTCATAGCCGAGATTGTAGGCGCATTCCGCGAGATTCAGATACATCTCCGCCAGACGGAACCACGGATAGAGGAGACTGCCCACTTCGGCTTCCGTGATAGGAGAAGTCGGGATGTACCATTTGTTCAGCTCCATGCCCATGGTATTCGTGGCATGCCACAGGTGCGTAGCCTTGCTGGTATAGTCCGGTTCGGTCTTTCCGGCTGCGAAATCATCTCTGGTCTTTCCGTCATACAGGAGATAGAGAAGGAGTTCGTTTTCATGATAGCCTGTAGCATCCGTGTTGCAGTAAGTGCTGAACGGAGCCGCACACGTATAGTAAAAGCGGGGATCCCTGTCCCTGAACGGATGCTCGGGATCATAGCCGGAGCCGTCTTCGAATATCTTCTTTCCGTTCTTCATCTCGTAGTCCAGGACCATGGCCTGGGTAGGATTGCAAGCTGTCCAACCGTTGAAATACACCACGGAGTAGAGTAGCTGTGCCTTTTTTGCAGAATTGGTTGTGGCATCTGCGTTCGATATGAAGTATTTGGCCCATATCAGTTCAGGGGAATGTATGTCCTTCCAGTAGCCGTCGTAGGTATCATCAAGGGAATATGCCCCATCCACATCGGCCCTGTCGACTATGGCCTTGGCTGCCTTGTAGGCGCGTTCCCACTTGCCCTGGAAATCATACCGGCCTCTGAATACGCTGCCCTGAGGAAGCTCCGGATCGTTGAACAGAGGTGAAGCCGCCAGCAGAGTGACACGGCATCTGAGAGCCAGGACGATGTCCTTGTTTATGCGTCCAAGCAGACAGTTTTCCTTCGCAGGCAGAAGTTTCTCCGCAGTTTCGAGATCGCCCAGAATGAAATCCACGCAGTCATCGAAAGTATCCCTTTCCTCCGCATACACGTCATTGAGACTGTAGGCAGTAGTGATGATAGGGACTCCGGCATAGCGCTGGATGAGATTATAGTAAGCCCATGCCCTGAGGAAGTAGACTTCACCCATGAGCCTGTCCCTGGATGCTTCATCCATTTCAGTCCCGTTCACGGTGATATAATTGATGAAATAATTCATCCTGTATATCCACTCGTATGCACGGTTCCAGATATTCAGGGTAGTGGTTCTGGTATCGTGGGCAGTACCTCCCTCTTCTATGTACATCACGTTGGAAGGCGTCATGCTGCCGTCCGCGATGTATCTTGTGGAAGTTCCGCCATAGCGGAAGAATCCCTCGTCGGTGATACAGCTGATATTTCCTTCCTGAAACGGATCAGGAAGCACCGTATACAGTGCATTCACGTATGATTCGGCCAGAGCGGCACTGTTGAACACGACTTCTTCTGAAAGCTTGTCGAGAGGCTGCTTGTCCAGGAAGTCGTCATTGCAGGCGGCAAGCAACATCAGAACCGAAAGTATTGGAATGTATCTTTTCATGATATTCGTCATCTTAGAATGTAAGTTTCACACCTGCGTTGAATATACGCATCTGAGGATAATTCTGGTAAGACTCGTCATCTGTCTCCGGGTCCACGTTCTTCAGTCCGGAGAAAGTCAGAAGGTTATAGCCGGCGATATAGATCCTGAGACTTCTGATACCTACCTTGGTACCGAACATGGCCTGGTTGAATGTGTAACCAAGCTCGACATTCTTCAGTCGCAGGAAGGAAGCATCGCGATAGTAGAAAGACGAACGTGTCGTATGGCCGTTCGAGACATTGGAACCGAGTCGCGGCCAGTCTGAATCCGTATTGTCCAGTGTCCAGGCCTTTTCAGCCGCTTCCCTTTCAACGTTTCCGGACACAGGGTCCATAAGCGGGGCATAATAGTATCTGGCACGCCCCTGTCCCTGGAAGAGAACGGAAAGATCGAAACCTTTCCACTGCGCCTCGAAATTCAGGCCGAAGACCAGCTCCGGAACCGTAGTCAGGTCGCAGCGTTTGCGGTCATACGTATCGATCACACCGTTTTCGTCCAGGTCGGCGAATATGAAATCTCCAAGGGTGGCTCCCGCCATCTGAGGATATTTCTCGAGATCTTCCTGGGTCTTGTTGATGCCTATCACCTGATAGTACAGTTCGGCTCCCATGGGATGACCGGTAGCGTTCATGTATTCATGTCCTTCGCCCCACGGTGTCTCATCCATGTATTCGATCCGGTTTCTGGCGTACATGATATTTCCGCCGATACGGTAGAGGAATTCGCCGTTGGCTACCCTGTTCTCATGAGTCAGCTGCAGTTCGACTCCCCTGTTCGACACTATGCCGATATTCTCGTCAGGAAGATTGTTCGTCAGACCGGTATAGTACGGGATGGATGCATTCCTGGTGCAGAGGATGTTCGATCTTCTGGTATGGAAATATTCCACCTCCCATCCGAGCATTCCGTTGAATATCCTTCCGTCCAGACCGACATTCCATGTTCTTGCCACTTCCCACGTCACTTTCGGATTCGGGATGCTTCCCGGTATGATGAAGCTGACTTCCTTGTCATCGATCTTCATGCTGTATCCTGTCAAAGCAGTGTATTCGTATGTGGTGAGATACTGGAACGGATCGATGCTGTCATTTCCCTGTTCACCGTACGAAGCCCTGAGTTTCAGGTTCGTAAGCCAAGGGGCATTATTCTTCACGAACGGTTCTTCAGAAATCCTCCACCCGAGTGAAACTCCCGGGAAGATACCCCACCGGCTCTCTTTCGGGAAGTTCTCGGATCCGTCGAAACGGATGATGGCCTGAATCATATAACGGCTCTTCCAGTCATAGCCTATTCGTCCGAAGAAACTCCTGCGTGCGGTCTCCTTCGCATAACCGTCTATGGCATACCAGCTCTTGTCCGCCGTACCGGCGAAAAATTCGTCGAGTAGGTCGGAATCATAGGAATTGATGCCTGCATTGAACGTATCGTATCTGTAGGAACTCTGCTCAAAACCTGCGAGAGCCGAAACATGATGGCCGTTGAAGTCCCTCTCATAATTTATATTGGCGTTGATCGTCAGGGTCTGGTAATTTTCCTGATATTCATGCAGTACAGGCGAAGACCAGTAAGAAATGGTACGCTGGTTGTAAAGTTCCGTGATCTCGTCATATTCCCAGTAATCCCAGTTCTTCAGCCAGTTTTTCCTGAACTCGCCTACAACGTCATACGCCATTCTGGCATTCACGGACAGGCCCTCTGTCAGCCAGGACATGTCCCAGCCAAGATTGAATGTCGTGTTTATGGTATTGATGGACGTCCTGTCGTATCCTGTCAGATCCTGGACGAGGACGGCTGGGTTCGTACCGCCTCTAAGCAGGCCGTTCGGATAATAAGTGGCTCCGGTAGGCTTCATTCTGATGGCGGTATAGAAAATACCGTTGTCATTCTCCGATGAAGACGGGAAAGCCGAGTAATTCTTCTGCTGCCTTCTCACATTCAGGTCGACACCGAGACGGAGACTTTCAGTCACCTTTATGTCAACGTTCGAACGGACGTTGTACTGCGCATAGTTTGTGGCGGATTTCTCGTAGATACCGTCTTGGTACTGGCCGTTGAACTGTACGAAATAGGCCACCCTGTCGGAACCTCCGTTCACGCTCACACCATATTTGTGCTGCACGGAGACCGGTTTGATGATCTCGTCCAGCCAGTCGGTATTAGGATACAGGATCAGATCATCTCCGGCCGCATAGTGCTGGAGCTGCGTTTCGTTGTAGTACGGAGCCGCTCCGGTGATAGCCAGCTCGTCATTATAGGCATGGGTGTACAGAACGGCATCGGCCATGTCCACCAGCCTCGTAGGCTGCTGCAGACCTATATCATAGGTAAAGGTGACTCTCGGAGCTTCGCCATAAACACCCCTTTTGGTCGTGACCAGGATCACGCCGTTCGCAGATCTGGAACCGTAGATGGCACCCGAAGCATCCTTCAGGACATTGATGCTCTCGATTTCCTCACCTGTCAGCCTGGAGAACTCGTCATCACGGCCGGGGATACCATCGATAATGATCAGCGGGGAGTTGTCATCCAGAGTACTGCGCCCCCTGATGAACATGGTGGCGTCATCGTTTCCCGGCTCGCCGCTCCTGTTGCTGACCACGACACCGGACAGACGTCCGGCCAGACCCTGGGACAGATTGACAGAAGAGTTTTTCACCAGTTCCGCTCCGGAAGTCTGGGTGACAGAACCTGTCAGGGTTATCTTGCTTTGCGAACCATAGCCTATGGCGACAGCCTCTTCAAGCAGTTCGCTGTCCGTTTCCAGGGCCACGTTCACCACGGAACGTCCGTCCAGCCTTACTTCCAGAGTCTTGTAACCGATGCTTGAAAAAACCAGTGTAGCATTCTCCGGTGCGGAGAGTTCGTAGCGGCCGTCGAGATCCGTGGTGACTCCCGTAGCAGTCCCCTTGATCATGACCCCTGCTCCGATCACACTTTCTCCAGTCGTGGCGGAAACGACTCCTCTGACCGTCATTTCCTGCGCGGACAGTACCTGGGAAAAGGCGAGAGCGCAAATGCCTGTTAAGACAAGTGTCAAGTGTTTCATGTGGTTCATGTGGTTCATAGAAGAAAATCGATTATAGTTTCAAAAACCAATACACATGCAAAATTAAGCAAAGATTTCGTTCTCGCAACACTTTTTGATATTTTTGAATGCAATTTATGTTTCGTTTTGACAAGCTTTCGGTTCGAAACGAAACATAAATCAATGCATGAAAATTTCAGGTTTTCCGATTTCTTTTATTAATTTTGTATGATTTCGTGCTCAATAAAACATAAAGATCATGTCGGCTATAGCGGAAAGAAGGAAATACATACTGGACAGCATAGTCAAGGAGGGATTTGTGAAAGTGTCGGTCCTGGCGGAGAAATTCGGAGTCACACAGACTACCATACGCAAGGACCTGAACCATCTCGAAGCCAAAGGGCTGCTCTACAGGGCATACGGAAGTGCCCTGCCTACGGCTGCGCAGGTCATGGACATCACCATGAGCACAAAGAGACTGATAAACTTCGAGAAGAAACAGAAGATAGCCGAAGCCGCAGCCGCCCTCATAGAAAACGATGACTCCATCATCATAGCTTCCGGTTCGACGATGACCATATTCGCCGAGGTGCTCAAGCCTAAAGGCAGGCTGAATGTCGTGAGTACGGCCGTGAACATATCCGCACATCTGGGGGACATCCAGGGCATCACGGTCATGCAGGTAGGGGGACTATTGTACAGCAATACACTTTCCGTCCTCGGAGCGGAAGCCAACAATGCCATAAGCAACGTATTCTGTTCCAAGGCCTTCATCGGAGTGGACGGACTGGATCCGGACTATGGCATCACATGCGCCACCACGGAAGAAGCAAGCCTCACCCGACAGATCATCAGGTCCGCGAAAAAATGCGTGGTCCTGACAGACTCGAGCAAACTCGGGAAACGCGGCTTCGCCCGGATCTGCCAGATGGAGAATGTAGACATACTGATCACAGATGACGGACTGCCTGAAAATGCCCGTGCCAGACTGGAAGAACTGGGAGTCAGACTCATTATAGCATAAATAAACGTGAGTTCAATGGGAAAGCGGTACAAGTACCTCATATTCGACATTGACGGAACATTGCTCGATACCGAGCATGCCATCCTGTGCAGTCTGAAAGACACTCTGCAGGACTTGCTTGGGAAGGATGTCCCCGCCGCGGACCTGAAGTTCGCACTGGGTATCCCGGGAGATGTCGTCCTGAACAGACTGGGCATATACGATACTGTACCAGCCAAGGAGATATGGTACAGACATATGCAGGACTACAGGACTTCCATCCGGCTATTCGATGGCATCTGCGAGTCTCTGGAAGCATTGAAGGCTGCAGGATACGGAATGGGAATCGTCTCGTCGAAGACACGCCGCGAGTATGAATCCGATTTTGCAGGACCGTTCGGACTGGACGGTTATTTCCGTCCTGTAGTATGCGCGGAAGATGCTTCCCGCCCCAAACCTGCGCCTGATCCGCTGAATGCCTGTCTCTCCATGTCGGGAGCTTCAGCCGCGGAGACACTCTATATAGGAGATGCCGTCTATGACAGCCAGTGCGCCAGAAGCGCAGGAGTGGATTTCGGACTGGCAGGCTGGGGAAATCCTGCATGCAAGGATATCGTGTCGGACTACGTTTTCGGCACTCCTGCTGAACTTCAGGATATCCTGTTATGAGTTTTTTATTAACTTTGCCTGATACGAACCAAGACAGACATGAAAAAGGAAATTCACTATGTTTCTGCCGACGAGGCAGTCAAAGTCATAAAGTCAGGAGACCACGTGCATCTGAGCAGCGTGGCCAGCGCCCCGCAGATCCTGATCAACGCTATGTGCCGCAGAGGCGAAACCGGAGAACTCAGGGACGTGAAAGTCCATCATCTCCACACCGAGGGGCCGGCTCCGTATACTGACCCGAAATTCGAAGGCATATTCTTCCATCAGGGTTTCTTCATCGGGGCCAATGTCCGCAAGAGCGTACAGGAGGGATATTCGGACTATATACCGGTATTTCTGGGCGAAACGCAGAAACTCTACCGCTGCGGAGCCCTTCCGTGCGATGTAGCCATGATACAGGTCTGTCCTCCTGACAAGCACGGGTATGTTTCTCTGGGAACATCAGTGGATGCCACACTTGCAGCCATAGAATGTGCGAAAACTGTCATAGCGGTAGTAAACCCGAATGTTCCGCGTGCGTGGGGCCAGGCCATGATACCGGCGGACCTGATAGATATTTTCGTGGAAGACGATACGCCTCTCGTACCGAGTCATTTCAGCCAGCCTGATGAGGTGGAGACAGCCATCGGAAAACACTGCGCGGAACTCATAGAGGACGGATCCTGCCTGCAGATGGGCATCGGCGCCATCCCTAACGCTGTCCTCGCACAGTTGGGCGGACACAAACATCTGGGCATACACACGGAAATGTTCGCCGACGGAGTTCTCGGCCTGGTGGACAAGGGGGTGATAGACGGAACGGAGAAAGTCACCGACAAAGGAAAAATCGTAGCGACTTTCCTCCTCGGTTCGAAGGAATGCTACGACTTCATAGATGACAATCCGATGGTAGCCATGATGGATGTCGGCTACACGAATGATCCGTACGTGATATCGAAGAATCCAAAGATGGTCGCCATCAACTCCGCAGTACAGATAGACCTGACAGGCCAGATATGCGCGGACTCCATCGGCACGAAATTCTACTCCGGAGTCGGAGGCCAGATCGACTTCGTCTACGGAGCTTCGCTGTCACAGGGAGGGAAAGCCATCATCGCCATGCCGTCACGCACGAAAAAAGGAGTGTCGAAGATAGCTCCTGTCATCATGAGCGGTGCCGGAGTAGTGACCACCAGAGCACATGCACACTGGGTGGTTACAGAATACGGAGCCGTGGATCTCTACGGAAAATCAATGCAGGAAAGAGCGAAACTGCTCATAAGCATCGCCCATCCGGACGACCGTGAAATGCTTGACCGCGCGGCATCCGAACGGTTCGGGCCTCACTATACCGCAGTAACCATATAAAGAATGGCAGGGAAGGGAGCTTTCTGCGTTGCGCCCGCTATCTGATGATGTCGGCCGTGACTCCGTGAACGTATGAAATGAGATCCTGAGGTCTGAGTCGGAACTGCAGACCGCGGACTCCGGCACTGACATAAATCACCTCGAAATCAAGGGCAGTAGAATGGAAATATGTAGGGAAAGGTTTCTTCATGCCCACAGGAGAACAGCCGCCCCGGATATACCCTGTCACTCCGAGAAGTTCCTTCATCGGGATAAGGTCGCACTTCTTGTTACCCGAGACCTTTGCCGCAGCTTTCAGATCCACCTCTGCATTCCCGGGCACAACGCATACGAAATGGCCTGTCTTGTCCCCACACAGGACCAGAGTCTTGAAAACCTGCTCTATGGGCTCTCCGAGCTGGTCCGCAATATGGGTGGCGGCGAGATCGTTCTCATCAACCTCATACGGGACCAGTTCGTAATCTATCCCGGCCTTGTCCAACAGACGGGCCGCATTCGTCTTCTCGGGTTTCCTGGCTTTCGACATTATTTCGTCATGTAATTTTCAAAACGTTTCGCAGTGTTCAGTTCGGCCTCTTTCGTGGATGCCGCCACCACAGTGGTAGAGATGCTTTTGGCAGGTCTTGAAATGATCCTCACCATATCACCGGTCACTTCCATCGGTCCGAAATCCGATGGTTTGTAGAACATTCCGGCACCTATGGGAATAGGAGAAGCCGACACATCCGCAGGATGGATTCCCCAGGCGAAAATGAAGCCGTTCCCGCATTTTACAGTCTCACCGCGATGATAATTCACTCCTGTCAGGAACATGACAGGCTTCCCGGTCAGGGAAGTCGCAGTGACCACCGCCTCACGCGTCTTCCTGTTCATGTCTATCCTGATGGAAATATCGACCGTGTCCTCCTGATACGGCACTCCATATGCTATCATCTCCGCGAAAGAACCAGTCTTCGTATCCCCTACCCTGGCCGTCCTGCCTCCGGTAGCCTTCAACTTGACCTCCTGCTTCCCGTCCCAGAGAGCGATACCGCCAAGACCGACAGTCTTGCCTACACGATACTCGTCGCACCCGGCACCGTCATTCTCCTGCTGCTCCACGGTAGGATACCACTTGTATTTCTCCAGTTCGAGCCCCCGTCCTGTCTTCGAATACACGTCGATCGCTCCGCTGTCATTGAAATAAATCCTCAATGCAAAATGCGTATTTTCCACCGCAGGGCCATGGTGGCCGACACTGCCGTACTGGTCAGCCTTCTCCGACACGATTTCCGGCACCTGAACACCGTCCTTTTTCCAGAAAAGGCTGGTCGCAGTCTGTGCCTGGGCACAGGCATAGCCCATAAGGGCCAATATAGAAACAGTTACAATCCTTTTCATAATAATCCTTTTTACGCACCGGTATCCCGGTGCAATTTCACTTTTCTCCGGTCTCTGTCCCATTCTCAACCGGAGCTTCGAAAAAGGAGAAATGTACGTTTCCGTACTTCCTTTCCTTCACGAAAAAAGGTTCGTCAGCAAAACTGCATGAGCCGGGATGCTCCAGAATGAAATAACCTCCCGGATTCACCACTCCAGCTGCAAATACCTGCGCCGGAATGGTCTCCAGTCCGTCTATGGCATACGGAGGATCCGCGAAAACCACATCGAACTTCTTTTCACAGATTTTCAGGAAATCGAAAACATTGTGTCTGACGACAGTGACACACCGTATCCCCAGTTTTGCAGCCTGAGACTTGATGAAAGAGGCATTCGCCGGATTCATCTCGACACAGACTATGTCGGATGCTCCCCGTGATGCAAATTCATAGGAAATCGAACCGGTCCCGCCGAAAAGATCCAGCACTGAAAGACCCTCAAACTCGTATTCGTTGTTCAGTATGTTGAACAACCCTTCCTTGGCGAAATCCGTAGTCGGTCTGGCCGCATATCCCTGAGGCGGGCTGATAGTCTTTCCTCTTAGTTTTCCTCCTATAATCCGCATGTTGACAGAAAATCAAATATAGTCCACCGACTTGAAATACCTGTAAAGCGACATCTCCTCATCTTCACGGAGAGGAGTCCTGAAATATATCACCGTCATTTCCATATTCAGCTGGAACTTCTTCATCGCCAGAAATATGAAATACTCCGCCGTGACGAAATCAGCAGCCTGGAAAGTGGTGCAAAGAAGCAGACTCCTGCCCTGGGCCACTACCAGATACAAATGCCCGTCAGCAACAGATGCCAGCACCTTGTTATATTCCGGGACAAAATCCAGGGCGCGGAGCATGTACCATACTTCCGGCAAGACTCGCACTTTTTCCCCGTCTGTCCTGCACACTGTCTCCGAAACCGCCCTGGACAGAGTCTCCCCTATGGAAGTGGAGAAAACCAGAACCGACTTCATCTGAGGCACAGGCTCATAGGACACATAGTCGGTATCTGTGATATCGGCTGTTTCAGCCAACTGTTCCCTCGCGGAAACGGCATCGAAGAACTGTTCCGGAATCAGGGCGAATTTCGGAGTGAAGACAGACACGGCTACGTCACCGTACTGTCTCCGGAACTGGGGATCAGTAAAAAAACGGTCAGCGCTCATCCAGCCGGATGATACGCTGACACCGTCACGTTCGATTCTGGAGACATAACCCGACAGGGCCACCTGCACGGATATGTTCTCTATGCTATTATTCCCAGTTTCCAGCATTGTTGTTAGGAGCTGTGACACTACCTACCTTCAGACCTGAGAAATCAGCTGTTCCGTATTTCTTCTCGTTTTTCTCTTTTTCCGATGCATCAAGATTGATCCTCAGCTGGTTGTCAAGACCTTTCAGCAGAGACTTGTATGTAAGGCTGGCCTCGAACAGAGGGACTTTCACACCTGATACGGTCTTCACCACTGCATCCATCTTGATGGAATCGCCCTGTGAGAACGGTACGAATGCGAGGGAGTCGAGATTGAAATCAGTACGGTTCTTGAACAGGGTATCTTTCACAGGAATCTTGTTCTCAATCCTGAATACCAGCCGCTCGCCTTTCTTGTAGAGTTCCAGCATCTGCTCCGGCTTGATCCGAGGGTTACGCCTCTTGAGCTGTTCGGTATTGGCCACTGCTACAGAGTCATCGGCAGAACCGAGCTGCATCACCACCATCATGGAAGAATCGGTATAGAATGACTTGAGGGTATCGAAAGATGCCGTAAACTTTCCGCATTCCGTCTTGTATGCATTCTGAAGGGTACGGATGTCTTTCAATCTCTGGATAGCGACCTGCTCACGAGCCGCCTTTTCATTGTTGAAGCGCACAGGTTCCATGACGCTTTCTACAATCATGTAAGCCAATCCTATGATGGCGAGCGGGAAAACGAGGTAGATAAGTACCTTTTTCAGTATTTTCATAATTATTTTAGTGATTTAATTATATTCCAAACCAAATTCCGGACAAAGTTAAAAATTTGATTTATGAAATGCAATATAATTTTGTAAATTTGCGCCCGTAACAATCCATAGAAGAGAGGGGGAACAAGAGTTTATGAGGAGTATTGACCGGACACTATCAGCATCGCTGCATTCCATGATTACGGATGCGGACAAGGTGGCTGTCGTCACCCACATGCATCCTGACGGAGATGCCATAGGCAGTTCTCTCGGGCTGTTGAGATATCTGCAGGCGGCAGGGAAACAGGCCGTGATAATACTTCACGACAAATATCCTGATTCGCTGGCGTTTATGGTCGGAGACGATGCGGACAGCATCATCGTCCACGAGGAAAAGCCAGGAGAGGCCGCAGCCGCCATAAACTCAGCCGACCTGCTTTTCTGCCTGGACATGAACAGTTTCAGCCGTGCGGAAAAGATGCAGCGGATTCTGGAAGACTGCACATGCCGCAGGGTACTCATCGACCATCATCTGAATCCGGATACAGGGAAATTCAGTCTTGTATTCTCGGAGACGGAAATCTCCTCCACCTCGGAACTCCTCTACCATATACTGATGGACATGCCTGACATAGGCGGAGATGCCGGAAAACTTCCGGTCAGAGGAGCGGAAGCATTGCTGGCCGGCATGACCACTGACACGAACAATTTCGCCAACTCGGTTTACCCGTCCACATTCATGATGGCTTCCAGACTGCTAGCCGCAGGCATTGACAGGGACGCGGTGGTGGCAGCCCTGTATACGAACTATCGTGAAAACCGTTTCCGGCTTATGGGAGAACTGCTCTCGGAAAACATGAAAATAACGGACTACGGGGTGGCATACATGATTATAGACAGGGCAATGGCCGCGAAATACGGCATACGCGAAGGGGAAACTGAGGGATTCGTGAATATCCCGCTTGGCATAGACTGTGTAAGGATGAGCATCCTGCTGAAAGAAGAGGACGACAGGTTCAGGGTATCCATAAGGTCGAAGAAAGGCACTTCCGCAAACAGATGCTCTGCCATGTATTTCAACGGAGGCGGTCACGAACTGGCTGCAGGCGGCAAGCTTATGAAAGGCACGGACCTTCCGGAAGGGACAGCTGCGGAAGCGGCCCGTCTGGTCGAAGCCAGGACCATGGAATTCCTGAAAAACGAAGAACGATGATGAAAGGATTTGCAAGATATATCATCTGTGCGGCAGCTGCAGCATGCTGCCTGGTCTCATGCAAGAAAGAAAGCCTTGAGACCACCTATTCGTCACAGGAAGACAGGATAGACAGTTTCATAGAAGGGCTGATGAGAGAGGACCCTGCACCGAGAATCGTAAGAAACGGGGGTTCGAACAGGATAGTGCTCACGGAAGGAAACGGGGAAGTCCTGGAAACAGGAGGGACCGTATCATTCTATTATGCCGGATACATATTTTCCGGAAGCGCCCCATCGGCAGGAAATCTTTTCGCGACAAACCGGGAAGAGACCGCCACAGAGAGCGGGTGGAATCTCTCTTCTCCTGACTACAACATCCTGACGCTGACACTTGATGACGATACCGAACTGCTGGAAGGGCTCAGAAACGGGCTTTCCGGAGTCCGCGGCGGGGAAGTCTGCTACATCGTATTCTCCGGGAAATACGGATTCGGAGATGAAATCATAGGAAACATACCTGCGAACTCGGCGCTGATCTTCCAGATCTGGGTCGAGAGCCTGACAAACGAATAGAACGGAAAAACCAGAGGAAAAAATATGAAGTTAAGATTATTGGCTTTAGCCGGTCTCTGCTGCGCCTTTTTCAGCAGCTGTGCCGTAGAGGAAGAGACATTGGCAAACGAAGACGAAAAAATGTTCCTGGAGGCATGGATCCACACCCATCATCCTGACGCGGAGAAAAAAGGGATGGGAATATACATCCTCAATGAAGAAACCGTCGGTACAGGAGAAGATGTCACCATGCCGTGTTATGTACTCGTGACATATACCGTCAGGGATACGGACGGCAACATCACTTCCTCTTCCGATGCCGAAAGCGCTAAACAGACAGGAGACTATGACAGGACATATTATTACGGTCCGAGCGTATGGTCATTCAGCGAAGGCACGATAAACAAGGGACTGGAAGACCTGCTGACAGGAATGAAAGTGGGAGGAGAAAGGGAGGCCCTGATCCCCGGATGGCTCCAGACATACAAAAGGTATGACACCGAGGAAGAATATATGAAAGAAGTGACGGACCAGAGCGCCCTCATATACAAGGTGAGGGTAGACGGAATCACCGAAGACATATACGACTGGCAGACCGGACAGATCGAAAAATACTGCGCGGAACATTCCCTGACCTTGCCGGAAGCTGATCCGGACGGATTCTACTATATCACCGAAACCGCAGGAGAGGGCAAAACGGAAGACATGCACAAGGACACTACGGTGTACATAAACTACACTGGAATGCGCATGGACGGACAGGTATTCGACACCACTGACGAAAGGACGGCGAAGGACCATCACATTTTCTCTGAAAGCAAAACATACGAGCCTATGGCCGTGAAAATGTCCTCTGACTCCACCCAGATCAAGCTCGACGGAAACAGCATCACCTCCGGATTCGGAAAGACATTGTGGGAAATGAAGCCGATGGAGAAAGGTATAGGAATCTTCCACTCCACATACGGATACGGCACATCAGGAAGCGGTTCGCTCATCCCTGCCTATGCACCGCTTGTGTTCAAGATAGAACTCGTGCCTGATCCGGATCCGGACGAAGAAGAAACGGAGGATGAGGAAACCGAAGGAGAGGAGGATGCGGAATGACAGCGAACCAGTCAGTTCCATTGGAGCTCGGTACCGAAAAGATCGGCAAGCTCCTCATGAAATATGCCGGGCCGGCTATCATAGCCATGACGGCATCTTCTCTCTACAACATGATAGACAGCATCTTCATCGGCCACGGAGTAGGTCCGCTGGCCATTGCCGGACTTGCTGTCACCTTTCCGCTCATGAACCTGTCGGCAGCTTTCGGCACCCTGGTGGGAGTCGGGGCCAGCACCATACTGTCCGTACTTCTGGGACAGAAGAACTATGATGTGGCGAACAAGGTCCTGGGCAACGTCGTCACCCTGAACATCATCATCGGGCTGGTCTTCATGAGCGTGGCACTGACATTCCTGGACCCTATCCTCTATTTCTTCGGAGCCAGCGAGAAGACCATAGTCTACGCCAGGGAGTACATGCAGGTCATCCTGCTCGGAAACGTCATCACGCATCTGTATCTCGGACTGAACAACCAGCTCAGGGCATCCGGGAATCCGAGAATGGCCATGAACCTGACCATCATGACAGTGATACTGAACGTGATATTCGCCCCGCTTTTCATCTTCGTGTTCGAAATGGGTATCAGAGGAGCAGCCCTGGCTACGGTGATTGCCCAGTTCGTGGCCCTCGTGGTGATACTCAGATACTTCAGCAACCAGGGCCGTCTTCTGCATTTCCAGAAAAGGAATCTCAGGCTGGACAGAAGGATAGCGAAGGACTCCCTGTCCATCGGACTTGCCCCGTTCCTGATGAACTCCGCCGCCTGCCTGGTGACACTGTTCATAAACCAGCAGCTGAAAAGCTACAGCGGTGACCTGGCTATCGGAGCATACGGCATAGTGAACAGGATATCCTTCCTTTTCATCATGATAAACATGGGGCTGAACCAGGGCATGCAGCCTATTGCAGGCTACAACTACGGAGCCAGAAAATACTCAAGGGTGAAGGAAGTGTACAAGAAGACAGTAAAATACGCCACACTGGTCGCCATGGCCGGATTCGTGGTATCCATCGCGTTCCCGCATGCCGCCGTATCAGTCTTCACATCCGACGCCGAACTGATAGAACTCGCGGCGAAAGGACTCGTGCTCATCAACCTGATGCTTCCTCTGGTAGGGTTCCAGATGGTGACATCGAACCTGTTCCAGTGCCTCGGAATGATAAACAAATCCATCATACTGTCCATGTCCAGACAGCTGCTTTTCCTCCTGCCGCTGCTCTATGTCATGCCTATGTTCCTGGATGCCAAAGGAATCTGGCTGTCATTCCCTATTTCCGACTTTCTGGCGTCGATGGTTACCTTCATCATGCTGATGGGACTGCTCCGGAAACTGAGGAAGCTGAACGACGGCGACGATCCGTCCATTCTCGGGAGCAAGCTCTGACCGGCATTTGCCGGATATTGCCGGAAACGGAAAAAATTATTGGCCGGAGGCCAATGGAATAATATGAATCGGATGTCCCTGACGGGACAATAATGATAAAGAAATGGAAGGCAAGATAATAATCAATCTCGGACGCCAGTTCGGCAGCGGAGGCAAACAGGTCGCCCTGGAACTCGGCAGGAAACTGGGCATACACGTCTATGACAATGAGCTCATCACCAAAGCCGCCGAATCCAGCGGGTTCAGTCCCGACGTATTCAAAAAGAAAGACGAGAAGCGGAATCTCTTCCCGGTGTCGTCATTCTTCGCGACCCAGACATTCGGCTCCCCGAAAAATTACCTGAACGGAGAAAACCTGTTCCAGATACAGAGTTCCGTCATCAGGGACATAGCCGAAAAGGAATCCGCCGTCATCGTAGGCAGATGCGCCGACTACATCCTGCGTGACATGGGCTGCACGGTAGACGTGTTCATTACCGCTCCTCTGGAAAACAGGATCGGGATGATCATGGAAAGGATGGGACTCAACAGGGAAAAGGCCGTGGATCTGATAGAGAAGACGGACAGGAAAAGGGAAACCTACTACAACTACTACACTTTCGGAAACTGGGGTGTGGCTTCGAACTATGACCTGTGCGTGGATTCCTCCATCCTCGGGATCGAAGGCACTGCCGACTATATCATAGATTTCGCCGTGAGAGCCGGGATATTGCACGGGGAGGTGAAATGAGCAGGAAAAGGCTTCTTATCCTCACTCCTGCCATAGCCGTGGCACTGCTGCTGGCAGTCATACTCCCGCTTTCGTCCTCATCGAAATCCGAACCGGTACAGTCAGAAGCCGGCAATGCCGCCGTACTGTGCCTGAATGAAGCGTTGTCCGACAGCATGTCAGCCTGTCCCTCTCTGGAAAAGATGGACTCACGGATAGAGAAATTCCTGAAACTCTGGGAAATCAAAGGAGCGTCCCTGGCCATAATGAGGAATGACTCGCTTCTGTATGCGAAAGGATACGGCTATGCAGACGAAGCGAAGGGCGAAAAGATGACATCCGGACACATTCTCCGCATGGCTTCAGTATCCAAACTCATCACTGCCGCCGGCATCATGGTACTGAAGGAAAGAGGACAAATATCCCTGCAGGACACCGTATTCGGCGAACATGGCATACTGAATGACTCGATCTTCACGGCAGCCATCAGGGAAAAGGCCAAATTCGGCATCACGGTAGAACAGCTGCTGCGCCACAAGGCCGGATTCACGAACAGCCGCGGCGACCCCATGTTCTCCACCCAGGACATCATCAGACAATTCAGGCTGGACGGAGCTCCGGATCACGAGACGCTGGTCAAGTGCGTGCTCTCCCGTCCGCTCGGCTACAAACCGGGCACATGGCAGAGATACTCGAACTTCGGCTACCTCCTCCTGTCTATGATCATCGAGAAAATCAGCGGCACCGACTACGAAACCTTCATACAGGAAAACGTGCTGCATCCTGCAGGGTGCTATGACATGCATCTCGCAGCCAACTACTACGAAGAAAAATACCCCAACGAAGTCCGGTATTACATGCATGCCGGATCCGAACCGAGGGAAGAATACAATCTGAGCGGACGCATGGTGGAACGCTGCTACGGGGCCAATGACATACACGGGCTTTCCGGTGCGGGAGCATGGTGCGGCTCGCCTGCAGAGCTCAGTCGATTCGTGGCGTCCATCGACGGAAAACCGGCTGTCCCGGACATCATTTCCGCTGAAAGCGTAGCCGAAATGACGGAATACTTCGATCCGGAGACCTATTCTCTGGGATGGAACGACACGAAACCTGACGGGGAATGGACCAGGACAGGGACACTCGGAGGAACCAGCGCCCTGGTAAAATATTTTCCGGACGGCGAATGCTGGATAATGATCACCAACACCAGCACATGGAAAGGCCCCGGTTTCACGAAATACACCGAGGCCCTGTTCAGAAAATGCAGGGAACTCTATGGTTCATCCCTGCCTGTCCGTGACCTTTTCACCTGCACGGATGGTAATATTTGACCTCCATCTCGCCTGAAAGGATACCGTAGCCGTTTTCCGCGAGGGAATCCATCTCGTTTCCACCAGGATATACTTCCACCGGAGCGATGAAGGAAACCCTCGCCCGTATCTTCTCCATAAGTGCCTGATTCCAGGCAATGCCTCCGGTAAGTATGATCACATCGACCTGACCGCAGACATCAGTGGCCAGACCGGCAATGTATTTCGCTATGCTCAGGCAGAACCCTTCGAGAAAAACCTTCACGGATTCGTCGCCTTCGTCAGCCATCGCTACTACGGACTTGAAGTCATTCGTACCGAAATACGCCACAGCACCGCCGTTTCCCACCAGTTTCCTCTTCACTTCATCTTTCGTGTATTTCCCGCTGAAACACATTTCTATCAGAGGAAAGGCAGGTACTGTCCCGGCTCTTTCAGTACTGAGAGGGCCGTCACCGCCCAAGGCATCATTCGTATCGATGATTCGGCCGCCCTTGTGAAGGGTGACAGACGTGCCCCCACCGATATGGGCCACAATGGCCGTGACATCCTTCGGGTCCTTTCCAAGCCCCTTCGCATAATGTCTGACCACTGCCCTTGAATTCAATGCGTGGCAGAGCGCCCTGCGCGGGAATTCCGGGATACCGCCGATCTTCGCCTCGGGCAACATCTCGTCAGCCATGGGAGGATCAGCCATATAGGCCTTGCAGACTTCCGGAATTCCGGCTTTTTCCCTGGCATCGTTCACCAGAACAGCGATATCGCATGCCAGAAGTCCGCACAGGTTGCAGGCATGCACGCCGTTCGTGCAATGTCTGAGAGCGTCCTCCAGAATCTCCGTAATTTCATACACCCCCGTCTCCATAGGGGTCACAAGACCGGACCTGGCCATGACCAGGTCAATGTCGACAAGCCGGATTCCCTTCGACAAAAGAAACTCTGTAATGGTGACGAGTCTCATATGGCCCTGGTCCATTACAGAGTTGTATCCGGACAGTTTCTCCCAGCTGTGGAAGATGTTCTCTTCGAACACCTTCCTGCCGGAATCATAATATCCTATCTTCGTCGTGGTAGAACCGGTGTTCAGCGCCAAAATCCTGCCAGACATTCCGGGATTATTTTGCGGCCATCGCGGCGATGGCGATAGAATTCAGTTTGGTATCGATACTATCGGCACGGCTGGAAAGCACGCACGGTACTTTCGCACCTACGACCATACCTGCCTGATGCACTCCTGCAGCCAGTTTTGAATTGGTCTTGTAGAATACATTCGCAGATTCGATATTAGGGAAGAGGAGGCAGTCCGCATCACCGGCCACAGGGCTTGACAGATGCTTTATCTCCACGGATTCCTGATCTATGGCCACGTCAAGTGCCAGAGGACCGTCAGCTACGCAGCCCTTGATCTCGCCCCTGTCGACTTTCTTCGCGAGGACGGCAGCCTCGACACAGGCCGGCATCTTCTCAAGCATCTGCTCGGTAGCGGCGATGATGGCCACCTTCGGGCAAGCGATACCCATGGAATGCGCCGTATTGACCAGATAAGTAAGTATGGCTTTCTTCTGGCTGAGGTCAGGAAGAGGAATCACGGCCATGTCGCCCAGGAAAATGAGTTTGTGGTAGTTCGGATTCTCTATCACGGACACATGGCTGAGAACGGCCTTAGGAGGGAGAAGTCCTGTTTCCTTGTTCAGGATAGCACGCATGAACTTGTCAGTGCTGCAGAGACCTTTCATCAGGATATCACCCTGGCCTTCACGCACCATCGTCACGGCTTCCGCCACTGCAGGAAGTTCGGACGGATTGTGCACTATAGTGAATTTCGATATGTCGATGCCGTCCTTCTCGCACTGCTCCCTGATGAGGGCCTCGTCTCCTACGAGAGTGGCTTCTATCATTCCGAGATCGATGGCCTTGCTGGCGGCAGCTATGGTATGACCGTCCACGCCCCAGGCTGCAATCATTCTTTTCTTGGCACCTCTGCCTGCAAGTTCGGCAAAGATATCTTCAAATTTCGTAAACATCTTATCTGTGGTTTTATTGGTTATTCTCATTCACGATATGCATGGTATCCTGGGCGATCACCAGCTCTTCGTTAGTGGTGATGACAGCTACCTTCACCTTTGAATCAGGAAGGGATATCAGAGTGTCCTTCCCTGTAGCCACATTGGCCTCATAGTCGAATTTCAATCCGAGATATGAAAGGTTCTCGCATACCCTGCGGCGCAGACGGCTGTTGTTCTCGCCGATACCGCCGGTAAACACTATCAGGTCCACACCGTTCATCACTGCTGCATAGGCACCGATATACTTTGTGATGTCGTACACCAGCTTCTTCAGGGTAAGCTTGGCCTTCCTGTCACCTGCGTTGGCGGCATCGTTCAGGTCTCTGGCATCCGAAGATATGCAGGAGAGACCGAGAAAACCGCTCTTCTTGTTCAGCACCTTGTTCACTTCCTCTGCGGAAAGATTTTCCTTTTCCTGAAGGAAAGTGACGATTTCAGGATCGATGCATCCGCATCTTGTACCCATGATGATACCCTCCAGCGGAGTGAAACCCATGGAAGTATCGATGGACTTGCCGTTCGCTATGGCCGTGATGGAACTTCCGTTTCCGAGATGGCAGGTGATGATCTTCGAATTCTCGAGATCCAGTCCGGTAAATTTCGCACCCTTCGCAGACACGTACTTGTGGCTTGTGCCATGGAATCCGTACCTGCGGATACGGTATTTCTCGTAATATTCATAAGGAAGCGCGTACATATAGGCATATGACGGCATGGTCTGATGGAAAGCGGTATCGAACACGGCCACCTGCGGGACAGTAGGGAGCACCTCAGATACAGCCTTGATTCCCAGAAGGTTTGCAGGATTGTGAAGCGGAGCCAGGTCAGAACATTTCTCGATTTCAGCAATGACGCTTTCATCGATGAGCTTGCTGCAGAAGAACTCCTCGCCGCCGTGCACTACACGGTGACCTACAGCCTCGATATCTTCAAGTGTGGAAAGGACACCATGTTCGGAATCCAGGAGCGCGTCAAGCACGACCTTGATACCCACCGTATGGTCAGGAATAGGCATTTCCTTCACATATTTCTCTTTCCCGGCTGTCTGATGCTTGATGCATCCGGCATCCATTCCGATTCTTTCGACAAGGCCTTTGGCCATCAGGTCGAATACCTCGTCACCCTTCATATCGAGAAGCTGATATTTGAGGGACGAACTTCCGCAATTCAATACAAGGATAATCATATAATAAAAAATAAATTGTAATCCGTAGCGTTTTTTCGAAAATCAACACAAAGTTATAAAAATAATGAGTACTTTCGCAAAAATTCAAAAGAAGAAAACGGAATTGTAAACCAAATTCTCAGAAAATGGTAGAGGGGAGAGAATCTGTGCTGTATGCGTTGCCATTCTGCGCCGGTACCGTTACCGGAGTTTTCCTGTGCGGACATGATATTTTCCATTCACCGGACTCATATCGCATAGCCTCGGTCTCCATGACAGCAGGCATCGGCCTGGCTGTGCCCGCACTGCTGGCAGAGGGACGCGTCGGACAGCGTGCCAAAGTCATATTGGCAGCGGCCGCTGCCTTCTTCTGCGGCATATTCTGCTGGTCGAATCATGAAATCAGCGACATTGCCGCTGGAAACAGCGGCATACAGGATATGATAGAACGGGCTACGGCACCTGCCGCCGCATGGCTGAAATCCGGGATAGACGCACTCCCGCTGGATGACTACGGAAGCAATGCGCTCATAAAGGCATTGGTCACAGGTGACCAGTCGGATGTGCCGTCCGACGTGAAAGCTGCGTTCAGGGACAGCGGGGCCTCGCATATCCTCGCACTTTCCGGGATGCATCTGGCCATCATCTATCTGATTCTGAGCAAGGCTCTGGCCGTGATCGGACAGTCCAGAAAGGCAGACGTGACGAGATATACCGTGATTCTGGTCTCCACCCTGTTCTATTCGATCATGACAGGTTCGTCCCCATCCATCATACGGGCCTTCCTGTTTATCCTGCTGAGGGAAACGGCTCTGCTGACAGGGAGGAAGGCACGGCCGGGAAACATACTGTGTTTCGCACTGACAGTCCAGTGCGCCCTCGACCCCGGGGTGATCACATCGGCGAGTTTCCAGCTTTCGTATCTGGCAATGTGCGGAATCTACTTCCTCTATCCGTCCCTGCGGGACCTCTACCCTGCCCCGGTACCTGTGCTGAAAAAAATCTGGAACAGTGCAGCGATGTCGATCTCATGCCAGGCTTTTACCGGGCCTCTGGCATGGGTGCTTTTCGACTCGGCACCGATATATTTCATCATCACGAATCTGATAGCCATACCGCTGACCTCGGCACTGATGCCGGTGGCCCTGGGTGCGGTATTCCTGGACAGGGCCGGTATCTGCCCTGAATTTCTGATACGTGGCATAAACTGGTGCTGCGAGTTCACGGTATGGTGTCTGGAGGTTATATGTACATTACCGTGACATGGATGCCGGCGTTCGCAACCCTCCCACTATGTGGGGCCCTCCCTATGCGGGCGCAATGTTGCTCACTGCCGGCACCCATGTCAATATATAACCGCAGACGCCTTCCCGCTCCCGGAAAATGCGGGGCCCGCCTATGTGTGGCCACACATAGGCGGGCTATACTACTTGGATAAAAAGTCGAGGGCAGGCGAGGTCCAGGTTTTCATCTGTCCGTCTTCATCGTAAACCAGACAGCCTTCGAGGTCGGGACGGGACAATATGAAGTCCCTGGCCTTCTCGAAGCCGATGACCATGCAGTATGTGGCCAGCGCATCAGCCTCGGTGGCATTCCCGGCGATGACGGTAGCGCACAACAGCGAATGCGTGACAGGACAGCCGGTCTTCGGGTCTATGGTATGAGCGTATTTCTTCCCGTCACGGACATAGAATTTCCTGTAGTTTCCGGAAGTCACCACCCCGCATGGCTCGGGACCTGCCCTGAAAATTCCCTGCAAGTCCTCTCCGGGAGTATCATTCCCGTCCACGGGCCTGTCCAGACCTATTCCCCATGGCTGGCCGGAAGGGTTGAGACCTTCGCAATAGATTTCCCCGCCGACATCCACGAGCATCTGGTTTACCCCCAGGGAATGCAGATATCCAGCCACCAGGTCACATGAATATCCCTGGGCTATGGCATTGAAATTCAGTTCGGGAAGCATGACATCGTCAGGAGTTCCGGAAGCATTGGCGGAAGCCTCACGACAGGATTTCAATATCATGGCTGCCGACGTATAGCCGCCAGAATCGGTCACCAGGGTATCGGCCAGCCTGTCCATTCCGGTCCCGGCCAGGACAGCGCGTATCTTTTCAGGAGACGGCAGGGAGTCTGAGGTGAACCCGAACCCCCAGATATCGAAAAGAGGGGCGCAGGAAACATCGAAGCTGCCGTCAGTCTCTTCGTAATATCTGTAGGATTCCCTGTAAAGATCCCTGAATATCCTGTCCGGAATGACTTTCTCCCCGGAATTGAACCTGCTCAGAAGCGACCCTTTGTTATAGCCGGAAACGGAATTGTTCACGGCGTCAAGCACGGAATCGATTCCCTCCTTCACTTTCTCCGGATCTGTCCCGATGATACCGTTTTCTCCCCTGAGATTCAGTTTAACGGAATAAGTGCCGCCCTGGGCATATCCAGTGATGGCAATGTACCTGTCCTGCTGTGTACATGCTGCTGACAGGAAGAGGACAGCAAAAAACAATGCCGCTGCTTTCATGATCACTTCCCAGATGAGATGATCTGGCGGACAATATAGTCCCCCGTCTCTTCAGTACCGTACCTGCTGCCGGGAATGATGTCCGGGGTGCAGACTCCGTCCGCAATGGCTTTTTCGCAGGCATTCCTGACGGCTGCCCCCTCTTCAACGGCTCCGAAAGCATCTTCCAGCATCATGGCCGCGGAAAGGATCGTGGCTACCGGATTGGCGATGTTCCTGCCTGCCGCCTGAGGGAAAGAGCCGTGAATCGGCTCGTACAGGCTGCGTTCCGCACCTGAAGATGCTGAAGGAAGCAGACCTATGGAACCGTTTATGACTCCTGCCAGATCGCTCAATATGTCTCCGAACATGTTCTCTGTCAATATCACGTCGAAATCACGTGGATTCGACACCATCTTCATGGCGGCATTGTCCACGAACAGGAAATCCAGCTGCATGTCGCCGTACTTTTCTTCATGGAGCTCCTTCACGGTCTCCCTCCACAGACGCGAAGTAGCCAGAACATTGGCCTTGTCCACGAGGGTGACACGGCCACGCCGTCTGGCCGCATATGCGAAAGCCACATCCGCTACCCTCCGTATTTCCGCCTTGGAATACACGCATGTATCGAAAGCCTTGTCTCCGGCTTCATTCCGGCCTCTCGGCTCGCCGAAATACATACCGCCTGTAAGTTCCCTCACCACTATGAAATCCGCACCGTCGACGATACTGTCCTTCAGCGGAGAGGCGGAAAGCAGTGACGGATACGGCTTCACCGGACGGATATTGGCGAACAGCCCCAAAGCCTTGCGCATGGCCAGAAGCCCCTGTTCCGGGCGCACTTTCGCGGCAGGGTCGTTGTCATACTTCGGATCGCCTATGGCCCCGAACAGCACGGAATCCGAGGTAGTACAGATTTCGTGAGTAGTCTCCGGATAGGGATTTCCTGTCCTGTCTATGGCGCAGGCTCCTACATCCGCATACCGGTATTCAAAGGTGTGGGAATACTTTGATGCGACGGCATCCAGTACCTTTACTGCCTGTCTGATGATTTCCGGGCCGATTCCATCGCCCGGCAATACTGCTATGCTCTTCTTCATGATGTTTTTCGTTTTTACTGTAGCTCTGCATGGATGAATCCGGACACTTACATGACATGTCTGGATTCATAGTCCAGAATGGATTTCCGGTCTGCCAGAAGATAGTCTATGTCGGAATAGCCGTTCATCAGGCACTCCTTCTTGTAACCGTTGATCTCGAATGACGCCTCCCCGACTCCTGGCACGGAAATAGTCTGTGCGCCCAAATCAATGCAGATGACAGTCTCAGGTACAGATTTAAGGACGGAGGTCACATCCGCCAGATATTCCTCGGACACCTTCACCGGAAGAAGGCAGTTGTTCAGTGCGTTGTTTTTGAAAATGTCCGCGAACGAAGATGATACCACTGCGCGGAAACCTGCATCATGGAGAGCCCATGCGGCATGTTCCCTGCTGGAACCGCATCCGAAATTGTTCCCGGCCACGAGGATGACCCCTTTCTGTCTGGAAAGGGGATTCTCCGCCACAGGCGATCCGTCAGAGGCAAATCTCCAGTCGTAGAAAAGTTTCTCCCCGAATCCTTCCCTCGAAGTGGTCTTGAGGAAACGTGCAGGTATGATCTGGTCAGTGTCGATATTGTCGACAGGGACCAGGACTGCCGGTGATTCTATAATATTTATCTTATCCATATCTTTCCTTTTTGTTTTCTTTTGTCCGATCTCTGCGTCAGGCGGCGAGTCCTCATATCCTCCTCTCCTCTCAATGAATCTCGGACGGGATGCCGATCCTTCCCGTTACGGCAGCCTCCGCAGCCACGAGAGGTCCGGCAAGAATCGTCCTTGCTCCATACCCCTGACGGCCCTCGAAATTCCTGTTCGAAGTGGATACAGCGTATTTCCCCGCCGGAATCTTGTCGGCATTCATTGCAAGACAGGCAGAACAGCCCGGCTGACGGATCTGGAAACCGGCGGCACGCAGAGCATCTCCGATACCCTCGGCCTCTATCTTCGCCTCCACTTCCTTCGAGCCAGGGACAAGCCATACCGTCACATCCTCAGCCTTCCTGCGCCCTCCGACAGCTTTGGCGAAAGCCCTGAAATCCTCTATCCTGCCATTCGTACATGAACCGACGAAGACATAGTCTACTTTCTTTCCAGACATAGGCTCTCCCTTGCTGAAATCCATATAAGCCAACGCCTTGTCGAAAGTCACGGCATCGCAGCCCACTGCTTCCGAAGGAATGACTCCGTCCACTGCCACGCCCATGCCGGGATTCGTCCCGTAAGTGACCATCGGACGGATATCGGCAGCATCGAAATGATATTCCCTGTCGAATACTGCATCCTCATCAGTCTTCAATGTCTGCCAGAAAGCGGTTTTCTCATCGAACGCCGCGCCTGACGGAGCGAACCTGCGGCCTGCGATATACTCGAAAGTAGTTCTGTCAGGAGCCACCATCCCGCCTTTGGCACCCATCTCTATACTCATGTTGCAGACTGTCATCCTGCCTTCCATGCTCATGTCGCGGAAGACCTCGCCTGCATATTCCACGAAACAGCCTGTACACCCGTCCGTACCCAGTCTGGAAATGATATGGAGTATCACGTCTTTCGGAGTGACATTGGCCGCCAGGCGGCCATCCACCGTGATACGGGCCTGTTTAGGTTTTGACTGGAGAAGACACTGTGTCGCCAGAACCATCTCCACCTCGCTCGTGCCGATACCGAAAGCGATGTTTCCGAAAGCCCCGTGAGTGGCCGTGTGGCTGTCTCCGCAGACCACTGTCTGACCGCAAAGCACTATACCCTGCTCCGGACCGATCACATGTACGATTCCGTTCCCGGGGTCACCGAGAGGGAAATAAGTGATACCGTTCTCCGCCGTGTTGGCAGCCAGACTGTCGACGGCTTTGCGCGAAGACTCGTCGGCGATCGGCTTGTCCTGATCAAGCGTAGGGACATTGTGGTCGCAGGTGGCGAAAGTCCTTTCCGGACGGAAGACTTTCAGTCCCCTGGCTTTCAATGCACTGAAAGCCTGAGGGGACGTCACTTCATGCACCAGGTGGCGGTCTATGTACAGCACATCAGGCCCGTCAGGGATATGCTTCACCACATGGCTGTCCCATATCTTGTCAAAAAGCGTCTTTCCCATGATATTCTATGCAAAATTTTCAGTTAGATGATTTTCGAAATGGCATTGACATACGCCTCGACAGAGGCTGTCACTATATCCGTATTGGCCGAAAAGCCATAGTATATATTACCTTTGTTCTCGATCTGGATATGCACCTTACCGACATCGTCAGTACCGCGTGTGATAGCCTGGACGAGATATTCTTCCAGATTTATCTTTCTGTGCACCAGACTCTTGACAGCCTTGAAAGCGGCATCCACAGGGCCGTTTCCGCTCGATGTGGCCACACACTCCTCCCCGTCGATGACGAGCTTCACAGTAGCCATCGGAATCGCGTTCTTTCCGCAGACCACCTGCAGATATTTCAGATGCAGGCGCTGTTTGAGCTTGTCCTGGGTCACTCCTGCTATCATGTAAAGATCGGAGTCGTTGATTTCCTTCTTGCAGTCCGCCAGTTTCAGGAACTTGTCATACGCAGCATCAAGTTCCTCCTTGTTCATGTGTATGCCGAGACGCTGCATATGATGGTTCAGGGCAGCCCTTCCGCTTCTGGCTGTCAGTTCGATGGTGGAATCGTTCACTCCGACATCTGCAGGGTCGATGATTTCGTAACTCTCCCTGTTTTTCAGCACCCCGTCCTGATGTATGCCCGAAGAGTGTGCAAAGGCGTTCCTGCCGACGATGGCCTTGTTCGGCTGCACCGGCATACGCATCAGTGTAGAGACAGAGTGCGAGACCTTGTAGAAATTCCTGGTCACTATGTCCGTATGCACAGGGATATCCTTCCGGCACTTGATAGCCATCACGACCTCTTCCATGGCAGTGTTTCCGGCTCTCTCGCCTACTCCGTTGATGGTCACTTCCACCTGACGGGCACCGTTCATGACACCCGCAAGGGTATTGGCGGTAGCCATCCCGAGATCATTGTGGCAGTGGGTGGAGATGATGGCCTTGTCGATATTCGGCACATGGTCGCAGAGATACTTTATCTTCGCGCCGTATTCGCCTGGAAGGCAATATCCTGTCGTGTCGGGGATGTTGACGACTGTAGCTCCGGCCTTAATCACAGCCTCAACGACACGGGCAAGGTACTCGTTTTCCGTCCTTCCGGCATCTTCCGCATAGAACTCCACGTCTTCCACATATTTTTTCGCATACTTCACTGCTGCGACCGCCCTTTCGAGGATATCCTCACGGTTCGAATTGAACTTGTACCTGATATGGTAGTCGGACGTGCCGATTCCCGTGTGGATTCTCTTCAGCCTGGCGAAGTGCAGGGCATCGGCCGCGGCATCTATATCCTTCTCGACAGCCCTGGTCAGTGCGCAAATGGTGGATTCCGTCACTATCTTAGAGATTTCCACGATGGATTTGAAATCACCGGGACTCGAAATCGGGAAACCGCACTCGATGATATCCACCTTCATGGCTTCCAGCTGCTTGGCCAATTCGATCTTCTCTATAGTGTTCAACTGACAGCCCGGGACCTGTTCGCCGTCCCGCAACGTAGTGTCAAAGACATAAAGTTTCTGATCCATGATTATCCGTTTTTAGTTCGTTATCCTTCGTTTTTCCGCCGTTCCGGCAATGGTTCCGGATGCCGTTTCCGGCAATGGTTCTTAAATAAAAAGCCTCCGGAACAGCTCCGGAGGCCAATGTATATAGCTCTGCACAGTACACTATATATCACGACGGCATCCAGAGTTTCATTCGCTGAAATCCTGCAATAGTCGTAGTGATAGTGAGCGTCTTGTAGTCATTTTTCATCCGTTTCCTACAAAGATAGAAAATCATTTTTAAAATTCCTAACGGATTCCATCGTCTTCCAGCACCTGTATCTGCTGTATGGCGGTGCGTCAGGAATCTTTCAAGCACTCCGTATTCTCAAGATCCTCCTGTGCCTCTTTTGTCCAGACTATTCGCATACGGGATGCCTCTTGTGCAGTTCGTCACTGGTACAGCTGTCACCTTTACGGTAACTCTGCACGGATTCACCGAGCCGGTGCTCAAGTTCTTCTACGGAGTATTGGCAAGGAGCGGTTTCAGCCACTTCCTTCCGTGCCTCCTCTATCAGTTTCTCCCCAAGCCACAGTTTGTTGTCGGCATTGAGAGACATCGCCTGTATCATCTTCCACAGACTGTTCCTGCTCATAGAAATGGTTGCTTTCATATTCCCTATATTATCGCAATATGCAAATATAGGAATTATTTGCAACTTCCGGCAGCCTCTATCCATTGGATTTCGTCCGGACAGGCACAGTCTCAGTTCCATACCTGTGGACTTCGCACAATTATTCTTACAGCATACTCATGACAGCCTCGGCCGGGATGTTCAGTCTTGAAAAGGCGAACATCTTCTTGCCGAGGTCTTTCAGCGAGGCCCCGATGTGCCAGACCTCAGTCCCGTCTATAATCAGGAAGCGGTCGTGGCATTTCTGATAGATATGGATGCCTATCGGGAGATACTGGCTGTTATGCTTCTGCAAGTCCAGTTGCAACTGATGGCTGATGGTATGCGTGTAGATGTCGGCTTTTACGTCGGTATTCCGTTTGCTGAACATCAGCAGCACAGACTCGTCTACATAGTTATCTATCAGTAGGATTGACTTCTTCGCAGAACGTATTAAATCGGTGGCAAACTTATAGGCATCGAAGATCTGGCCGTCATGGAAAATACCTTCTACAGGTGGCAGCGAGGTGCGGACGAAGAAGTCTATCTTCCGTGAATGTTCCGCTACGGTATGTTCAAGTTCCGTCAGTCGGCGATTGACGGAATAACCTTTCAGCAGATATTCCTTTAGGACACTGTTCGCCCAACGACGGAACTCTATGCCTCGGTTGGATTTTACCCTGTAGCCTACTGATAGAATCATGTCCAGATTGTAATATTCCACATGTCGTGTTACAGTCCGTTCTCCTTCCTTTTGAACTGTCGCAAAATTTGCGACAGTTGCTAGTCCAGCCAATTCTTCTTTCAGCGCATTATTAATATGCTTGCCTATTGTCTTGACATCACGATTAAACAACTCTGAAAGTTGCTGTCTGTTGAGCCATACGGTCTCATCTTCCAACCGCACTTCCAATTTGATCTCATTGTCAGGCTGATACAATATAACTTCCCCTCTATTCTCCATAACATGTAATGTTGGTGTTTCCAAAGATAGGGTTTTTCAGCTACAAATCAAAAGACTTGAGAAAGCTACAGCAAAATCTGTTTTACAAACAGCCGGAATGTTTTGTGAACGACCAGATTCAGAAAAACAATAACGGCAATCTGCGTTTCTTATACAGATTGCCGCCGAATTTTTTAATGGATTTTATATGGGCCATGTAATGCAATGTAGATTTCAACGTCAATCATGCATAATATGTCGTTCGGATACCCTTATATGGGTGTTCGTTGGCACCCTTGTATGGGTCACTGCGGCTGTTCTGTGGCGTTGCCGGAGGCATCATACACCACAGTACCTTCGTCGGATGATGAACCAGTCAGTACATCATAACTATATTTATAGACAGTGCTGCCCGTGATGCTGCCACTGCCACATTGAATCTGTCCACCCTGATACTCTATTGTGTTTCCTCCTCGGCCGATGTAATCGGCAAAGCTAGTGGTGCCGTATGAACCGCGATGGGCATGAATGGTGGAACCGCTGATGACTATTTGGGGGACACCGGAATATGCGCCAATGGCCGGAGTGCTTTCGTTAAGAGAGCTATACCCCTGCGCATGGACAATGGCATCGGTAATCTCTATCTTTCCACATGCGGTGGTTCCGGTACTGCCGATTCCAATGGGGAGATTATTCAAGTAAGCATTTGATGCGTACGCATATAAAGTGACGTTATGTATGGTGATGTCTCCACAAGGATTGTGGCTATTCAGAGCAGGACTATATCCGCCGATGGCCGCACCGTCCGCTCCGCCCGTCACTCGCAGGACATCATCCGTGTCGCGACCTTCTATGGTGACGCTGCTGCCCTGTGCCACATAGATGCCTGCGGCATAATTGGATAATGAATTACCGGTTTCTATGGTGTTCTCGCCCCGCACATGGATAGTGGGGCTACCGCCTTGTATGTCGATGGCATTGCCGCTCGACACACTTATCTGTGCATCTTCCAGGTAGATGTTGGGATTGCCGTTCGTCACCTTGATACCGTAGCTGCCTACACCGGTAACATAGTAAGTGCCATTATCGTTAATCACGCGAGTGTCGGTCAGCGTGGAGAGGTCAATGGTCTGCGTATCGTCGATGACAGCTGTAATCGTGATGGTGTGAACTTTGCCAGCCTCCAAGGTTACGGAATTGTCTATGTTGAAGTAGCTAGAACCACCGGCTTCCGACATAACCATGAACTGCTGTACGCTACAAGGCGGCAGGCAGATTTCCCAGCAGGTGCCTATGCCCTCGTATTCAGTTTCATATAAATAGTTGTCCACGCGTTCGTTTACTCCAGATGTTACAATTCCATCCTGCACAGAACAACCTACTGGAGCATTAGTTACAGCAATATGCCGTACATCGACTGTGCCCTTGGTCACCACGCGCACCTTGGCCAGCTGGTGCTTGAACTGCAAGGACACCGGGGTGTCGTAGCTTGCGTTGTCTGCCGTGGCCCGCAGCACGTAGGCCAAGCCGTCATCTTGGTCGAAGAGGCTCATCCAGTTGTTTGCATTGAGCTGCGGCTTGGCATACCAAGCAATGATATTGGCAGGCTGGGTGCTTTTCCAATAGATAGGCGTGACGGCTTCCACCGCGCCTGTCGCAGCATCGGTGATGCGGTACGTGCCCACCTCGTCGCTGCCCTCGAACTTCACACGAAACTCGTCGCCATCATTCCACACGCTGCCGTCAGGCTTCTCGCCGACGCGCGTCCACGGCTCCTCGCTGCCCTCCGCGGTGATGCTGACGCTGCCTATCTGCAAGGGGTATTCGCCTTCGGGCAGGGTGTTGCCCTGCTCGGCCAGTTCGTCTTGTGTACAGGCGGCGAGCAGGGCTACCGCCATGAGGCATATTGTCGTAAATAATCTGTTTTTCCTCATATCTCCTTCGTTCTTGTAAGTCTCTTGCGTATCATTTCCTTCATTAAACGGGCAGTTCTACCGAGCCTTCGCCGTCCGCGCCGTCGCCCCATGTCATGCCGTCGGTATCTACCGACACCTGAAGGCCGTAGAGGGTGATGGTAACATTGTAGGTGTACTTATAGCCGGCTTTCCATTCGGTGTCGTTCTGTAG
>CALVDR010000006.1 GCA_944326365.1 uncultured Bacteroidales bacterium | reverse complement strand
TGTTCATCACCGGAATCAGCAAATTCAGCCAGATGAGCATATTCAGCGAGTTGAACAGCCTGCAGAACATCAGCATGAAGGACAGGTTCAGTGCCATCTGCGGCATTACGGAGGAAGAACTTGCAGTGCAGTTGAGACCGGACGTCGAGATATTGGCTCAAAAGAACGGAGAAACATATGAAGAGGCTATGGCGCATCTCCGGAAAATGTACGACGGCTATCATTTCAGTCCGGACTGCGAGGACATATACAATCCTTTCAGCCTTCTGAACGCCCTGAATGACGGAGAATACGGAAAATACTGGTTCTCGTCCGGGACACCGACATTCCTGATAGAACTGTTGAGGAAATACGATTTCGACATCGAGTCACTTGAGGGGGTGACGGCATCATCGGAACAGTTCGATGTTCCTACGGAACAGATAGTCAATCCGCTGCCGGTTCTGTACCAAAGCGGCTATCTTACGATAAAGGACTATGATCCGGAATATATGGAATATACTCTGGCATATCCGAATGAGGAAGTCCGACTCGGTTTCATAGGGTCGCTTATACCGTATTATGTCAATGACCCGAACTTCGCAAGAAATTCGCTGATTACAGGAGTCGTGAAAGACCTGCGCAGAAACGATCTCGAAAGTTGCATGCAGCGCATCACGACCTTCTTCGCTTCAATCCCCTATGATCTGAACAACAAGACGGAGAAACATTTCCACACGCTGTTTTATCTGCTTTTTTCAATGACGGGACTTTATGTCGAAAGCGAGGTCAAGAGTGCAGTCGGAAGAGCCGATATAGTAATCAAGACGGAGACTCACATCTATGTCTTTGAACTGAAACTGGACGGCTCGGCGGATGAAGCCCTGAAGCAGATAGACAGCAAGGGCTATCTGGTGCCGTACAGGACGGACGGCAGGAAGGTGGTGAAGGTAGGGGTCAATTTCGATTCCGCCACACGGACCGTCAGGGACTGGAAAGCAGTCTGGCAATGATTGGCAGCCGGATTGCAAATCCGGCTGGACGGAAACAGACGGCTGTTGCCTGAAAGTAAATTGCAAAGTATACGAACGAACTTAATAATAATTACGATTATGCCGCTGACATTGCCCGAAGGGTACAGGAATGTACTCGAAAACGTAGAGAATACCGAAAAAGCGATCAAATATGTGAAGGATATGTTCCAGGAGAACTTGTCAGCCCAGCTGGCGTTGCTGAGGGTGACTGCACCTATGATGGTGCTCTCCGGGACAGGTATAAACGATGACCTGAACAGTGTGGAGAGGCCGGTGTCCTTCCCTATCAAGTCGATGGGGGAGAGACCTGCCGAAGTGGTGCACTCGCTGGCGAAGTGGAAAAGGCTGAAACTGGCGCAGATGGGTGTGGGGCCCGGCAGGGGTATCTACACGGATATGAACGCGCTGCGGCCTGACGAGGATCTGGACAACCTGCATTCAATCTATGTCGACCAGTGGGACTGGGAGAAGGTGATACGCCGTGAGGACAGGAATATCCATTTCCTGAAAGCTACCGTGCGCAGGATTTACGAAGCCATAAAAGTGACTGAGAACAAGGTTTTCGTGGAGTTTCCGCAGATAGAACCTATGCTGCCGGAAGATATTTTCTTCATTCATTCGGAGGAGCTGCTCCAGCTTTATCCTGACATGACGCCGAAGGAGAGGGAAAACGAGATAGTACGGCAGCACAAGGCAGTCTTCGTGATAGGAATAGGTGCCGATCTTTCTGACGGGAAACCGCATGACGGACGTGCCGCAGACTACGATGACTGGAGTACTGTGGATTCGTATGGCTTCGAGGGGCTGAACGGGGATATCCTGCTATGGAATCCTGTGCTGCAGAGTGCTTTCGAGGTGTCGAGCATGGGTATCAGGGTAGATGAGGCCGCCATGGAGAGACAGTTGGCCATCAGGCATCAGGAGTGGAAAAAAGATCTGTATTTCCATAAGAAACTCCTCGCCGGAGAGCTGCCGTGTACCATAGGCGGAGGTATCGGCCAGTCGCGACTGTGCATGTATCTGCTACGCAAGGCCCATATCGGAGAAATCCAGAGCAGCATCTGGCCGGAGGATATGGTCGCGACATGTCGTGAGCACGGTATAGAGCTGGTGTGATATGTGAAAATTTTCTATCTTTGCAGAATATGCCTGCCGCATCGGAAAATGCGCTGTGGCAGGCAGGGAAAAGAAAATTCATAAAGATGATAACAGCAGAGCAGATAAAGGAACTCAGGCAGAGAGTGGAGACCCTGGACAAGTGTCTCAACATAGACGGGAAGCGTCAGGAAGTGGCGGAGAAACAGAAAAAGACTCTGGAGGCGGGATTCTGGGACGATCCCAAGGAAGCGGAAAAATATCTGAAGGAACTTTCAGGCGTGAAATCGTGGGTGACCGGTTATGACGAGGCCGCTTCTGCAGTGGCTGACCTGGATGTTCTCTACGAGTTCGCGAAAGAGAGCGCGGACACGGCTTCCGAAGATGTGGAGACTGCTGAGATGAAGGAACTTGCCGCAGGATTCAAGTCAGCATCGGAACTGGTGGAGAATCTGGAACTGAAAAACATGCTGGGTGAAGAGGGCGACAGTCTGGGCGCTATTCTGACTATCAATTCCGGTGCCGGCGGTACCGAGGCCAATGACTGGTCTTCCATGCTGATGCGCATGTATATGCGATGGGGTGAACGGAACGGCTATAAGCTCACTGTCACTGACATGCTTGAAGGAGAGGATGCCGGTATCAAGTCTGCTACCATACAGTTCGAGGGCGATTATGCATTCGGCTATCTGAAAGCAGAGAGCGGAGTCCACCGGCTGGTGCGCATATCCCCGTTCAACGCCCAGGGCAAGCGCCAGACCACGTTTTCGTCAGTCTTCGTATATCCTCTGGTCGATGATACCATAGAGATAGAAATCAATCCTGCCGACCTGGAGTGGGATACCTACCGTTCCAGCGGAGCAGGCGGACAGAATGTGAACAAGGTGGAGACAGGAGTCCGTGTCCGTCATATCCCGACCGGTATCGTGGTGGAAAATACCGAGACCCGTTCCCAGCTGGACAACCGCCAGAATGCCTTGCGTATCCTGAAATCGCGTCTGTATGATCTGGAATTGAAGAAACGCCAGGAGAAGCAGGCCGAGCTCGAGGGACAGAAAAAGAAGATAGAATGGGGTTCCCAGATCCGGAGCTATGTCCTGCATCCGTACAAGATGGTGAAGGACTTGCGTACTGGCTATGAGACTTCCGATACCCAGGGAGTCCTGGACGGTGACCTGAACGAGTTCATGAAGGTTTATCTTATGGGTGCCGGTTCCGGCAAATAAGGTATTCGGTGACCGTTTCCGGTCAATTCCGAAAGGTAATTGGCCGATGAGGCCAATTTTTTATTGCCCTACGGGCAAATATTTCCGAAAAAAGTTAAACAACAATTGATATGGTAGAGTTCAAATATGCACCGATGTTTCAGCTTGGCGAGGACAAGACTGAGTATTATCTGCTGACCAAAGACTATGTGTCAGTAAGTGAATTCGAGGGCAAACCGATCCTGAAAGTGGAGAAAGAGGGACTGACGGCCATGGCCAATGCGGCTTTCCGTGATGTTTCCTTCATGCTTCGTCCTGCGCATAACGAGCAGGTGGCGAAGATCCTGTCCGATCCCGAGGCCAGCGACAATGACAAGTATGTGGCCCTGACTTTCCTGCGCAATGCCGAGGTGGCTGCGAAGGGAGTGCTCCCGTTCTGTCAGGATACCGGTACCGCGATAGTCCACGGCGAGAAGGGACAGCAGGTATGGACAGGGTATTGTGACGAAGAAGCCCTGTCTCTCGGTGTCTTCAAGACATATACGGAGGAAAATCTCCGCTATTCGCAGAATGCCCCGCTTTCCATGTACGAGGAAGTGAATACGAAGTGCAATCTGCCGGCCCAGATAGATATCGAGGCTACGGAAGGTATGGAATACAGGTTCCTGTGCGTGACAAAGGGCGGAGGCTCAGCGAACAAGACTTATCTCTATCAGGAGACCAAGGCCATCCTGAATCCTCAGACTCTGGTTCCGTTCCTGGTGTCGAAGATGAAGACCCTCGGTACTGCTGCATGCCCTCCGTATCATATCGCTTTCGTCATAGGAGGTACTTCCGCCGAGAAGAACCTGCTGACCGTGAAGCTGGCTTCCACTCATTATTATGACACGCTGCCTACTTCCGGTGATGAGACAGGCCGGGCTTTCAGGGATGTGGCTCTGGAGCAGGAGGTGCTGGAAGCTGCGCACAGGCTGGGCCTTGGAGCACAGTTCGGCGGCAAGTATTATGCCCATGACGTGCGTATCATCCGTCTGCCTCGTCACGGTGCGAGCTGTCCTGTCGGTCTGGGCGTCAGCTGTTCTGCGGACAGGAACATCAAATGCAAGATAAACAAGGACGGTATCTGGATAGAGAAACTGGATGACAATCCGGGCCGGCTTATCCCTGAAGAACTGCGTCAGGCAGGGGAGGGTGATGCCGTGAGGATAAATCTGGACCAGCCTATGTCCGAGATTCTCAGCGAACTGCACAAATATCCGGTTTCCACCCGTCTGAGCCTGAACGGAACCATCATAGTGGCGCGTGACATAGCTCATGCGAAGATCAAGGAGCGCCTGGACAGGGGAGAGGCCATGCCTCAGTATCTGAAAGACCATCCTGTGTATTATGCCGGTCCTGCGAAGACTCCTTCAGGAATGCCTTGCGGTTCCATGGGACCGACTACCGCGGGCAGGATGGATCCGTATGTGGATCTTTTCCAGTCTCATGGCGGCAGCATGGTGATGCTGGCGAAAGGCAACAGAAGCCAGCAGGTGACAGATGCCTGCAAGAAGCACGGAGGCTTCTATCTCGGATCTATCGGAGGTCCTGCAGCCATCCTTGCACAGAACAATATCAAGTCTATCGAGTGTCTGGAGTATCCTGAGCTCGGTATGGAGGCTATCTGGAAGATCCGCGTGGAGGATTTCCCTGCTTTCATCCTCGTGGATGACAAGGGGAATGATTTCTTCAAGAAGTTCGGACTGTAGTATGAAGGATTTCAATATAGATGACGCTGTCAGCGAGGACGGCAAATGGGAAACCGTGAGCAGCGAATATCTGTTCAGACGTCCCTGGCTGACAGTGCGTCATGATGAGGTAAAATTGCCTGACGGCAGGATAAATCCCGAATTTTATGTTCTCGAATATCCTGACTGGATAAATGTCATTGCCATTACTGAGGACGGGCATTTCGTTATGGAGCGGCAGTTCCGTTACGGATTGGGCAAGACCTGTTATGAGATAGCGGCAGGGGTGATAGAAAAAGGCGAGTCACCCCTGCAGGCTGCACGGCGTGAACTGGAGGAGGAGACAGGCTATGGCGGAGGTGAATGGAGCGAGCTGATGCTTATTTCGGGGAATCCCAGCACAACCAGCAATCTTACCCACTGTTTCCTGGCCAAGGGGGTGCACAAAGTCTCTTCGCAGCATCTTGACAGTACGGAGGACTTGAGTGTATGTCTGCTCACTGTGGAGCAGGTCAGGCAGCTTCTGGTTTCCGACAAGCTCCGTCAGGCTCTAATGGCAGCTCCTCTCTGGAAGTATTTCGCCATGAACGGCCTTCTCTGACTTTTTGGCAAATAGTACAGTTCCATAATTTGGGATTATCTGTAATGATACCGCATAGACAGCACTTCAACCTCAATTTCAGTTTCTTTCACACGGTAAATTATCCGGTGCTCCCTGTTTATACGCCTTGACCAGCATCCGGATAACCCGTATTTCAGTTGCTCCGGTTTTCCGATGCCCGTATATGGGTGTGCCGTCATATCCTCAAGCAGAGCGGCAATTTTTCTCATTATGGCGGTATTCCCCGACTGTTTCCAATAGTCCCAATCGGATTTTGCCTGCATAGAAAAGACTAAACGGTACATATCAGATGCGTGCCAAAAAATCCTCTACCGTTTCCCCGTCTTCCTGTCTGACGGATTCCCCCCTGTCCAGCTCATCTGATGCCCTCCGTATCGCTTCCATTGTTGCCGGGGATTGCATGATATATTCCGTTTCTTTTATGGCGTTATATTCATCCATGGAGATAATGACGGCGGCCGTGCCGTTTTCCCGGCTTATTACCACCGTGTCGGTGTTGTTAATCACCCCGTCAAGATAAGAGCGCAGGTTTTTTCTAAGTTCTGTAAAATTCACGGTTTTCATAGTGCTGTACTTTTGATGTACTTAAATCGGTACAAATATAATGCTTTTTGAACAAAAGAGAAAGCAAAGGGATAAATTTGCCCTTTGCATGGAGTCTTTGGACAAGCTGGCGGATGAAAGGCAAAAACGAGGTAAAAATTAAATCCCTGCTAATCAAACGATTAACAGGGATTTTTGTGCGGGCGAAGGGACTCGAACCCATACGCCTCACGGCACCAGATCCTAAGTCTGGCTTGGCTACCAATTACAACACGCCCGCAATATGATAGTGACCCCAGACGGGTCTACAAAGATAGATATAAAAACCTGAAAAACAAAACCTGTTTTGACTGCCGGCAGCAGTTTGAAGAGGCTACACTCATCCTTTCCGGAACTGTGCGCAGCACCATTTGTCCATGCTGTCGGATTTCAGGAATTCCAGTCCCGCCTGGGCCGCGACTCCGGAAATCATGGGCAGGTCTTCTTCATAGAAACCGCTCACGAAAAGCAGTCCTCCTTTTTTCAGGCTTCTGGAATAAGTCGGTATGTCTTCCAGCAATATGTTCCTGTTTATGTTGGCCAGCAGGATATCATATTTTCCCATCTGAAGCAGAGATGCGTCTCCGCAGTAGGTCTCGACATGGCGGGACACCCTGTTGAGCCTGGCATTGTCGAAAGCCGATACCGCAGCCACGGCATCTATATCGATGCCGTAGGTATGCGCCGCCCCCATCTTCGCTGTCAGAATGGCAAGAATGGCCGTCCCGCATCCCATATCCATCACTACACTGCCTTTCACTGCGGATTCATTTTCAAGCAATGCCCTGCACATCATGTATGTAGTCTGGTGATGCCCCGTACCGAAAGCCATCTTGGGATCAATCGTGATATTGAATCTGGTCCGTTTAAGCCCTTTGTGGAAGGATGCCTTTATCGTGCATTTCCCGTCCACGACTATAGGCGTGAACTGTTCTTCCCACAGGGCATTCCAGTTGCACGGAGGTATCATCGTCGACGAGAAATCCACATCGAACTCCAGATCCAGACCGCTCAGCACGAGTTTCATCATCTGTGTGCTGTAGCTGTCCTTCTGCACATATCCTTTCAGGAACGGCTCTTCCACCGTGAATGATTCGAACGGGATTTCATCCAGTTCAGCCATCAGAATTTCTGCGTTTTCTTCGCTGAAAGGAGTGATTTTCATCGAAACTTCTATGTATTCCTGACTGTTCATGATTTCCTTTGTTTCTGATTCTGCGGTCCGGAGCGTCGCCCTTCACGCAAACGTTATTCCATATCAAGTGATTTCTGTTCTTCTGAAGTCAGCGTGTCCATCTGCTCGTCTACGGCCTGCACGTAGTCTATGCGCTTCTTGTAATCGTTTATCTCTTTCTGCCTGCGGCTCTCCGAGACAGCCCTGTCTACTCCTTTCTGGAATATATCCCTTATGGATTCTGCCAGATTGAACTTCACCTGGTCCACTGCGGCCGTGAAGACAGGGACATTCGCGCTTTTATATTTTGCCTTGCCTATCTTGAACTTCATGTCATCGAAATTCCCCCAGAGGTCGATGCCGACCCTGAACGGCAGTGGCGATTCTATGACGGAAACGTGATACTTGAATGACGAATCCAGATTCTGGACTCCGCTCATGGCGAGTATATATCTGTCGATATTCAGCACGAACGGGAAAATTTCCAGTTTGCTGTCCGAGATCAGCCCTTCCACGGACATCCTGTCGATGTAGGTATTCTCCCTGTCTTTGAATTTGAGTATCTTCGCTATCTTCCTTATGCTCTCGTCGTTGTGAAGCTGCAGGTGGCTGCCTCCGATTCTGATGACACCGTTGATGGACGGGGTGAGAATGCTCATCGTGGTATCTATGTCTGCAGTAGCCGCCATCTCCAGGTTCAGCTCTCCCTTGAAGGATTTCAGCAGCGGCATCACCGTGTCTATGGCCGGCATCATCTCTATTACTTTCTCGGCAGTGATGTCGGAGAAGTTCAGGTTGAATCCCGTCTTCAGGTCCTTTTTCGTCCGGGTGGCGTAGAATCCTTCGAAGAACAGGTCTCCCATATTTGTCGTGGCCGATGTGTTCGTGAACTGGACGCATCTCTCCTTCATTACCAGATCGGCGGTCATTCTGCCCATCTCTATCTTCGAGTATTTCACGTTCCTGGCATCCAGCTTTATCTCAGCGGCGATATTGGCCGGAATCACCAGCAGGGTGCCTGAATCTGCAGCCACTTCAGTGCTGTCGGCCATGATCATTTCCTCGAACTCGTCATCTTCCATCGAAGTCATGTCTTTCCCGGCGAAATCATCTGCCGAGAACGTCTGTCCGGCCGAGTATGCGGCAAGCAATTGGTTCAGATCCAGACTGTCGGATTTCACATCCACATCCAGAGTCAGGAATCCGCTTCTGAGTATGACGCCTCTCAGCCCCTTCAGCGCGCCTGTGGCCGATATGTGTGACCGTCCGCTGTTTACCGTCAGATTCTCAAGATTTATCTGATTGTTGTCGAACGTGCCGCGGAAGTCGCTTATCCTGTTCCTGAGCGGCATGTATGGGGTCATCACGCTCATTCTTCCAAGTCCTATGGAACCCTTCATGTCCCATTCCCGGAAATACTTCCTGATATTCTCCCCGACATCCAGACTGATATCGTTTTTCCTGAAATCGGCTTCAGTGAGCCATGCCGGTATTTCTCGCGCCGGACGGTTTCTCCGGAACTGTCTGAAAAGGGAATCGAGAGGCACGTCCGGATTTGCCCTGGAAAGGGAGTCCACGAAGGCCCTGGCTTTCCTGCGTCTTTCTATGGAGTTCATCGCCGCATTGGCAGTCAGGTCCATATTCCTGACTGCCAGCCTGTTGACAGGGCCTTTCAGGAACAGCATGCCCGTATTGCTCGTCAGGTCGAGCACAGGTACATCGGGACTTCCAGCCTTTGGCATGACGCTGAACTTGTTTACGGATCTGGCGAGGGCTATGACGGATGTGTCAGCTCCTCTCATGGACAGGAAGCCGGCTTCGAATCTGCCGCCGAACGGATAGAATGCCGCCGAATCATCCTGATTGAGGACGGCCGCCGAATTCTGCGCCATCAGAGACAGTTTCCTGCCCATAAGCGAAATGCTGTCCTTGTATCTGAACCGGACGCTGTCCACATAAGCCGCGAGTCCCATCATCCGTTCCCCTTCGGAGATATTCCGGTTGTAGATATTCGCATATGTCCCGAGTTTCACATCCAGGCTGTCTATGTAGACGTCCAGAGAATCCTCCGGTGAATACACGACCAGCTTCCTGCTTCTGACCTTCCCTTTCAGATCGGCATCGGCAAACGTGTAAGGGGAAAGCTGCGACATTTTTATGTCACCTGACAGGTCTGCCGACATCCTTCCTGCAGCCGAAAAGCCGGTAAAACGTCTGATCAGCGTCGACAATGTGTCCAGATTCAGGAAAAATCGGCTGTCCACGCTCAGCTGCGGGTCTTCCCCGAGCAGGTCCCGAGCCTTTCCGGCGCCTGCCAGCGCAATGCCTTTCCCTATGAAAAGCACGCTGTCCAGCTCCACGTCCATCCGGCCGGATTCCGACCCTTTCAGGATGGCCTTAAGGCCAATCTTGTTGTCTCCCAGTATTTTATGCGATATGTTCGTCACCGGTATCTCCAGGACTGCGTCAATGGCCGGGATGTGCCCGTCAGAGTCCATCCATCCGTCAATTCCGGCGGCAAGCGAAATCACGGCATCTGTCTTGAAGTCGCCGAGTCCTTTCAGGATGTTTTTCCCGAAATAGTTTATCGGTTTCATCACTTCGCAGTCGTGGATGTAGCATCCTCCCTTCACATGGATGCTGTCGCCTTTAAAACCGATGTCGGCCTTTGCATTGAAAGGTATGTCGGCGAACTTTGCGTCAAATCTTTCTATGGAGACTCTGCGTATGGTGTCTTTCGGAAATGATACCCTGGTGTCTATCTCCACAGGGAGCTTCATCCTTCCGTAAGTTCCGGTAGCCATGTAGGCCGTGGCCAGGGCTTTCATGTTGATGCCGTGGTCTTTGCCCCGTATGACGAAATTGTCCAATCTCATGGCGACAGTGTCGGCAGGGAAGCGTCCAGTCATGAAAAGCGTATCGACACGGAGTCCCAGCCTGCTTTTCTGTATGTCCTTCGTCACTATCCGCCCGAAGAATATCATCCTTTTCAGGCTCAGTGACAGGTTTGTGGAGTCCGGAATGCTGTTGAATATGATCCGTGGCCTGTCCACGAGGCGTATCCTCCCTATCATCAGGTCGGGAATGCCGGAAGATACAGTATCGGCTTCTTCTTCGGTCTCTCCCTGGAATCCGAGCACGTTCCATGTAGCCGTGCTGTCATTGTACGAGGTGGCATATATTCTCGGCTTGGACAGGGTCACGAGCGGTATATTGATCTGGCCGGCTATCAGGCTGGACAGGTTCAGCGCTGCGGAAAGCCTGTTGAATGACATCAGCGTGTCGCATGTCTCTCCGCGGCCTTGCCTTGTATACCAGTCCTTGCCGGCTCCGTATTTTTCGAATCTGTCAGACGGATATGTCACTGCCAGGCTGTCGAAAGTGACACTCACATATGGGAAATGCCGGAACACGGAGGCCCTGACTTTCCCGAATGATACGTCTCCGTCCACCATCCGGGAGGCGGCCTTGTTCACTGCAGCGGTCAGTACACCCGGGGTCAATGCTATTTGCAGGACTATCAGTATGACAGCCCAGATGCCGACAATCGTCAGCAATATGTTTCTGAAAATTTTCCAGCCGCGCTTCTTCTTTCCCGCATTGCCGGTCGAGTCTTTCTTCATGATTTTCTGTTTTGCAGGCCAAATATACGCAGAAACCGAGAGTAAAGAAAATGAACTTGTTCGATTTTCTTTACCGAGGTGCTACCGTATATGTGGACGCAGTCCAAATATAATAAAAAGGGACGACCAAACAGTCATCCCTTTCATAAATATCTGTGACAGACGGTTACTGCTCGTCCATGAGCTGCATGTGCTGTACGTAGATAGCCTTCTTGATTTCCTCTCTTCTCTTTACAGACGGTTTCACGAAAGCCTTTCTGGCACGCAGTTCGCGGATAGCTCCTGTCTTCTCGAATTTCCTTTTGAATTTCTTGAGTGCCTTCTCGATGTTCTCGCCTTCTTTTACTGGTACTATAATCATGTCTAACCACCTCCTTTTGCGGCTGCAAAGATAGTCACATTATTTTGAATTCAAAATATTTTTGAAAGTCTCCATCCCTTTCGTGGCGACATCTTTTATATGCGTGATTCTGGAATCGGACACGGGGACCTCTTTCGGGTCTATGATATATACAGGTGTACCGTTGCCTGCATACCTGTACAGCCCCGCTGCCGGATAGACCTGCAGCGAGGTCCCGACAATCAGCAGGATATCTGCCTTTTCCACGGCATTGATTGCCTGCTCTATCTTCGGAACGGCTTCTCCGAACCACACTATGTGCGGTCTGAGTTGTGCCCCGTCAGGTGCAAGGTCCCCGAGGTGGATTTCCCCGTATCCTATGTCGAAGACGGACTCTTCGGAGAAGTTGTCCCTGTAGTTGCATCTGTCTTCCGGACGTACCTTTGTCAGTTCTCCGTGCAGATGGATTATTTTCGTGCTTCCGGCCCTTTCATGCAGATTGTCCACATTCTGTGTCACCACTGTCACGTTCCAGTCTTTTTCAAGTTCCGCAATCGCGATATGCGCGCTGTTCGGTCTTGCCTGGCCGAGTTCCTTGCGTCTTGTGTTGTAGAAGTCCAGCACCAGTCCCGGATTCCTGTACCAGCCTTCTATGGACGCTACATCCTCCACCTTGTAATTCTCCCAGAGACCGTTGCTGTCCCTGAATGTACTGATACCGCTTTCGGCGCTCACGCCTGCACCGGTCAATACCGCCAAGTTTCCTTTTTTCATCGAAATTACGTTAAGTCGTTCATTGTCATTGTCCGAAATAGAAGCGGCCGAGCCAGTATCTGTACAGAGGGTCGAGGAATACCGCTTCTTCCTTTTCATTGAAGGTGATGATTTCCTTCTTCTGAAGTGCGTCCTTTACCCTTCTGACATTGGCCGAAGAATGAAGGCCGTATTTTTCCACCGTTTCCACTGAACTGAATCTGGTCTCTCCGTCCAGAATGGCCTTGAGCAGACTCAGCTGGTGGATGGTCAGGTCATCGGTGGCTGACCTGAATCTCGTTTCGTGTACGGAGAGGATCATCCCGAGAGCATCCATCAGCGTACCTTCGTTCAGGAATCCTTTCGAAAGGGAATCGCATATGGCTGCAAAATGGTTCAGGTACCATATGTTCCCTTGAAAAAGTTCGACGGCGCCGTCCACGAGATCCTGGCTGATGACTTTCCCTCCCGTCTGGAATCCTCTCATGATGTGGTCTGAAATTTCCCGTCTGTCCACGGGCATCAGCGGAATGTGTTCCATGTGCCGGTGGAAATACTTCCTGTCCTCGAAGATGAATTTCATGGCGTTCACTTTCGATCCTGACAGTATGTAGGACGAGTATGAGGTGTTTTCAGCCGATTTGCCTGCCATGTTCTCCAGCATGATCCTGAATATCAGTTCACTGGTCTTTTCGCCGAGCTCCAGCAGATTCTGGAATTCTCCGATGATGACGAATACCGGTTCGCCTGTCTTTGCTGCTATCTTGTCCGGAAGCATGAACAGGCTTCTCAGGTCGTTTTCGTCGGGAGCGGCATTCAGGACCACGACTTCGTCATGTTCTGAAAAACGTTCCATGTCGAATGAGAAATGCGTCCCTGCCAGCATGGATTCCACTGTTTCCCTGTATTCTGCAGGTGTGGATGCGGCGGACCTGATAAGCGCGGAGCACAGTTTCAGCATGAATGACTCCGTGCGTCTGACATTGTAAAGGCTGATGCCCGGTGCGATGTATTGTTTCCCTGCCATTCTCATGTTGAACAGAGCCTGCTGTATCAGGGACATCTTGCCTGTCTTGGGAGGTTCATAGAGACAGATGTTCTCCTTGTTCTCCAGAAGGTTCTTCAGGGCGTTGCATTCCGTCCTTCTTCCTATGAAGTTCTTCCCTGTCACGAATTTGTCATATATGAACGGACTGTCCATGTTCCAGATGTTTTAGCGGGAACAAAAATACCAATTTTTTTTGTCTTCTCGGCAAAAAGTGTTATTTTTGCAGTCCATTTTGTGAATATGGCTGATAAGCTGTTGACAAAGAGCCGTTTATACGGCCGCTTACAGTCGGAACTTTTTAGTTTTTTTGTTTTATGTACGCAATAGTAGAGATTGCAGGCCAGCAGTTTAAGGTAGAGGCTGGCATGGAGATTTTTGTAAACCGTCTCCCGGAAGAGAAAGGTGCTGCGCTCGTTCTTGACAAGGTTCTGCTTGTAGACGAGGACGGTGCAGTGAAGGTGGGTGCTCCATATGTGGACGGGGCCGTAGTGAAGGCTACTGTTCTGGACGACACCTGCAGGGGCAAGAAAGTTCTTGTCTTCAAGAAGAAACGTCGTAAGGGTTATCAGAAACTGACCGGTCACCGTCAGGACCTGACCAAGATCCAGATTAACGAAATCGCTTAATTTTAGAGGAGGAATTCATTATGGCACATAAAAAAGGCGTCGGTAGTTCCAAGAACGGTCGTGAATCACATAGCAAAAGACTGGGTCTCAAGAAATTCGGAGACCAGGTAGTGAAAGCCGGAAATATCCTTGTCCGTCAGCGCGGTACTGTGCACAATCCCGGACAGAATGTCGGGATGGGAAGGGATCATACTCTGTATGCCCTCATTGACGGAAAAGTGAAATTCTGCAAGAAGGCAAATGCCAAATCCTATGTCTCGGTCGTTCCTTTCGAGAACTAGGCCCGGAGGCAGAAGATGAGAATCAGAGGATTGTGCTCACTCCGGGTGAGTCGCAATCCTTTTTTTTGTTTTCCGGCAATTTCCGTCATTTTCCGGCCGTCGGGGCCGGACCGTGACTTGTCTGTTGAAAATTTGAAGGAAGAATAATATGCTTACATTGAAATTGTTGCGTGATGATCCGGAATTCGTGATCAGAAAGCTTGCGGTCAAGCATTTTGATGCCCGCGATATAGTCTACAGGATAGTGGAACTGGACAAGAACAGGCGTTCGCTTCAGACCGAACTGGACAGCTGCCTGGCTGGGCAGAAGCAGAAAGCGTCCCTGATAGGTTCGCTTATGAAAGATGGGAAGAAAGATGAGGCTGAGGCCGTGAAAGCCGAGGTGGCATCCCTGAAAGAGAAATCCAAGGAGCTGGAAACCCTGTCCGCAGGGAACAACAGCGAACTCGAATCGCTCATGGTTCTTCTTCCGAATATCCCTTGTGATCTCGTTCCTGAGGGAAAGAATTCGGATGACAATGTCGTAGTGAAGATGGGGAATGAAATACCTGATCTCGGACCTGATGCCCTTCCGCATTGGGAACTCGCGAAGAAGCTGGACATCATAGACTTCGACCTGGGTGTCAAGCTTACCGGAGCAGGTTTCCCTGTTTACAAAGGCAAGGGTGCAAGACTGCAGAGGGCCCTTATAAACATGTTCCTGGATACGAATACGGCTGCCGGCTATCTGGAGGTAGAACCTCCTGTCATGGTGAACGAGGCTTCCGGATTCGGTACCGGCCAGCTTCCTGACAAGGAAGGCCAGATGTACCATGCGAATCTGGACAACTACTATCTTGTCCCTACTGCAGAAGTCCCGGTGACGAATATTTACCGTGATGTGATTCTCGGCAATGACGACTTCCCTGTGAAGATGACTGCCTATACTCCATGTTTCAGGAGAGAAGCCGGTTCTTACGGAAAGGATGTCAGGGGGCTGAACAGACTTCATCAGTTCGACAAGGTGGAGATTGTCAGGATAGAGAAACCTGAAAATTCATACGCCGCACTTGATGAAATGATAGCCCACGTGGAAGGCATCGTGAAAAGGCTCGGTCTGCCTTACAGGATTCTCCGTCTGTGCGGAGGGGATCTGAGTTTCACTTCCGCCATCACTTATGACTTCGAGGTTTACTCCGCGGCACAGGGCAGGTGGCTGGAGATAAGTTCAGTGTCGAATTTCGAATCTTATCAGGCAAACCGACTGAAACTCAGGTACAAGGATGCTGACGGCAAGACCAGGCTCGCCCATACCCTGAACGGAAGTTCACTGGCTCTGCCACGTGTGGTGGCCGCTTTGCTGGAGAACAACCAGAAAGACGGCAAGATCGTGATTCCTGAGGCTCTCAGGCCGTATACGGGATTCGATGTCATCGGTTAGACCGTGTCTGTAAGGAGTGTTTCCATGGCCGGGTCCAGGATAATAATGGGAATTGACCCCGGAACCAATCTTTTGGGCTTCGGGGTCATTCGTGTAGAAGGAAGGGACGTTTCTTTCGTGGATATGGGTGTGGTGGATATGAGGAAGGAGAAAGACCATTTCTGCAAGCTCAGGAAACTCTGCGGGGAAATGAACCGTCTTCTGGATCTGTATTCCCCGGACGAATTGTCCGTCGAGTCACCGTTTTACGGAAAGAATCCGCAGGTCATGCTGAAACTGGGAAGGGCTCAGGGTGCGGCCATCACGGCAGCCCTGCTCAGAGACATTCCGGTGACTGAATATGCCCCGAGGCAGGCCAAGATAGCGATTACCGGTGTGGGCGCAGCATCCAAGGAGCAGGTGAGCACGATGATCCGGAAGATTCTGAAAATCGATATTGATCCGGACTATCTTGATGCCACGGATGCTCTGGCATTGGCCTTGTGCCATTATTTCCATGGCATCAGTCCCATCCCGCAGATCAAATCTTCCGGCGGCTGGAAACAGTTTCTGGAGGCCCATCCTGAAAGAATTAAATGATGTGTGTGGGCACGGATTTTGCATAGAATAATTTTGCCTGTTATTGTTGCCGGGCCGTGGTTGCGGTCAGGATTTTTTTCTGTGTAGAACATTGTGGAAATTTATGACTAAAACCTATCCCCAGCGACTTATGTTGCGTCTTCTGACAGCATCTTTCATGCTGTTTCTGGCTTTGTCTCTCGGTGCCCAGCCCCGTATGTCCGTAAAAATGAAGCTTTCTGATGCTTCGACCAAGGATCCTGTCGGATTCGCCACGGTTTCCATCACCCTCAAGGGGCATGATACCGCGTCGGGCTATATTCTCAGTACGGCGGAAGGTGTCGCACAGCTTTCGGTAGTGGTCAAGGGTACTTATATCCTGAAGGCGGAACTGATGGGTTACAAGACTTACGAGAAGGAAATCAGGATAGACAAATCCGTGGACCTGGGTGAAATCGGCATGGAGCCCGACGTGGAAGTCCTGGAGGCTGCCAGTGTCACGGCCATAGGAAATCCCATCATCGTCAAGAAAGATACGGTGGAGTACAGTGCATCGTCGTTCAAGACATCCGACAATGACATGCTGGAGGAACTGCTGAAAAAACTTCCCGGCGTGGAAGTGGGATCCGACGGGTCCATCACTGCGAACGGGGAGACTATCACCAAAGTCATGATCGACGGAAAGGAGTTCTTTCTGGATGACCCTCAGCTTGCGACCAAGAATATTCCGGCAAAAATCATCGAGAAAGTGCGTGTCGTCGAGAAGAAATCGGAGCAGGCGGAGTTTACAGGTATCGATGACGGAGACGAAGAAACCGTCATTGACCTTTCGGTCAAAAAAGGAATGATGGACGGCTGGTTCGGAAATGTGATGGCCGGCGGCGGACATGATTTGCCCGACAAGGGCTATTATACTGACGGACTGGCTCCTGCAAAGGACGGATGGCGGTACCAGGCGGCGGGAATGGCCGGACGTTTTTCGGAGAACAGCCAGCTGAGCATCATCCTGAATGCGAACAATACGAACAACCGCGGTTTCAATGATGTCGCCGGAAGCATGATGCAGACCATGAGGGGTTCCAGGGGATTCGGCCGCGGTACAGGCGGATGGGGCCGGAACGGCATCACTTCATCGTGGATGGCCGGCGCGAACGGGGCTTTCGACCTCCTCGACGGCGATATGGAGCTGAACGGGAACTATATGTACGGCGGTTCCAGGACTGATGTGGAAGAACAGAGTTCCAGAACCACATATATGGATGACGGCAGCCTGCTCATCTATGACAATGACGGCTACAATATCTCGAACTCGGACGGTCACCGTTTCGGGATAAGGCTCGACCACAAGTTCAGCGAGAATACATCCATACTGTTCGAACCTCAGTTCAATTTCGGAAACGGAGGCTATACCGAGTATTCCGATTTCCTGACCCTGAGCGAGATGGATTCTGAGAGAGATACCACGAACCTCGGTTTCAACGAGAACCGCGGAGCGAACAGGAACTGGACCACGAACGGATTCCTGCTTTTCCGCCAGAGACTCGGAAAACCGGGCAGGACGCTCTCCGTGATGTTCAACTACAGATTCAGCAACAACTCACTGCTGGGCTATAACCAGTCTCTGACCAGGACATTCGAGCTGGACACGCCTAAGGACAGTGTGATAAACCAGCGTTTCGACCAGGATTCCAGAAACTATTCCATGACGGGAAGGGTGGTATATACCGAACCTCTCGGACATGACTTCTATCTGGAAGCGAACTATTCCTACAGCTGGAACAAGAGTATGTCTGTCAAGGACACGTACAACAGCGGAGGCCTTGTCTCTGATCTGCTTGATCTGGAAAACGGCCATCTGGCCTATGACCCGTCAGGAGAGGTGTATGACGATATCTATTCGAACAATATCGTCAACAGGTATGTGAACCAGAGCGCAGGACTCAATTTCATGTACCAGAAAGAAAAGCTGAGAGCCCAGCTGGGAGCCGCACTCAGGCCTACCGACACCTATAACGAGACGAACGGAGAAGTCTACGACACTTTGGTCCTCAACTGGTCGCCCCAGGCCATGCTTTCATACGATATCGATGACAACACGAATGTCCGGATGTTCTATTTCGGCCGTTCGTCCCAGCCTTCGACTTCCCAGCTGATGCCCGTTCCGGACAATTCCGACCCTCTGAACGTCTCGTTGGGAAACCCGTATCTGATACCGTACTTCAATCATAACATAAGGGCAATGTTCGGCTATACGGACAAGGAGACATTCATGTCGATACACGGCCGCTTCGGCGGAAGTCTTGTCCAGAGCCCGATAGTGAATGCCCAGTGGTATGATGAAAACGGTGCACAGTATTCCATTCCTGTAAACGGACCCGTTTCCGGTTCTGTAGACGGCCGTGTGATGGTCAATTCCCCGTTTGCGAAGGATTCCAAGTTTTCCGTATTCTCGATGACCTATGCCAGATACAATGAATCCAATTCATATATCGGCAAGACCGGAGGGTTCGATACCGGGCTGTATTATGACAGCCGGAATGCCGAGTTCGACTACGACAGATTCATGCAGGATTTCTCTGACAGGAAAGACGAGATGTTCACCGAGAACAGGACACAAAGCCTGAGCTTTACCCAGAGACTGCGCTTTACATTCAGGAATGATGTCGTAGAAGTCAATATCGGAGGGAGGACGCGCATGTCCAAGTCGTGGTATACGATCGCCTCATACAACCAGAAGCCTACGTGGAACAACCAGGTGGATGCTTCCGTGAACTGGACCATACCTGGGGGAGTGAATCTGATATCCGGTCTGGACTACAACTGGTACAACGGCTATACCACCCCTCAGGAAGACGAGTTCATTCTCAATGCGGAGGTGAACAAGCTGCTTCTGAAAGACAGGCTGACACTGGCGGTGAAGGCATATGATATCTTCAACCAGTCGAAGAATCTGTCGGTGACGGATGAGTCGAACTATCACCTGGAGACCAGGAACAATACCCTCGGAAGATATATCATGGTGTCGCTGACATACCGTTTCGGTAATTTCAGCGGTCCGCAGGGAGGCCGGGGTCCGGGAGGGCGTGGTCCGATGGGGCCACCTCCGCACGGAAGACGCTGATGTCTTCAGTCCGTCGGTAAAAAGCGGAGTGTCAGACGAGCTCGTCCGACACTCCGCTTTTTACATAGTTTCGCCATTTCTCTATGAGTGCCTTCATGTCTTCCGGGAGAGGGGAGTCGAACAGAAGATGCTCTTTTGTCCTCGGATGGATGAATCCAAGGGTTTTGGCGTGGAGCGCCTGACGCGGCATGATTCTGAAACAGTTTTCGATGAACTGGCGGTATTTTGCGTAAATCGTGCCTTTCCGTATTTCGGAACCGTCATATCTGTCATCGTTGAACAGCGGATGTCCGATCCAGTTGAAATGAACCCTTATCTGGTGTGTCCTTCCCGTTTCCAGCCTGCATTCGACTACGGTCACGAAACCGAACCTCTCCAGCACTTTATAATGGGTGACGGCATGTTTCCCGCAGTCCCCCTCCGGAAAGACCTTGAATCTCATCCTGTCGTTCGGGTCACGGCCGATATTGCCGGTGATCGTACCCTCGTCATCTTTCAGGTTTCCCCAGACTACGGCTACGTATCTCCTGTCTATGGAGTGTACGAAAAACTGTTTTGCAAGATCCAGCTGTGCTTCGTCATTCTTCGCGACTACCAGCAGTCCTGAAGTATCCTTGTCTATCCTGTGCACGAGGACTCCCATTCTTTCGTCTTCGGCGTCCGGCCCCTGGCTGATTCCCAAATGGAATGCGAGGGCATTTACCAGAGTGCCGGAGAAATGTCCGTGGCCCGGATGGACCACCATGCCGGCCTTCTTGTTCACTACGAGGAGGTCATCATCTTCGTATACTATGTCCAGTGGAATGTTCTCCGGGAGTATTTCCAGTCCTCTCCTCTGGTACGGCATGACAAAGGAAATGACATCTCCGGGACGCACGATGCAGTTCGCCTTGGCAGTCTTGCCGTTTACCTTCACGTATTCCTGCCTGATGGCCAGCTGTATCCTGTTCCTGGACGTATTCTCCAGATGGGTGGCCATATATTTGTCCACGCGCATCGGAGTCTGTCCCTTGTCCAGTTCCAGCCTGAAATGCTCGAACATTTCACGCTGTTCGTCATCCACGTCATCGGAGTCGTCTTCCGATATCTCAGGCCCGGTCATGTCCAGGAGCTCGTCATCGATGTCGAATATCTTTCTGGTCATCTGATTTCCGTATTTTCTTCAGTTTCTTCTTCCTCCTCAGGTACCGGGACTTTGGAAATGTCTGTAGTCAGATACAGGGAAATGTCCATTCCCATCAGCAGCGGAGTCTCACCATAGTCAGGGTCCAGCCTGTAGACCACGGCATTCAGCGAATCGGAATAGTCGGTGACCGTCTCATCGAAGACGATGTCCTTTACATTCAGGGAATTGTCGTGTATGGCTTCCACTGCGTTCCTGAACTTCATGCCTGTGACCACGGGAGCATAGGTCACGCAGTCGTCATTGTTCAGTCCGAGTACAAGGTCTATCCTGGATTCGCTTTCTATCATGGTTCCGGGCGCGATTTCCGCTCCGTCATGCAGCTGCTTCAGCACGTTGTTGGTAGCTATGTCCGACACGTATTCGAGCCTTCCTATCTGCAGCCCCTTTGACAGGATTTCGGCCTTGGCCTGTCTCATGGAATAGCCTATAAGGTTCGGCATCATCACTTTTTTCGCATTCACGGCATTGATGGTCAGGAGGATTCTCCTGCCTTCCTTGACCTTGCTCCCTGCTTGCGGATTCTGCCTGTATATCAGCCCCTTGCCCATTCTCCTCACATATACGGAATCTATGACTTCCAGTTTCATCCTGTTTGCTGACACCACTTTTGCAGCTTCATCCAGACTCATGTTCGTAAGGTCCGGGACGGTGATTTCATGGTTGTGTCTCGTGACTTTGTCCAGCATCACTCTGGTGCCCAGTACCAATGCGAATATCAGTACTATGCCTGCAAAGACATTGGCAGTTATCCGGTTGAATAAGAATTTCCTTATGCTCATAATTACAAGTTTTTTTCTGTCTGTCAGGTGTCAGAACAGGCTGGCACCCATGAATACTATTCTGAACAGGCCTTCACCCAGAAGTCCCAGCCCGATGATGACTATTATGGCTCCCGTAAGCCTGTTTATCCATAATATGGTGCGGAGCCTGAATCTTTTGCGGAAGTGGCTCAGCAGCCATGTGACTGCAAACCAGTAGAAGGCCGATCCCAGGCTTACCGAGATGATGATCGGTGCCACTCTCCAGTCCGAGCGGTCCAGAGGGCCGATGCCGAAAAAGGCGAAAAGGGCGAATATCACGAATATCGCTCCAGGGTTCGAAAGCCCCATCGCCACTGCCTGGATGAAATCCGTGACTGAAATCGCCTGCCCTGAATTTTCTCTGGCCTTGAGTTTCCTGAACGGATCGGAAGTGCTCATCTTCCATCCGAGTATGGTGACGACGAAACCCCCGGCCAGAAGTATGAGTTCCCTGTGATCATTTATCAGTTTTTCGGCTGCCGCCAATGCGAATATGGCTATGATGGAGAATACCGTGTCCACAACGCATGCTCCCATTCCCGTGATGAATCCGGCCTTGTGTCCCTTGCTCAGGGATTTCTGTATGACGAGAATGGCTATCGGCCCCACAGGGGCAGACGCACATATGCCTATGGCAAATCCCTTGACAATATCCAGAAACATCGAGTCCACGTCAGTCCTTATCGGTTTCGTAAATCCTACAAAGATACTAATTTGTTCATTCAGTTCTGCAAATATTGAAAAAACTAGTATTTTTGCAGTCAAAACCAACGCGAATGCGATGAGAAAGAATACGAATCTGCTTTTTTCCTGCTTCTCCCTGGCTTTTGCAGTGCTGATGTCGCTGCCTTTCCTTGTGCCGCATCTCGGTTTCATATCGCTGGCGGCTTTCCTGCCGCTGCTGATGATGGACAGGATAGCCACGCTGTCAGGTTACAGGCACTTCTGGGTATGGCATTACCTTTCGTTCGTCTTGTGGAATGCCTTCACGACATTCTGGGTCTGCAATGCCACGATAGGCGGAGGCCTGTTCGCCGTCTTTGCGAATGCGTTCCAGATGTCCGTCATCTTCGGAGTCTTCAGGTTCAGCAAGAGGTATTTCAGGGGCGTGCTGCCCTATATACTGCTGATGGTGATGTGGATTGCATGGGAAAGGGCCTATTTCGACGCCGACATATCATGGCCGTGGCTTGTGCTGGGAAATGCTTTCGCGGGCAGCGTCAGATCCGTGCAGTGGTATGAATTTACCGGTTCTCTGGGAGGTTCGCTTTGGATATGGATGTCGAATCTGTCCCTGTTCGGCATCCTCGTGGCACTGTCTGACGGCAGCTGGGCCATGAAATTCAACATGAAAGCCAAGATAGCGGCCGTCACCGGGTGCGCGGTCCTGCTGATCGTCCCGTTTGCAGTTTCCCATGTCATATACTGTACCTATGAGGAAAAGACGGAACCTCTGGATGTAGTCATAGTCCAGCCTAATATCGACCCTTATCACAAGTTCGAGGCGATGACCCAGGCACAGCAGAACGCCGTCTTCATCTCCCAGGCCGAGAGTGCCCTGAAAGACCGGAAAAACGACACATTGTCCGTCGGGTCTCTTCTGGTGCTGGCTCCCGAGACTTTCACGAATGACGTGGTGACAAATGACCTGCATTACAGCCGTACACTCAGGCTTTTCGATACCTTTCTGAAAGACTATCCGGGTGTCAGCATCCTGTTCGGCGCCTCATCGCATACGTATATCAGTTCGGAAGAACGGCCTTCACATACGGCCAGACGGATCCGTGACGGCAGATGGGTGGAGTCCCACAATTCCGCCATCATGACGGACGGGAACGGACATCCCGAAATCTTTCACAAGAACAAGCTCGTCGTCGCAGTGGAAATGACGCCGTATCCCGCCATTTTCTGCCCCATTGATGACATGCTCGGCGGTGTCATGGGCAGATGCATAGGCCAGGACTCGGTTTCCGTACTTCATGTCCGCGGGACAGACGGCACTGAAATACCTGTGGGCTGCGCCATATGCTATGAGTCTGTCTATGGAGAATATTATACCGGATATGTGAAGAAAGGCGCCAGGGCCATGACCATCATCACGAACGATGCATGGTGGGGAAATACTCCCGGCTACAGACAGCATCTCAGATATGCCTCGCTCAGGGCCGTCGAGACGCGCCGCAGCATAGCCAGGTGTGCAAATACCGGCATCTCCGCATTCATAGACCAGAGGGGTGACATTCTGGAAACTTCACAGTGGTGGAAGCCGGCTGTCATGCACGGCAGCATAAACCTCAATGACGAACTGACATTTTTCGTCAGGAACGGGGACATCACCGGCAGGGTCTGCACTTTTGTCTTCTGGCTGATTCTGGCCGCACTGGCTGTCCGCGTCATATTGTCAAGGAGGCAGAAACAGGCTTGATCAGAGGGTCAGGGACACGTATTTCCGTATGACGAGTCCTTTCCTGTCCGTCTCGGTAATATAAGGCATTACAGTCAGATCGAATTTCCCGAACAGGGCATAGGCCGTATCCGGGTCGGTATTCATGACTTCGTCGATATCGACCAGAAAAAACCTTGATTTTCTGTCGGCTGACGCCAATGAGTCTGCTGCGGCCAGTTCCGCTGCACAGAATCCGCATCCTTCGGTATGGAATATCAGGGTGGTCCCGCGCAGCCTGTCAAGGCGTATGGCTTTAACTTTCCCGTTTTCCCCGTGTTTCATCACTCCTGTCACCTTGATCGCAGGAAGCCTTTCTCCGACAGGGGACATGCCTGACAGGTCGCTTAGAATTTCAGAATAGGACAATATCTTCAGCGAATCCTCCGAGGAAGTCCATACAGCCGGTTTCCCGTCAATATATCTGTCTATCAGGTAGTCCAGCCCGCATTTCACTCCTTCTCCCCGCGAGGCCCCGAGCCAGTACATGAGATCCCCTGTCATCTGTCTGAACCGCAGTGTGTCCTTCTTTTCCAGTGTCTTTGCCGCTATGGCGTCACAGATGCTTTTGACATCATCGCAGCCGGGATGTCCTGCGTAGACCGCGAAAACTTCGTCGTAGAATGCCGAGGATTCAGGGCCTCCGTATTCGTATGGCTTGCAGTGGATTTCCATCAGCCGCTCCAGCGCCCGGACATCAAGCTTCCGTCCTGCGATGGTCCCGTCCCGCGTGACCAGGAAAATGCCGGGTGTCTGCAGTATGCCGTATTTCATCTGGAAGTCCGAAACGGACATCGGGTCCCACAGATACCGGACCCTTACCTGCGGATTTGAAATGCAGAGGTATCCGGATATGAATTCCTCCATGCCTTCACGGGACTGCCCGGTGTAGACGGCATACAGGTCTACGGGATATTCCGTTCCGTTCAGCAGGCTTCGCAGCATGATGCTTTCCATCTTGCATGTGGCGCAGCCGCTGTCATAGAAAAAGAGAATTGACGGCCTGTCATTCCGTTTTCCGTCTCCGAACAGGCTGACATAGGAGCCGGAGATGTCTTCCAGATAGAGCTCAGGGGCTTTGTTCCCTATCAGACTCTGTCTGTTGAATTCAGCGAATATCCTGGCACTCATGAAATCCGTTTCGTCCGGCATCTTCACTTTCCCGTCGGAGAACCAGTTGTCGAATATGTGTATGGCCACGGATTCGTCTCCCATCAGCTTGGATTCCATGAAGTGACGGAAGAGCCTCATGGCGGTGAATTGCCTTACGAGAGAGTCGGAGCAACTGCCTATCAGGAAGTCGGCTTCTCCGCATTTGACATCAGCCGGCTCTGTCCCGAGGATGTCCATGTATTCGTCGAGTTTTGCTCCGAGGGCATTGGTCACGGCAGTGTCAAGCTGTGCGGAAGCGGTCAGCTCTATTGACAGCAGGGCTGTCACTGAAATGATTATGGTCAGGAATCCTGTTCTCATTCCGATTTGAGCAGGTTTATGTCGACCCCTTCCGGAACGAAGAGGGAGGTGTCCCCGCCGTGTTTGATAAGGTCGCGGACTGCCGTAGATGAGATGTGGGCGAATTCCTGGGCCGTAGGGATGATGATGGTATCTATTTCCGGCGCGAGCCTGCGGTTTGCGTCGGCTATGGAGCGTTCCGTTTCGAAATCTATCATGTTCCTGACACCTCTGACAATATGTCTGATGCCGAGTTCCCTGCAGATATCCACGGTGAGGCTGTCGTATTTCGTGATGCTGACCCCTTCGAGTCCGGCCGTGGCCTGCCTGATGATTTCTATCTTGCGTTCTGTGGAGAAGTGGCCTCTCTTGTCGATGTTTATGCCTATGGCTACCACGACTTCGTCAAACATCGTCAGTGCGCGTCTGAGAATGTTCAGATGGCCTGCGGTGAACGGGTCGAATGAGCCGGGGAAGAGTGCTGTACGTTTCATGGTCTTTTCCTGTAAATCGTTTTTCGTGGAGGGCCTTGCAGTTTACAGCTGCCAGTCTATCGGCTCCAGCCCTTCCTTTGCCAGTATCTCGTTGGTCCTGGAGAAGTGCCTGCAGCCGAAGAATGCCCCTCGTGCGAGAGGTGATGGATGCGCCGCTTCCAGAACATGGTGCCGGGACGTGTCTATCAGGGCTCTTTTCGCCCTGGCATAACTGCCCCAGAGCAGGAATACGATGCCTTCGCGATGTCCGGAAAGCCAGCGTATGACCGCATCCGTGAATTCCGTCCAGCCTATATTGCTGTGCGAGTTCGGCATTCCTGCCTGTACTGTGAGCGAGGCATTCAGCAGGAGCACCCCCTGTCTGGCCCATTTTTCCAGATTCGGACGTCCGCTCATGGTGATGCCCAGATCATCATGTATCTCCTTGAAGATATTCTTCAGGGAAGGAGGGGCTGGTATGTTGTCCGGTACGGAAAAGGAGAGTCCCATGGCCTGTCCGGCACCATGGTACGGATCCTGTCCGAGTATCACGACTTTCACCTTGTCTGCAGGTGTCAGTTCGAATGCCCTGAAAATGGCAGGGCCGGGAGGATAGATCGTTTTCCCGGCCGCCTTTTCATGGTGAAGGAAGCTCACCAGGGATTCGAAGTACGGTTTCCCGAACTCTTCCTGAAGCGCTTCCTTCCAGCTTTGTTCTATCTTTACGTCCATTCCTCTCAGAATATGCAGTTTATGACGTCGTCAATGGTCTTCACGTAGACGAAAGTCAGGCCTTTCACATAGATTTCCTTGATGTCTTCTATGTCTTTCCTGTTGTCTTCGGAGATGATGATGGTGTGTATTCCGGCTCTTTTGGCTGCCAGAATCTTTTCCTTGATACCTCCTACAGGGAGCACCCGTCCTCTCAGCGTCATTTCGCCGGTCATGGCTATGCCGCTTTTGGCCTGCTGTTTCCTCAGGGCGGATATCATGGAGCTGACCATGGTGATGCCGGCTGACGGCCCGTCCTTAGGTACGGCACCTTCCGGTACATGTATGTGTATGTCCTTCTCTGCAAATTCCTCGGATGTGAGACCCGCGATTTCCGGATGGGCCTTGATGTACTGGTAGGCTATGGTGGCCGACTCCTTCATCACGTCTCCCAGGTTTCCCGTCATGGACAGGTTCCCCTTGCCCTTACTGATGGAGCTTTCTATGAAGAGTATTTCGCCGCCCAGCTCGGTCCATGCCAGCCCTGTCACCACTCCCGGAGCTTCATTGCCTTTCTGCATGTCGTGGAATGCGGTCGGCAGCCCGAGATATTCCTTCAGGTTCTCCTTCTTCAGGACTTTCGGATAATCCTCTTCGAGGGCGATCTTCTTGGCTGTCACCCTGGCTATCTTCGCTATCTGTTTCTCCAGACCGCGCACACCGGATTCGTGGGTATAGTCGCTGATGATTTTCTCAAGGCATCCCTTGTCGATCCGCAGCTGTTTCTTGTCCAGACCGTGCTCTTTCAGTTGGCGCGGTATCAGGTAGTCCTTGGCTATGGACATCTTTTCCTCGGCCAGATATCCGGTCACGTTTATCATTTCCATCCTGTCGCGCAGGGCAGGCTGGATGGTGGCCGTGGTATTTGCCGTGGTCAGGAACAGTACGTTCGACAGGTCGTAGTCGATGTCCAGATAGTTGTCATGGAAAGTCGTGTTCTGCTCCGGGTCGAGGGCTTCCAGCAATGCCGATGACGGGTCACCCTTGATGTCCGTGCTGAGTTTGTCTATCTCGTCGAGTACAATGACCGGATTCGAAGTCCCGGCCCTGTTTATGGCGTTCAGTATCCTGCCTGGAAGAGCTCCTATGTAAGTCTTGCGGTGTCCTCTGATTTCGGATTCGTCATGCACGCCTCCCAGCGCTATCCTGACATATTTCCTGCCGAGCGCACGCGCAATGGATTTGCCCAGACTGGTCTTTCCGACTCCCGGAGGGCCGTACAGACACAGTATCGGGGATTTCATGTCGCCTTTCAGTTTCAGGACGGCCAGATACTCTATGATTCTCTCCTTCACGTTCTCCAGTCCGAAATGGTCCTCGTCCAGTACTTTCTGCGCATGTTTCAGGTCCAGATTGTCCTGGGAGGTCTCTCCCCACGGCAGATCCAGCATGAACTGTATGTAGTTGTACTGGATGCTGTAGTCAGGAGAACTCGGATTGTATCTTTCGAGTTTGGCCATTTCCTTCTCGAATATCTCCTGGACGGCGGCCGGCCACAGTTTTTCTTCTGCACGGGCGCGGAATTTCTCGAAGTCTTCCATCTCGTCCATTCCAAGTTCCTCCTGGATGGTCTTCAGCTGGCTGTTCAGGTAGTATTCCCTCTGCTGCTGGTCGATTTCCATCTTGACCTTCTGGTTTATGTCCTGCTTGATTTTCAGAAGCTCGATCTGCGTGTCGAGCACTGCCAGAAGTTTCATGGCCCTTTGTTTCAGGTCTCCGTACTGCAGGAGCTGGATCTTGTCGTCGAAATTCTCCACTTCTATGGTAGTGGCGATGAAATTCACCAGAAACTCGAACCCGTCGATGGATTTCAGGGCCGCTGCGGCTTCCTTCGATACGAATGACGACATCCGTATGATGGAGATGGCCTTCTCTTTCAGGGACTCGGCTATCATCCTGACATTTTTGTCATTCGAGTCAGGTGCCGTGTCGTTCAGGTAGTGCACGAGTCCGAGCATATACGGCTCGTATTCGGTGACCGCGTCCAGGCTGAACCTCTTGAATCCCTGCAAAATGGCAGTGATGGTGCCGTCTGGCATCTCCAGAGTCTTCAGTATTTTGGCCACGGTGCCGAATCCGTACAGATCCTCCTTCTTCGGGTCTTCCACGGAAATGTCGTTCTGCGGTACGGCCCCGATGAATGAGTTGTTCTTTTCAGCATCTTCTATGAGCTTGATGGATTTCTCTCTTCCTATGGTTATGGGATATATTGTCCCTGGAAACAGTACGGCATTCCTCAGCGCAAGCAACGGGAGGGAATCAGGAAGTTCTGACTCGTCTATTTTCATGAATCCGTCTCCCTGCAATACCGGTATGATGTTCACTTCAGTGCCGGATGGAGATAAAATGTCTTTGAATTCCTTCATAATAATGGTTTCCTTTTTGGTTTGGACGGTCTTACTGACATTTTGTCAGCATGACCGGTCTTTTACAAGCGGAGCATGTATCGGTCAATCTCCGTGCCAATACTCTACTTTGCTGAGAAACAGGGCATGTCCGGGGACGGATTCGCCTGCATCGGAGCGGACGGCCGAGCCGATAAGCGAGGCGAACCATTCGGGACTGCATTTCCCCCGTCCTACATCTATCAGCGAACCGACTATGGCTCTGACCATGTTTCTCAGGAACCTGTCGGCCCTGACGGTGAAGACCAGATAGTCTCCCTCGTTACCGGGGTATCCCAGCAGCCGGACGTGGTCCGGAGTGTAGCTTTCCCATCCGGCCTCATGGATGGTGCAGACAGAGGTCCTGTTGTTCCCTCCCTTTTTTTCAAAGCAGCTGAAATCGTGTGTCCCGGTCAGGAAAGAAGCGGCCAGATTCATGGCTTCCATGTCAAGGGGAAACTTGCAGTACCATGAAAACCTTCCCATGAACGGGTCTTTTTTCAGGTGCAGGAAGTATCGGTACTCCCTGGAGACTGCGGAGAATCTGGCATGGAATTCATTTCCGGCAGGGGCTATCTCATGGACTGTGATACCCTTACCCAAAATGGCATTTAATTTGTATGTCAAGGCCCCCGGTTCGGCAGTCATTTGCCCGTCCACTTCGAAATGGGCGATGTAGTTCACTGCATTGACTCCAGTGTCGGTGCGTCCGGCTCCGGTGACTGTGATTTCTTCTCCCAGAACCAGCGAGAGTGCTTTCTGAAGAGCCCCCTGTACAGTCGTTCCGTCCGGCTGTATCTGCCAGCCGCGGAAACCTGCACCGTCGTAGGAGAGTCTTATCGAATATCTCATTGACTTAAAGGGAATATTGATTAAATTTGCAAACTGTGTGCAAAAATAAATATTAATATTTTATGGACAATATAAACATCAAGGAATTGAATGACCGCATCAGGCAGGAAAGTTCTTTCGTAGACATCCTTTCGATGGAAATGAACAAGGTCATAGTGGGCCAGAAACATCTTGTGGAAAATCTTCTTATCGGACTTCTGGCAAACGGACACATCCTGCTTGAGGGTGTACCGGGACTGGCCAAGACTCTCGCCATAAATACTCTGGCTTCCGCCATAGATGCCAGGTTCAGCCGTATCCAGTTTACTCCTGACCTTCTGCCTGCAGATGTGATAGGAACTCTCATCTATTCACAGAAAAGCGAGCAGTTCCAGATAAAGAAAGGTCCGATCTTCGCGAATTTCGTGCTTGCGGACGAGATCAACAGGTCTCCGGCCAAAGTCCAGTCGGCACTGCTTGAGGCGATGCAGGAGAGGCAGGTGACCATCGGGGACGAAACCTTCAAGCTTCCGGAGCCGTTCCTTGTGATGGCGACGCAGAACCCTATCGAGCAGGAAGGCACATACCCTCTTCCTGAGGCGCAGGTGGACCGTTTCATGCTGAAGGTCGTGGTCAGCTATCCTAAAAAGGAAGAAGAGAAGCTTATCGTCAGGATGAACAATTCCGGAACTTTCCCGAAAGCCAGTCCTGTGCTCAAGCCTGAAGATATCATCAAGGCCCGCGAGGTGGTGCGTGATGTCTACATGGACGAGAAGATAGAGAGGTATATAGTGGATCTGGTGTATGCCACAAGGACTCCTGCGGATTACGGCCTCGGGAAACTTTCCGACCTCATAGCGTACGGAGGTTCTCCGAGAGCCAGCATTTCCCTGTCCATGGCATCGAAGGCCTATGCCTTCATCAAGAGAAGAGGTTATGTGATTCCGGAAGATGTCAGGGCGGTATGCAACGAAGTCCTGCGTCACAGGATAGGCCTTACCTACGAGGCTGAGGCTGAAAACGTCACTCCGGAAAATATCATAGCTGAAATAATAAATGCAGTCGAGGTTCCATAATGGAAAGAAAAGATGCAAATGATCTTCTGAAGAAGGTCAGGAAGATAGAGATCAGGACCAGGGCTCTCTCGCATCAGATTTTTGCCGGGGAATACCATTCGGCGTTCAAGGGGCGCGGAATGACGTTCAGTGAAGTCCGGGAATACCAGTTCGGGGACGATGTCCGGAATATGGACTGGAATGTCACGGCCAGGATGCGTTCCCCTTACATAAAAGTTTTTGAGGAAGAGAGGGAGATGACAGTGGTCCTGCTGATAGATATCAGCCGCTCCGGTCTTTTCGGAACTTCAGGACAGAACAAACGCGACATGATAGCGGAGATAGCAGCCGTGCTTTCCTTTTCCGCCATCATAAACAACGACAAGGTAGGAGCCCTCTTTTTCAGCGACAGGGTGGAGAAATTCATACCGCCGAAAAAAGGAAGGAGCCATCTGCTCCATATCATCCGCGAGATTCTGGAGTTCGAGCCTGAACACAACGGCACTGACATAAGTGAGGCGCTGCGCTTCCTCACCAATGCCATCAAGAAGAGATGTACGGCATTCCTGCTGTCAGACCTGCTTGATGTCGATAGTGACGGGGCTCCGAATTATGAAGATGCCCTGAAAGTGGCAGTGAACAGGCATGACCTTTCGGTCATCGAAGTCCATGATCCCCGGGAACGGACGCTTCCGGATGTGGGCCTGATCCATGCGAAGGATTCCGAGACCATGGAGACTGCATGGATAAACACTTCTTCCAGGAAAATGCGTGCGGCCTACGCAAAATGGTTCACTGACCTTTCTGCGGCCGCTTCACGGCTTTTCCTCAAATACAAGGTGGACAATGTCAGCATTTCCACAGACAGCGATTATGTAAAAGGCCTCATGGCCTTTTTCCAAACCAGATAATATGTTTTTCAGAAATATCAGAATATCTATGCTTGGATTGGCTGCCGGAGTTTTCCTGTTTCCGGCTGCGGTCCATGCCCAGGACTCCACGACCGTGGTGCCGGCCGGAGAAGCTTTTCTGGAGCAGCTCCAGCCCAGAGATTCGGTGCTCGTGGCCGACCAGCTGGAATACGGTTTCGAGCTGCACGGTGTGGAAGAAGGGACAGGTTTCATGTTTCCGGATTATTCCAAAGGTTTCTGTCCCGGGGTGGAGATAGTGTCGCCGTGGACTCTGGATACCCTGGATGTGCATAAGGGTCGCAGGAAAGCGCCGTCCAAACTGGACATAAGGGGGAGCGTGACGATCACGTCTTTCGATGAGGGTAAATATGAGCTGCCTCCGGTGTATATCGTCAGAATCTCTCCGGACGGAGTTGCCGATACTCTGGCTTTTGCACCGAAGGTTCTGGATGTGAGGACCATGCCGGTGGATACGGCTTCCTTTCAGATTCATGATATAAAAGGTCAGATCCAGTATCCTGTGGAATTCCGTGAAGTATTCCCGTATCTGGCCGGAGCCGTTGTCCTTCTTCTTGTCATATTGGCAGCCTTGTATTTCACCAGGAAATATTTCCGGAAGAAGTCCGGGGCCGAAGCCGCCAGGGAACCGGCGCATATCCGGGCACTGAAGAAACTGGACAAGTTCAGGGGCGATTCCTTCTGGGCCCCTGAAAAGCAGAAGACATTCTACTCCGGAGTCACTGACGCGCTGCGGGAATATATCGTATCCAGATACGGTGTCTCCGCCATGGAGATGACCACGAAGGAAATTTTCGACAGTCTGAAAGACAAGGACATCAGACCGGATCTCTATGAAGAGGCCAGAGACCTTTTCGAGAGGGCGGATTATGTGAAATTTGCAAAATATGTCGCATCGCAGCAGGAGAATGCTTCCGCAGTCCCGTCTGCAGTGAAGTTCGTAACCATGACATATCAGGAAGAACTGGATGCCGAGTCGGCTGCAGCACCTTCGGACGGACAGCAGCAGGATATGGACGGCAAGCCGCTTACAGGGAAAGAGGAGGAATAGACCATGTTTTTCGAATATCCAAGACTGCTGTGGCTGGAACTGCTTCCTTTCCTGCTGATATTGCATTATGTGTATCTTGAGTGGAGGAAGAGGGCGCCGCATCTGAGAGTCTCCACCATAGTCCCGTGGCGGAAATCAGGAAAGTCCGTTTACGGAATCCTGAGGCATCTGCCGTTCCTGATGAGAATACTGGCACTCGTCATGATCATCATAGCCATAGCCAGACCGAGGTCTGCCGGCGAGATAGAACGGGTGGATTCCGAGGGTATAGACATCATGCTGACCATGGACGTGTCCACCAGTATGCTTGCGAGGGATTTCACTCCTGACAGACTGAGTGCCGCCAAAGACATCGCTATAGAATTCATCGCCCAGCGTCCGTACGACAGGATCGGGATAGTGGTCTTTGCAGGTGAAAGCTTTACGCAATGTCCGATGACCACCGACCGCTCCACTCTCATAAACCTGATGAAGGAGGTCCAGACAGATCTCATAGAAGACGGTACTGCCATAGGAAACGGTCTCGCCACTGCCGTGGCAAGGATGAAGGATTCGGATGCGAAGAGCCGTGTGGTGATTCTGCTGACAGACGGAGTGAACAATGCCGGAGAGATAAGTCCGCAGATGGCTGCGCAGATAGCGAAGACATACGGTGTGAGAGTGTATACCATCGGTGTGGGAGCCAGAGGCATGGCACCTTATCCTGTGATGACGCCGTGGGGTGTGGACATACAGAAAGTCCAGGTGGAAATCGATGAAGACTTGCTGAAAGAGATAGCAGAGACTACAGGCGGCCAGTATTTCAGGGCTACGGACAACACCAAGCTCATGGAAATCTACAGCGAAATCAACAAGATGGAAAAAGTGAAGACCACTGTGGACAGTTTTCCCGTATACAAGGAACTGTTCGGAGTCTATGCACTCGTGGCTTTGGCTGCCCTGCTTCTGGAATTCATACTCAGGGTGTTTGTACTGAGAAGATTACCTTAAGATTTTCGGATTATGATTAATTTTGCCCAAGCACAATATCTGATTCTGCTCCTGCTGGTGCCGCTTTTCTTCGTGGCCTATGCCGTGATGAGGCATTTCAGGAAAAGACGTCTTTCCAGACTCGGTGATCCGGTGCTGGTGAAGGAGCTCATGCCCTCGGTATCCTCATCGAAGGGCTGGGTGAGGGTGACGCTTTTCGCCGTGGCCTTTTTCTTCTTCGTCATCGGACTTTCACGTCCTCAGATAGGCGCCAAACTGAAAGAACGGAACATCAAGGGCGTGGAAATCATGATTGCCCTCGATGTGTCGAATTCCATGATGGCGGAAGACTATTCACCGAACCGTCTGGAAAGGGCCAAGCTGGCCATATCCAGCCTGGTGGACAAACTCCGTGATGACAGGATAGGACTCGTGGTTTTCGCCGGAACGTCTTTCGTGCAGCTGCCGGTCACTACCGACTATGCTTCGGCCAAGATGTTCCTTAACAGCATCAATACCGAATCCGTCCCTATCCAGGGAACGGCTTTGGGCGAAGCCCTGACCACCTGTATCAGAAGCTTCAGCAACCAGAGCGAGCGGAGCCGGGCCATCATAGTCATTACTGACGGAGAGAACCATGAGGATGACCCTGTGGCAGTGGCCAGGCAGGCCGCGGAGATGGGGATAAAGGTTTTCACCATAGGTGTCGGTTCCTCCGAGGGAAAGCCGATTCCATATCATGGAGAATTGCTGAAAGACAAGGACGGCAATATCGTCGTATCGAAACTGGACGAAAAGATACTGAGGGAAATCGCCTCGGCCGGCAAAGGAGCATATGTGCGGGCGGGAATGAGTGAATTCGGACTGAACCCTATAGTGGACGATATCAAGAGGATGGATGAAGAGATGTTCAGCTCCGTCGTTTTCGAGGAATTCGACGAGCAGTACATGTATTTCTTCGCCATTGCCCTGGCGCTTCTGGCCGTGGAGATGCTTATAGGGGAGAGAAAGGCGCGCAGGCATTTGCTGAAATAGCCGATTGTGACGACAGGAACTGAAACTATTATCGGATGATGAAAAATTTAGTATACATATTCTGGGTGTCGGCGCTGGTATTGGCCGGAACGGCCGGGGTATCAGCCCAGGAGTCGGACAGGAGGGATGTCCGCAGGGGAAACAGAGAGTTCCGGGACGGGAATTACAGGGAGGCTGCCGTAGAATACCAGAAGGCGCTGCTGAGGGATTCCACTTCTTTCGCCGCTTCATACAATCTCGCGAACGCCCTTTACCGGATGGAGAACTGGCAGGAAGCCAGATCCGTGCTGGATTCGGTGTCAAAGGCTGCGGAAGTCTCCGGACATGCATCGGACTACTGGTACAATTCGGGCAACACTGCCGCTACCCTGAAGGACTGGCAGGCTGCCGTGGATGCCTACAAGGAGTCGCTTCTGAGAAACCCGGGAGACCTGGAGGCGAAAGAGAACTACATCTATGCGAAGGAAATGCTTGAAAACCAGCAGAACCAGCAGCAGGATGACCAGCAGCAGGATGACCAGCAGCAGGATGACCGGAATGACCAGGACAAGAATGATCAGGATGACAAGGACAACAGGAACGATGGGAACCAGGACAGTCAGGACAACCAGGATCAGGACAATCAGGATCAGAATGAGGATCAGAACGACCGGAACCGGGATGAGCAGGAAAATGACGGCGGAAGCGGCGAGGCTCCACAGCCACAGCCTCAGATAAGCAAACAGGCCGCCCAGCAGATGCTGAATGCCATCATGGCGAAAGAAAAGGAAACCCAGGACAAGGTGAACAAGGAGAAGGCTGCAGTGCTCCAGTCGAAACAGAAAGACAAGAACTGGTAGCGGAGGCCCAGGTATAGAAAAAAGATATGGATATGAAGAAATTATTGCTGATATTGACGGTTATGTTTCAGGCGCTTGCCATGTCTGCCCAGCTTAGGGTGGAGGTGCCCGGCGTCGTTTCCCTGGACGAACAGTTCAACGTGACCTTCGTCTATGAAGGCGAGAATTCCCCGTCCGGTTTCGAATGGTCTCCTGGCGATGATTTCCAGCTGGTCTGGGGACCGCAGCAGGGCCGTTCCACCAGTGTGCAGATCATAAACGGCAAGCGGACGAAATCGTCACAGTTTACCTATACATACATCCTGACGCCGAAAAATACCGGTTCGTTCACGATCCCTGCCGGGACAATCACGGTCAAGGGCAAGACCTGGTCGACCTCACCGGTCAATGTCACCGTCGTCGCCGAAGGTGCTTCCGCCCAGAGCGGCAGACAACAGTCTCCGGGACAATCCCGCCAGTCTTCGACGGACATATCTGATGACAACCTCTTCCTTTCCATGACTTTCAGCAAGCGCAATGTGGTCGTGGGAGAGCCGGTGGTCGCTACCCTGAAACTGTACCAGAGAGTGAATATCGCCGGTTTCGAGGATGCACGTTTCCCGTCCTTCAACGGTTTCTGGAATCAGGAGATAGAGTCTCCGACCAATATCGAATTCCATCGCGAAAGCAGGGACAACAAGATCTACAATGCCGCCGTCCTGCGGAAATACATACTTATACCGCAGCAGTCCGGCACGCTGACCGTAGATCCCGCTGAACTGGTCTGCCTTGTGAATGTCAGGACCGTGTCCAGCGGCAGTGTGAGCATATTCGATGAATTCTTCGATGAATACAGGACAGTCCGCAAGCGCATAAGCACTCCTTCCTACAAGATAAATGTCTCGCCGCTTCCTGCAGGTGCCCCGGCATCCTTCAAGGGAGGGGTAGGACAGTTCGGCATCTCTGCGGAACTGAGCAAGGATTCACTCAGGACACATGATGCGGCTTCTCTGATCGTCACGATCAAAGGGAACGGCAATGTTTCCCTGCTTGAAGAACCTGATGTGGTCTTCCCTCCTGATTTCGAGGTCTATGACACGAAAGTGTCCGAGTCCGTGGACAAGGCCTCTGGAATGTCAGGCAGCAAGACGTATGAATTCCCTTTCATCCCGCGCAGCGCAGGCGATTTCGCGATAGCTCCGGTCAAGTACAGCTATTATGATATCAAGGCAGACAGGTATGTGACCATAGAGACTCCAATGATACCGTTTACTGTCAAAAAAGGCAATGAACCGGAATCCTCCGGAGCCGCTGTCATGCCCGGAGTCACCCAGAGGGGAGTGCAGAATCTGAATCAGGACATAAGGTTCATCAGCACCAGGGATCACAGACTGGCTCCGAAAGGTGATTTCTTCACCGGATCAGTCCTCTTCTGGGTACTGGCGGTGTTGATAGCCGTGGCCGGTGCGGCATCTTATTTCCTGTTGAGGACTCTTGCAGCCCGCAGGGCGGATGTGGCAGGATCGAAGAACAGGGGAGCCACCAAGATGGCGCGCAAGCGTCTGCACAGGGCATCCGAATTCCTTTCGCAGAATCTTTATTCCGCTTTCTATGACGAACTCCACAGGGCTCTTGTAGGATATGTGTCGGACAAGCTGAACATGTCTGTCGCAGACTATTCGAAAGAGAAGTTTTCAGAAGCATTGGGCGGCAGGGGAGTCCCCGCTGACACCATAGACAGATTCCTGTCCATTCTGGATGCCTGCGAATTCGCCAGGTATTCCCCTGATCAGGGAAACAGTGCGATGTCCGCGCATTACCAGGATGCGGTGGATGTGATTTCATCTATAGACTCATATATGAAAAACGGTAAGAATCAGGCTGCCGCGAAGGTCGTGGCGGTACTCGTACTTCTCGGCTTCCCGATGTCCGGCTTTGCCGCTGATGCATATGTGGATTCGCTTTTCAACGCAGCATCCGCAGCATATTCCGAGGGGCAATGGGCAGAGGCTGCCGGGATATACACGGCCATTGAGAATCTCGGACTGGAGTCGCCGGCCCTGTACTGCAACATGGGCAATGCCTGGTTCAAGTCCGGAGACGTGGCCAAAGCCATGCTTTATTATGAGAGGGCCTTGAAGCTGGACCCTTCCTACGATGATGCGAGATACAATATCGCTGTCATTTCCGATTTCATCCAGGACAGGATAGAGCCGGTGCCGGAGTTCATACTGAAGACATGGACCAGGGATCTGTGCTACATCCTGGATTCGGATACATGGGCTGTCATATCCCTCATTTTCCTGGCGGCGGTGGCTGTCTCGCTTCTCCTGCTTTTCCTTTCGTCTTCGCTGGCCCTCAGACGGACAGGCTTCTTCTCGGCGATAGCTGCTTTCCTCCTGACGGTGATGTCCGTGTCGTTCGCATTCTGGCAGAAAGCCGACTATTCGAGGAAAGACGGTGCTGTCATCATGGTTCCGGTAGTATCCGTGAAGAGTTCCCCTTCTTCGGATACTTCGACAGACCTTTTCATATTGCATGAAGGCACGAAGGTCATCATTCTGGACGAAGTGGGTGACTGGAGGAACATAGAGCTGGCCGACGGACGGCAGGGATGGATGAAAAGTTCCGATATGGAAATCATTTAATACGGAAATTCAGACGATTATGAAGATAACATTCCTGGATGCTGCCACACTGGGCAGCGATGTGTCATTGGACCCTATCGCCAGACTCGGCGAACTGGTGTGCTGGCAGACTTCTTCTCCGGAAGAGGCCCTGGCCAGAGTCTCCGACTGCGATGTGTTGATCGTGAACAAGGTAAGGGTGACTCCACAGCTGATAGATGCCGGAGCGAATCTCAGGCTTATCTGCGAGGCAGCTACCGGTGTGAACAATATAGATATCGAATATGCGGCATCGAAAGGTATTCCTGTCAGGAATGTTGCCGGGTATTCCACCGAATCCGTAGTCCAGAGTACTTTCATGCATATGCTGAATCTTATCGGACATCTGCCATACTATGACGGAAAGGTCAAGTCCGGAAAATATTCGTGGAGCGGGCTTTTTACCGACGTCACTCTGCCTTTCTTCGAACTTGCGGGAAAGACCATCGGCATCGTAGGCATGGGTACGATAGGGCATCGTGTCGCTCAGGTGGCGGAGGCTTTCGGAATGAAGGCAATTTACTTTTCGACTTCAGGCACTTCGCACTGTCATGACTATCCGAGTGTGCCCCTGGATGAACTGATGGCCGTTTCCGATGTGGTCTCTGTGCATGCCCCTCTGAATGACAGGACTGCAGGGCTGATAGGGGAGAAGGAACTTTCCCTTATGAAACCTCAGGCCGTCATATTGAACATGGGCCGAGGGGGAATAGTCGATGAGGCGGCCCTGGCCAAGGCTGTCGATGATGGCGTGATAGCCGGAGCAGGTCTGGACGTTTATTCTGCAGAGCCACTGAATGTGGCGAATCCTCTTTCCAAGGTGAAACATCAGGAGAGATTGTCCATGACTCCTCATACTGCATGGGCGTCAGTCGAGGCCCGTACGCGTCTGGTGGACAAGATTGCCGCAAATATTGCCATGGGCTGGCAGTAGTGACAGTCCGTGGCAGAGAAAAGTACAGTCATGATCATAAGGGAATTGGACGGCCGCAAGCCGGTCATAGGAAAAAATGCCTTCATAGCCGAGAATGCGGTGCTGGCAGGAGATGTGTCGATGGGCGAAGACTGCAGCATCTGGTATGGAGCGGTGCTCAGGGGTGATGTCGGAAGCATTGTTCTGGGTGACAGGGTAAATATCCAGGACGGAGCTGTGCTTCATGCTACAAACCATAAGTCGGAAGTCAGAATCGGCAATGACGTGTCAGTCGGGCACAATGCCGTAGTGCACGGGGCCATAATAGGAAATGATGTGCTGGTAGGGATGGGGGCTGTGGTCCTGGACAACGCGGTGATCCCTGACGGTACTATCATCGCGGCAGGAGCTGTGGTCCTCTCCGGCAGCGTCCTCGAACCTGGCATCTATGCCGGAGTCCCTGCCGGAAAGGTCAAGGACGGGTCGTCTGCCCTTACCGCCAGGATACATGACAATGCGGCAGGGTATCTGGAGTACAAATCGTGGTATGAAAAATGAGGCGGTGTGTCATAAATGCAAACTGCTGCGTTATTATCGGGATTCGGGCTAAGTCATTTACTGTGCAAAATTTACCATTTTGACACCGTCTCTTTTATTCCCATTCGATAGTTGCAGGCGGTTTTGAACTGATATCGTAGACGACGCGGTTCACTCCGCGGACCTTGTTTATGATATCGTTGCTGACCTTCGCCATGAAGTCGTAAGGAAGGTGTACCCAGTCTGCTGTCATGCCGTCCGTCGATATGACCGCACGGAGCGCTATGGTATATTCGTATGTCCTTTCGTCACCCATCACTCCGACACTCTTGACAGGAAGCAGCATGGCTCCTGCCTGCCATATGGAATCATATAGATTCGTGGCTGTCATGGTAGGGTCGGATGCGGACGGTACGCCATCGATTTTGTATTCCCTCAGTCCGCGGATGAAGATGTCATCGGCCTCTCGGAGTATGGCCAGCTTGTCTTCGGTCACTTCTCCCAGAATCCTGATACCGAGTGACGGACCCGGGAAAGGATGTCTTCCTATCAGTTCTTCCTTGATCTGCAGGGCGCGTCCCACCCTTCTGACCTCGTCCTTGAACAGCGAACGGAGAGGCTCCACGATCTTCAGATTCATCTTTTCAGGCAGTCCTCCCACATTGTGGTGGGACTTGATGGTGGATGACGGCCCGTTTACCGATGCCGATTCTATCACGTCCGGATATATGGTGCCCTGGGCAAGCCATCTCGCGTTTTCAATCTGCCTGGCATACTTGTCGAAGGTCTCTATGAACAGCCTGCCTATGACTTTCCTCTTCTTTTCAGGCTCCGTGACACCCTTGAGCTGTTCCAGAAATTCGACGGAGGCATCCGCGCCTATTACATTCAGCCCCATGTCCTGATATGAAGCCAGGACATCTTCGAATTCGTTCTTCCTCAGAAGCCCGTTGTTCACGAAGATACATGTGAGGTTGTGTCCTATGGCCTTGTTCAGCAGGACGGCAGCCACAGTGGAGTCCACGCCTCCGCTCAGACCCAGAATGACCTTGTCATCCCCGAGTTTCGCTTTCAGTTCCGCAATGGTCGTGTCTATGAATGAAGCCGGAGTCCAGTCTCCGTGGCAGCCGCATATCCCGAGGGCGAAGTTGGCCAGTATCCTGGACCCTTCTACTGTATGGTAAACCTCAGGATGGAACTGGACTGCGTAAGTGTCCTCTCCTTTTATATGGTATGCCGCATTCCTGACATCTGCCGTGGAAGCTATCACCTCACCTCCTTCAGGAAGTCTGGCTATGGTGTCCCCGTGTGACATCCAGACCTGGGAATGTGCGGATACTCCCTTCATCAGCGGGGAGTCTGTTTCAGTGATATCCAGCATCGCCCTGCCGTATTCCCTGGCAATGGACGCGTTTACCTCACCGCCGTACTTGTGGGCAAGATACTGCGCCCCGTAGCAGATGCCGAGCAGGGGAAGCCGTCCCTTGATTCCGTCCAGATCGGCCTGCGGGGCTTTTTCGTCGCGGACTGAAAACGGACTTCCGGAAAGAATGACCCCCTTTACGGATCCGTCCAGTGCCGGAATCTTGTTGAACGGGTAGATTTCGCAGTACACGTTCAGTTCCCTGAGCCTGCGGCCGATGAGCTGCGTGACCTGCGACCCGAAGTCGAGAATGATGATCTTTTCTGTCATTTCCATGATAATTTGCCGCAAAATTAATATAATGAATATGAAAAATAAAATAAAAACTTCGTTTTAATACGAGAATTTTCTACTTTTGCAGTCCTTTTTGAAGACGTGCAGGCATGTCTTCAAAAATATCATAAAGAATTCTAATATATGGAAATCAGAAACATCGCTATCATTGCGCACGTCGATCACGGCAAGACCACTCTCGTGGACAGGATGATCTACCAGGCCAAGCAGGCCCGCGAAGACAAGATGGGGGAACTCATTCTGGACAACAACGACCTGGAAAGGGAAAGGGGGATCACTATCCTCGCAAAAAATGTCTCCGTTCCATACAAGGGGGTGAAGATAAATGTCATAGATACTCCGGGCCACAGCGATTTCGGCGGTGAAGTCGAAAGGGTGCTGAATATGGCTGACGGCGTACTCCTGCTGGTAGACGCGTTCGAAGGCTGCATGCCTCAGACCAGGTTCGTGCTTCAGAAGGCCATCGAGATGGGCAAGAAGCCTATCGTCGTCATAAACAAGGTAGACAAGCAGAACTGCCGTCCGGATGAAGTGCAGGAAGAAGTTTTCGACCTTATGTTTTCCCTGAATGCCACTGATGACCAGCTCGACTTCAAGACATTGTACGGCAGTGCCAAGCAGGGCTGGATGTCCCGTGACTGGAGGAAGCCGACGAATGACATCACTGCACTCCTGGATACCATCATCGATGTGATACCTGCTCCTGCGCACAATGAAGGAACGCCGCAGATGCTTATTTCTTCACTGGAATACTCTCCATATGTAGGGCGTATAGCAGTCGGCAGGGTGACCAGAGGCGAACTTCACTCAGGCATGAACATAAGCCTGTGCAAACGGTACGATATCATACAGAAGCAGAAAATCCGCGACCTCATGGTTTTCGACGGCCTCGGAAAGACCAAGGTCGAATCCGTGCAGTGTGGTGACATATGCGCCGTAGTAGGGCTTGAGGGCTTCGAGATAGGGGATACCATAGCAGATTTCGAAAATCCCGAGCCGCTTCCTCCTATAGAGGTCGACGAGCCTACCATGAGCATGCTCTTCTGCATAAACAATTCGCCGTTCTTCGGCCGTGAGGGCAAGTTCGTGACTTCCCGGCATCTGAAAGAACGTCTTGAGAAGGAGCTTGAGAAGAACCTTGCCCTCAGGGTGAAACCAGGACCGAATGCCGATTCCTTTATAGTATACGGAAGGGGTGTCCTTCATCTTTCCGTGCTCATAGAGACCATGAGACGCGAGGGGTTCGAACTGCAGGTCGGCCAGCCTAAAGTGCTGGACAAGACCATCAACGGACAGCGCTGCGAACCTATCGAGAATCTGACCATAGAAGTGCCTGAAGAGTTCGTAGGCAAAGCCATAGAGATCGCCACCAGGAGGAAAGGTGCTCTTATCCACATGGAAAACAGGGGTGACCGCACGCATCTGGATTTCGACATACCCGCCAGAGGGCTTATGGGACTGAGAAGCAATCTTCTGACTGCCACTCAGGGTGAGGCTGTAGTAGCGCACAGGTTCAAGGGATATGAGCCGTACAAGGGCGATATCGAGAAAAGGACGAACGGTTCTCTCGTTTCTCTGGAGACCGGACTGGCAGTGGCTTATTCGATGGACAAGCTGCAGGACAGAGGCCGCTTCTTCGTGAATCCGGGAGATGAAATCTATGCTGGTCAGGTCGTGGGAGAGCATACGAGGGAAAGAGACCTTAACATAAACATCTGCAAGACCAAGAAACTGACGAACATGAGGGCTTCCGGAAGTGACGACAAGGTGATGCTTCCTCCTCCGATAGTCTTCTCTCTTGAGGAGGCTCTTGAGTATATTCAAGAGGACGAGCTCGTGGAAGTGACTCCTAAATCCATGAGAATCAGGAAGATAATTCTTGACGAGATAGAAAGGAAGAGAAAAAGCGGCAATTTGGATTGATTTTATAAAAATTATTCCTATCTTTGCACGCTCAAATCTATTTACGGGTTATGGACAAGAATTTATTTTTGATACCTCTAAATGGATTGGCCCGCGGCCGGACAGAGACCGTCATGAAAGTGGGCAGGCAGTTTTTTGAAAGTTTTGAAAATTCCGAGATTCTGGATGCCGATCTGGACGTATGTGTCGTGATTGAGAAATCGGGGGATTATACCGGAGTGGACTGTCATGTTTCAGGTTCAGTTTCCGTGGCTTGTGACCGCTGTCTTGATCCTCTGGCTCTTCCGGTGGATACTGTGGCGCTGCTGAGCGTGAAGTTCGGTGACGGCGGGGCTGCAGGAGGTGATGATGACGATTCGTCCGGGAGGGAGATAGTCTGGCTTTCCGGAGATGACGCGGAACTTGATCTGGCCCAGGTCATATACGATTATGTATGTCTTTCGCTTCCCATGCTCAGGATGCATCCCGAAGGTGAGTGCAATCCTTTGGTGATGAAATATCTCAGAACAGGGATTTCGGTGACGGATACCGGGGACACGGCTCAGGACAGTCCTTTCGCTGCCTTGAAGGGAATTTTCGAAAACTGAATTGGAAACATAAAAAATAAATAATAAAATGGCACATCCGAAACACAAAGTCTCAAAACAGAGAAGAGACAAAAGAAGAACACATGATAAAGCAGTAGTGCCTACATTGGCTACCTGCTCAAACTGCGGAGCGACTGTACTGTATCACAGAGTATGCCCTGAGTGCGGCTACTATAGAGGTCGCCAGATCATACAGAAGAGCGCCGAGTAAGCGCAGTCTTCTGACTTGGCCCTGTAGTTCAACGGATAGAATGGAAGTTTCCTAAACTTTAGATAGCAGTTCGATTCTGCTCGGGGCTACAATATGAAACAGATTATAGCTACAGAGAATGCGCCTAAGGCAGTAGGTCCGTATTCACAGGCCGTGGAAGTGAACGGCACTCTTTATATTTCCGGCCAGATTCCGGTCGTGCCTGCCGACGGTTCCGTACCTGAGAGCATAGAAGCACAGACCAGACAGTCGCTCAAGAACATCGGCGCCATACTTGAAAAGGCCGGAATGACATATGAGAATGTCGTAAAGACTACTGTCCTTCTCAATGACATCGCGGATTTCGGTGCAATGAATGCTGTATATTCCGAGTTTTTCACTACTGAGAAACCTGCCAGGGCATGCTATCAGGTCGCTGCCCTTCCTATGGGAGTGAAAGTCGAGATAGAAGCTGTAGCAGTCAGATAATCTTCATTTGGAACGTATACCGGCACGGTAAACTACCCCTATTGCTGTAAATGGCGAATTTTTTCGTATATTTGGCTTTGCCACATATACGGTAGCACTTCGGGAATGGAAATTAAACAAGTTTATTTCCATTCCTCTCAGTTTCTACGTATATTTGCAGCATATATCGTATAGTGAATCATGAGCAGAAAATCTTTAATCCTCTGTGTGTCGGTTCTGGGAATTTTCCTGATTATAGTCGCTGCATCATTGTATTTCCTGTATTCCGGTACGGGAGAATCAAAAGACAGCATAGCCGACAGCCGTGAGTATATGCTCCTCGCCGCCGTCCCTTCAGATGCGGATGCCGTGCTCAGATTCGAGGATTTGGGTACTCTTATGGACTGCCTTTCACCGGAGCGGTCCGCATTCGGATATTTCGTTTCGGACAGGGCTGATGCCGGCAAGATGACGTCATTTCTGGAAAACATCCGTGCATCTTCTTCAATGTATCAGGACCTGATGTCCGCCTCGGCGGTGCTTTCCGTGCATAATATAGGAGAGCCAGCTTCGCTGCTGGTTCTTGATGCGGGAAAATCCGGTGATGCGCCGTCACAGGCTGCCGATCTTCTGGTTTCCGAAGCACGGAAGTCGGGAATGGCGGCAGAATATGCAGACGGATCTGACCATGTGTCCGTAGGAAGCCCGCTCAGGAAACGGGCCCTGGTTCTGGTTTCATCATCCGATATTCTGGTCCAGTCCGCCCTCAGACATCTCAAGGCAGAGGTATCCGTTCTGGACAAGACAGGTTTCCCGGAATCAGTGGATATGGTTTCCGCCGGGAATATGGCTGTGATCCCGGAATCCGGAGTCGGAAGACTTGCTTCACGTCTGTTTTCCAAGAATTGCCGTGATGCAGTGGAAGCCGCGGCAGGCTTCGCAGACTGTACGGCTTTTGAAATCCGGAAATGCGGACCTGACGGATTTTCCCTTTCCGGGAAAGCGTTTTCGGCAGGCAGTACCGGTGATATGCTGAACATCTACGCCGGACTGGCCCCGTCAAAGTCTGAAGTTTCGTCTGTCTTGCCGTCGTATGTGATTTATGCGGCTTCCGTGCCGTTCGAAAATGTGGCGGCCTATCAGAAAACGTATCTTGCATTTGCCCAGACGAAATCCCTGGTGAAGGACATCGAGGCGAAGAGATCGGCTCTGAAAAAGGCTGCTGGAATCGATCCTGAATCATGGGCGGAAGCCCTGTCCCTGAAAGAAGCTGCAACCGCATGTTTTACGGCCGGAGGCAGCCTTGAGAAGATCCTGCTTGCCCGTGTAGGGCAGAAATTCCCGAGAATACTTTTCAAGGGGATACAGGATGTATCGGAAACGGATTTCGAGGACCGGATATTCCAGTACGGCTATCAGGGATACCTGTCGGCCCTGTTCGGAGGTATGTTCTCCCTGGAGAACGAGTCATGTTTCATGATGCATGGCGGGTGGCTCATGGTCGGAAGCCGTAACGCCCTGTCGGAATACACTTCGGGAAGGGCTCTTGACTATACGCTTGCAGCCTTTCTCGCGGATGCATCGGTCGAGGACCGTCTGTCAGCCAAAGATTCGTATTTCGTATCATATCTGTCACTTACGGAAGATGCTGACTTTACCGCCGGCCTTTGTTCGAAGGATTTCTACCCTGGTGTGAAAGCTTCCTTTGCCGACATTACCTATGAACCGGCGTTCTTTACAGTATCGGAGACCAAGTCCGGTCTGACCCTCGATCTGGACCTCAGCCGCACGGTCGTCCTCAAGAGCCAGGCTCCGGCATTCGAGAGAGATACGGAAGTGGTGATACCCGAAGGGCCTTTCCGCGTGAAGAATTCGGGTACGGGGAAATGGAATCTCTTCTACCAGCAGGAGAATCTGTATCTGTGTCTGCAGGAAGAAGGCGGCAAAGGACTCTGGGGAGTGCCTTTCGATGCCCCGATATGCGGATGTGCGCAGACTGTCGATTATTTTGCGAACGGCAAGCTTCAGATCCTGTTCGCTTCGGGCACGAAGCTTCATCTCATCGACAGGCTCGGACGTTTCGTGAATCCGTTCCCTGTAGACCTCGGAAAGGAAATCCTGCTCGGCCCTGACGTATATGACTTCTCCGGAAACAGGAAATACAATGTCATGATTCTCCATAAGGACAATACCATAGAGATGTACAATCTTCAGGGGAGGCGTCCGCCTCAATGGAAAACCATAACATCTTCCGAAACCATCAAGGGCCTTCCTGAACGTATCCGTGTCAGCGGAAGCACCTACTGGGTGGTCAGGACATCGATACAGACCCTGATTTTCAGTTTCTACGGGGGCGAACCGCTCACTGTTTTCACGGGAGACAGGATGATCAGGCCTGACAGCGAGGTGAAGCCGATGGATGGAGGAGCCGTGGAGGTGGTATGCTACGACGGAAAGAAGCATACTGTCAGAATAGCCGGACAATAGACAATATACAATCGCGACAACATATTCATTGCACACTTAATAAACTTAATGAGATGATTGAATTCAAGTCAGTAAACAAGCTCTATGAAGAGAGTTTCAAGAAGAACTGGGACCGCCCTGCCTTGTCGAACTATCAGGGTGTGACCCTGCATTATCGTGACGTGGCCAGAAGAATCGCCAAGATGCATATCATGTATGAGAAATGCGGACTGAAAAAAGGAGACAAGGTAGCCATCTGCTCCAGAAACCAGGCGAACTGGGGAGTGTCCTTCCTTTCGGCCCTCACATACGGAGCCGTGCCGGTGCCGATTCTCCACGAGTTCAAGGCCGGCAACATCCATCATCTGGTAAACCATTCGGAGGCGAAGATCCTTTTCGTGGACGATGTGGTATGGGAGGGACTTACCGAGACCGAAATGCCTAACCTTGTCGCCGTAGTGCAGATAAGCACATTCTCGTTCCTCTATACGAAAAATGATGAAATCAAGGTAATCCGGGAGCATCTGAATGAATATTTCGGACAGAAATATCCGAGAAACTTCACTCCGGAGAGCATCGACTATTATGAGGATTCCGCCGATGAGCTGGCCCTCATCAATTATACTTCTGGTACATCAGGTTTCTCGAAGGGAGTGATGATCCCTTACAGGGCGCTTTATTCGAATATCAAGTTCGCCATGGGCGTGCTGCCGATGATCGGGGAAAACTCGAATGTGGTGGCCATGCTTCCGTCGGCACATATGTACGGCATGATGTTCGAACTGCTTTTCGAGCTTACCGTTGGTACCCACGTGCATTTCCTGACCAGGGTGCCGAGTCCGAAGATCATCATGCAGGCCCTTGCCGAAGTGAAGCCGGATATCGTGATTGCCGTTCCGCTCATCATCGAGAAAGTGTACAAGTCGAAGCTGAAACCGCTGCTTGACAAGGCCGGTATCCGCTTCCTGTCACATGTGCCCGGCCTGAACCAGATGCTCATGAAGAAGATCCGCACTGAACTGGTGAACGCTTTCGGCGGCAAGTTCGAGGAAATCATCATAGGCGGAGCGGCTTTCAACAAGGAAGTGGAGTCTTTCTTCAAGAAGATAAACTTCCCGTTCACCGTAGGTTACGGAATGACAGAGTGCGCTCCTATCATTTCATATGACGACTGGAAGACGAACAGGGAGTTCTCTTGCGGAAAGACAGCCCCTAACATGGAGATCAGAATCGACTCTCCTGACCCTGAGACTGTACCTGGCGAGGTTCTGGTCAAGGGCATGAACGTATTCCTCGGCTATTACAAGAATGAAGAAGCTACAGAAGCCGCTTTCACTAAGGACGGATGGTTTCACACCGGAGACATGGGCGTGATGGACAAGGACGGCTATCTCTATCTCAGGGGACGTTCGAAATGCATGATTCTCGGACCTTCAGGCCAGAACATCTATCCGGAGGAAATCGAGTGCGTGCTGAACAACATGCATTATGTCGTGGACTCTCTGGTCATTGAGGACCATGGCGGTCTGACAGCCCTTATATATCCTGATTTCCATCAGGCGGAGATCGACGGTCTTGACAAGGATGCTCTTGTGCAGGATCTCAACAATTCCCTTACCGTCACGAACAAGGAGCTGCCGAACTATGCCAGAATCGCCAAGATAGAGGTGATGCCTGAGGATTTCGAAAGGACTCCGAAGCGCAGTATCAAGAGATATCTTTACCAGAGATAGCCGGACTTATGGAGAAGTTCGATCACAGCTATCTGAAGATGGCAGCCATATGGGCGCAGAATTCCTACTGCAAGCGCAGGCAGGTAGGCGCCCTTATAGTCAAGGACAGGATGATAATCTCGGACGGCTACAACGGTACGCCGTCCGGATTCGAGAATATCTGCGAAGATGAGAACGGGGTCACGAAACCTTACGTGCTCCATGCCGAGGCCAATGCCATCACCAAGGTGGCCAAGTCCGGGAACAGCAGCCAGGGCTCTACCCTGTATGTGACGGCTTCTCCATGCCTTGAATGTGCCAAGCTTATCATCCAGGCCGGAATCACACGCGTAGTCTATCGTGACGAGTATCGTCTTACCGATGGTGTGGATCTGCTGAGAAAAGCGGGTATTGAAGTGGAAAAGGTCGACTGACGTCCGTGCCGGCCTGCTTACAGAAACGAATTTGACAAGTAATGAACAACAGGAACTATACACTTCTGACGGCAATGCTCGGCATTGTCCTCGGCGTACTTGCGACACTGGTCGTGGTGAAATTCACCGACAGCAGGAAGAAGTTCGACGGAGACTACAACCGTTGGCGCAAGCTTAACCTTATTCTCCAGGAAGTCGAAAGGAACTATGTGGATACCATAGACAAGAAGTCGATGACCGACGCAGCCGTGATAGCCGCACTGTCGAAACTCGACCCGCATACCGTGTACCTTCCACCTGTCCAGCTCGAGGCCTCGGAAACAGAACTGGCAGGGAATTTCGAGGGGATAGGAATCCAGTTCAACGTCCCTAATGACACTGCCATAGTACTGAGTGTCATCCCCGGCGGCCCGTCCGAGAAGGCTGGGCTTCTGCAGGGAGACAGGATACTGAAAGTGGATACGGCTGTCATAGCGGGGAACAAGACTCCGCAGGACAGCATGGTAGCCAGAATGAAGGGCCCTGCAGGTACGAAGGTGGGGATAACGGTCAGACGTGACGGTACTGATATTCCTTTTGAAATAACCAGAGGAAAGATTCCTGTCCACTGTGTGGATGCGGCATTCATGATAAACGATACTACCGGCTATATCCGCCTGTCGAAATTCACCAGAACGACATATTTCGAGTTCTCCGGTGCCGTGGACAAACTCCTTTCCGAAGGAATGACGCGGCTGATCTTCGACCTCAGGGACAATACCGGCGGATATTTCGACCAGGCTTTTCTGGTATGCAACGAATTCCTTGGGAAAGGGGATCAGATAGTCTATATGGAAGGTCTCCACAGACCTCGCCAGGATTTTGAAGCCGACGGTTCCGGAAAACTGAAGGATATCGCTCTGGATGTGCTGATAAACGAGTCATCCGCCTCATCCAGCGAGATTTTCGCAGGTGCCATTCAGGACAATGACAGGGGAGTGATAGTAGGCCGCAGATCTTTCGGGAAAGGTCTGGTGCAGGAGCCTGTAAATTTCACCGACGGCTCGGGAATCAGGCTTACCGTTTCCCGTTTCTATACCCCGTCTGGCAGATGCATACAGAAACCGTACTCTGATGACTATGCCTATGACATTTACGAGCGCTATGCCCACGGCGAAATGACGGATGCAGACAGCATGAAAGTGGACAAGTCCCGGGAATACTATACGAAGGGAGGCAGGGTAGTGTACGGCGGCGGCGGAATCATACCTGACGTTTTCGTGCCTATGGATACGACCAAAGCAAGCGGTTTCTTCATCGAGGCGAACAGGAAATCCCTTCAGGTCAGATTCGCTTCAGCCATGTTTGACCGTTACCGCAGGACTCTTGCGTCCATAGATGATTTCGATTCTCTCAGCAGATATCTCGACGCCCTTGATCTCAGGACGAAATTCCTGGATTATGCGGCAAAGGAGGGGGTCGTGCTGAAAAAGAACGAGGTTCCGGATTTCGACACCTATATGATGCCGCAGATACGCGCCCTTGTAGGACGGTATTCCAAACTGGAGGACGAGGCATTCTACAGATTCTATCTGGAAATAGACGAAACCATCAAGGTGGCCTTGAAAACTACTGGGCTATAAACCGGTAGACTATGTCACCGAACTGTTTTCTGGGGGCTGACGTCGAAGCCGTGAAACGGGAAAGGCGTGCAGCCCTTTTTGCATATTCCCTCAGGCACCGGTCACCGGATGACAGTTCATCCACTATATCGGCTGCTTCTACTGTGCCGGACTGGCTTACCGTGATTCTGACAGTCACATCCCCTCCGCCTGGACATCTGTATGCCGGTATGGACAGGTGGATGGCTTTCCTGCCGTCAAGAGAATACGATACGACGGAAGGACCGGTGTAGACTTCCTGCCTGTCCCCGCTTTCCTTCCCTACGCTTTCCGGCAGGGCGGCATAATCGCCGGAATGGTCTATTTCCCGGGCATAAGCTCCGCTTTTCAGCTCCCTGTCCAGCCTTTCGATGTCTCTGTACAGCTGGTCTGCGTCAGTGTTCCTGTCGTCCTGCAGATGTCCGTTGCCGGCATCTACGGCTATGTTCCTGATTTCCTCATGACTGCTTACGCCGGTCATGGGCGCGGCGGAGGCCGCTGCAATGAGTCTGTCCAGCCTTTCGCTGACACTTTCCTTGAATTCCGTTTCCTGCTCCTCCTGTTCCTGTTCTTCGATGGCGGAGAAGTCCAGAAGATACGACGATTCTCCACGCAGGGTAGAACTGATCTGCGCTATGAGCAGCACAATCAGCACTCCGAGGTGGAGAATCACGGTCAGGTACAGTCCTGATTTGTCTTCTGTCGATATTTTCACTTCCGGCTTCCGTTCTTGTGAAGTGCCTTTTCGATAGTGGCGGATATGATGTCTATAGCCACCTTGTTGTGTCCTCCCTGCGGAATGATGATGTCGGCGTAGCGCTTGCTCGGCTCGATGAACTGGAGGTACATGGGCTTTACGGTCTTCGTGTATCTCTGGATCACCGTTTCCACTGTTTTCCCTCTTTCGAGGATATCCCTTGCCATCACCCTCATGAGCCTGTCATCATCATCGGCATCCACGAAAATCTTGATATCCATCTGGTCCCTGAGTTCCGCGCATGTGAAGACAAGTATCCCTTCTATGATGATGACATCGGCAGGCCTTACTGTCACAGTCTCGGTTTTTGACCTTGAGCAAGTGAGATAGGAATATACCGGCTGCTCTATCGTTTCCCCGCGCTTGAGACACCTCAGATGTTCGTTCAGAAGGTTGAAGTCTATCGAGTCCGGATGGTCGAAATTCACCTTCTGCCTCTCCTCCAACGGGAGATAGCTGGAGTCCTTGTAATAGGAATCCTGCGGAATCACTACTACCTTCTCATGAAGCTGTGCCGTGATGGCCTGTACTACCGTGGTCTTGCCAGACCCTGAACCTCCAGCTATTCCGATGACTAACATATCCTGTGGTTTTTCGTTTTGGATTCTTCTAGAATTCGGCGTTCTTAGGCGTTCTCGGGAACGGAATGACGTCTCTGATGTTGCTCATTCCCGTGACGAAGAGCAGAAGCCTCTCAAAGCCGAGCCCGAAGCCGCTGTGAGGCGCAGCCCCGAATCTTCTGGTATCGAGATACCATTCCAGAGTGTCCCTGCTCATGCCCAATTCGGAAATCCTGGCTTCAAGTTTCTCCAGCGAAGACTCCCTTTCCGAACCGCCGATGATTTCACCGATTTTAGGGAAGAGGACATCCATGCCCCTGACAGTCTTTCCGTCATCATTCTGCTTCATGTAGAATGCCTTGATATCCTTAGGATAGTCTGTCATGATGACAGGCCTCTTGAAATGTTTCTCTACCAGATATCTCTCATGTTCGCTCTGCAGGTCCACACCCCAACTTACCGGATATTCGAACTTTTCGCCGGATTCTTCCAGAATCTTTATTCCTTCCGTGTACGTCAGCCTTACGAAATCCGTCTTGATGACACTTTCCAGCCTTTCGATCAGTTCCTTGTCGAACATGTCGTTCAGGAACCTGATATCGTCCATGCAGTTTTCCAGCGCATATTTTACAAGAGACTTGATGAAGTCCTCGGCAAGTTCCATATTGTCTTCTATCTCATAGAAGGCCATTTCCGGCTCTATCATCCAGAATTCTGCCAGATGTCTCGGCGTGTTCGAGTTCTCAGCCCTGAATGTAGGCCCGAAAGTATAAATCTCGCCGAGCGCCATGGCACCGAGCTCGCCTTCGAGCTGTCCGCTGACCGTCAGGCTTGTCTGCCTTCCGAAAAAGTCCTGGGAATAGTCTATCTGTCCGTTTTCCTTCATCGGCGGATTCTTCATGTCGAGGGTGGTCACCTGGAACATTTCGCCGGCACCTTCGCAGTCCGAAGCCGTGATGATAGGAGTGTGCAGATACACGAAGCCCTTGTCATTGAAGTATTTGTGTATGGCAAAAGCCATGGCGTGCCTGATCCTCAGCACAGCTCCGAAAGTGTTCGTTCTCGGCCTGAGATGTGCTATCGTTCTGAGGAACTCCATGGAATGGCCCTTCTTCTGCAGCGGATAAGTGTCAGGATCCGCTTCGCCGTACAGTGTTATCTCCTTTGCCTGAATCTCCACTGCCTGACCGCTTCCGACAGACTTCACCAGATCGCCGTTGACGGCTATGCAGGCTCCGGTCGTGATCTTTTTCAGGAGCTCCTCGCTGAAGTTCGCTGTTTCTACGACTATCTGTATGTTGTTTATGGTCGAGCCGTCATTCAGGGCTATGAAAGCTATGTTCTTGTTTCCCCTTTTCGTCCTCACCCAGCCTTTCGCTGTCACTTCATGTCCTGGCTCGCTTTTTAGCAGGTCCTTGACTTTCGTCCGTATCATATTCGTATCCTCAATTTTTAGTCATACCAGCCCGTTCCGGGCAATGAAAAATCATGCAAATTTAAGATTTTCCGCCTATTCAGCCAATATTTTCCTCATGATCTCGGTATTGTCATACCTTCCGCCGAATCTTTCGGCTCCGGCACCTAATGCATAGACTGGAACAGGTCCGCCTGTATGTCCCGTAGTAGTCCATCCTATGTAAGCGGATTCGTTGAGTGCCCTGTTGCTGTCATAGTCCAGCGTGTTGGAATAGTCATCAGCCTTCCATGCACTGTCCAGAAGTGCCCACTGGAGATTGTCATCCGGCTTCGTTGTAGAGCCGAGTGTGATTCCGCCTGTCTCATGGTCTGCAGTCACGAGTATGAGAGTCTCGTCAGGATGCTGTCTGTAGAATTCCACTGCCACTTCCACAGCGTCATCCAGTTTCTGTACGCTTTCCACCATCGGCATGGTCTTGTTGCTGTGGGCTGCCCAGTCGATTTCACCCTGTTCGTACATGATGAAGAACGGCTTCTCGTCTCCCAGGAATTCCAGACATCTTTTCATCATGTCTTCTGATTCTATTGTAGATTCAGGGTCGGCCTTTACCGTATATGTCGGGGTGCTTATTCCCTTGTAAGCCTCCTGGCAGAGTACTATATGCTCCGCTCCGTTCCGTATGGCTTCATCGTATTCCTTCTTTCCGAAGCATACGGTGTAGCCCTGGCTCTCCAGAAGTTCTTCGCTTCCTGTTTTCTTTCCGTCTTTGCCGGCATAGTCGATGAATCCTGAGCCGCCGAAGAATTCGTAGCCGCTTGCAGGTATTTCCTCTGTGATGCCATAGTAGTCATGGCGGCTTGAGTTATGTCCGTAGAATGCCGCCGGAGTAGCGTGGTTTACCGGCACCGAGCTCATGATACCTACCTTGTAGCCGCGCTCCTGAAGGATTTTGGCTATGCTTGTAAGCGTGTCACCGGCCGGGTTTATTCCGAGCATTCCGTTGTTCGTCTTCTCTCCGCAGCTTATGGCTGTGCCTGCGGCCGAGGAGCATGTTATGTTCTTGTTTGCAGAATATGTGGTCGCCATTCCCAGCACAGGGAATTTCGAGAAGGATACCTGTCTGAACCCGTGTCCGCCTTCAAGGTATGACTGGTAGGATTCGGCTGCAGCTACGTGGGTAGCTCCCATTCCGTCACCGATGAACAGGAAGATATATTTGGCCGGTTTCCCGTTTTCTCCGGCATTGTGATTACCCATGTTGGCTATCACTACACATGCTGCAACAAGCAGTACACCACAGATGATGCCTGCTACTGTACTTTTTCTCACTTTACTCATTTTATTCCAGTTTTGTTCAAGTTCGGCAAATTTAACATTTTCCGGATAAAAAAAGACAGAGGAAATCCGAAATTTGAATTTCCTCTGTCCGGTTGCTGTCAGCCAGTATTATTCTGCTGCTTTTCTGGCGGCGTACATGATCTTAAGTGCAGAGCATCTTCTCAGTTCCTGCTTCACGTCTGTGATGATACCCATCCTGACGTCAGCGTCTGCCCTTATTGATACTGTCATATACTGTCTGTCCACTTCACTCATCGCGTCGCGTTCCGCTGCGATGAAGTCACGGATTTCGTCAACTGACTTGAAAGAATCGTTCAACTGTATACGTGCATCGGTACCGTACATTCTCTGAAGGGATGCGATCGGTGATCCGATGTTGATATAAGAAGTCAGGTCCTTGCGTTCAAGCTTAGCTACTTCGGAAGCTTCCGGAAGATTCACCATGACCTTATTCTCGGTTTCACGCATACTGGTAGTCACCATGAAGAAGAACAGAAGCATGAACACGATATCGGACATTGACGCTGTGGTCAAACCTGGAACGGATTTTTTATCTCCTTTTCCTCCAAACTTTGCCATAATCTATTCTCCTTTAGTTTTTAGATACATCCTTAGGCTCGGCCTCAGATATATTCTGAGGAATGGCCTCCCTGACAATAGCCTGTTGATCTGAGTTCAAGTTCAGATACGCTTTTCCGAAGTGCGCTTTCGCAAATTCATCCCTGAGTTCGTTCACGGCCTTCACGAGTTCGTTCTGTACGGCGATATATGCCTTGTAACTCGTACCTCGGTCGTTCTGCAGGGATATGATGCCCTTCGAAACATTGTATGTCCCGAAACCTTCGATCTCTTTCGGAGTCCTTTCCGGAAGGTTAGGGTCATTGTTAGGGTTTACCAGGAATTCCTTTACTTTGTCTTTCAGAAAGCTGACATCCATCGGTTCATTACCAGCGAACAGCCTGTCAGCGGAGTTGATCCTCACGATGATGATATTCCTCCTGTTGACTTTCTGGTCCTGCACCTCCTGATTTTCATCAGGGATAGGCGGAAGACGGCGCTGCAGTCCCGAATCCTGATTCATGGTAGTCGTCATCAGGAAGTAAGAGAGCAGCAGGAACGCAATGTCCGCTGATGATGCTGAATTTAATTCTGGAGTCTTCTTAGACATAGTTTTCTTTATTTATTGCGGATTGCATTATATACGCCACCACCTATGATGGCCAATACTGTCACGGCGCAGAGGATATAAGTAAGGTTCAGCACAGTGTCTGTCAGTTTCAGTGTCATCTGGCTGACTTCTTTTCCGACATATCCTACTGCCGGTGCTCCTGATGAGAGGAAGTAGACAGCGCCTACCACTACTACTACAGCCACGAGCTCAATACCCATCTTGATAAGGTTCTTAGGGTTGTTTATGGCGCTGATGGCGATACCGAATAGGATGGCTGCTACTATGCCTACTACTATCAGGACATATGCCCAATAGAGCAGGGTGTCTACAGAGGCATCGTTAAAGCCTGCCACGTAGCCCCATACTGTTATGCCTGTACTGACTATCATCAGTACCCATAACATTATCTTTACTATTTTCTCGAATTTGCTGGATGACATTGTCTGCTATTTTTTATTCTCATATTTAACCAGAATATCTACAAGTGAGATCGATGCATCTTCCATATCGATGGAGAGTGAGTCGATTCTCGATACGATATAGTTGTAGAATACCTGGAGAATAATGGCAACGATCAGACCGCCGACTGTGGTGATCAAAGCGACCTTCATACCTCCTGCCACAACGTTAGGTGAGATATCACCTGCTGCCTGGATGGCATCGAATGCCTGGACCATACCTACCACGGTTCCGAGGAATCCGAGAGATGTGGAAAGTGCGATGAAGAGGGCAACCCAGGTAAGACCGTTCTCCATGAGGCTCATCTGAACCGAACCGTAGGAAACGACAGTCTTCTCTACTACCTCTACGCCCTGATCCATACGGAGGAAACCCTGATAGAAGATGCTTGCTACCGGTCCGCGGGTAGTGCGGCACACTTCCTTGGCAGCTTCTACACCGCCTTCATTGAGGGCAGCCTCGATCTTCTCAAGAAGCTTCTTCGTGTTTGTCTTCGAGAAGCTCAGATAGAGGATTCTCTCGATAGAGATAGCCAGACCGAAGATAAGGCAGAGGATGATGGAGGCCATGAAGCCAGGACCACCTTCGATGAACTTGGTCTTGAGCTGCTGGTGAAGAGGAATCTCGCTCTGTCCTGCTGCGAATGGATTTGCCTCAGTGGCTGGAGCTACTTCTTCTGTTGCTGCCGCAGAATCAGGAACAGCAGTAGTGTCAGTCTGGGCTGCTGCAACCTGAGCGGTGAAAGCCATCATTGCAATAGTTGCAAGTGATATGAAAAAATTTTTCATAATTGATTGAGTGTGTTTAATTAATAATGTATTAGTTTGTTATAATCCCAAATATTGTCAAAATCCGTATCAGGCGGCCGTTCCACCTCTAAAATCCGGTGCAATTTAGCAAATAATTTTTATATGACAATAATTATTTTGTTATTTCGCCTCTAAGGTTTTGCCCCAGTCCGTCGATGACTTTCGCGTTTTCCGTGTACATACCCATCAGGTGGAAGAGTTTCGCCAGTGCGCCTTCCGTGGTCGAGTCGTATCCGCACTGCACTCCGGCATTCTCCAGTTTCTTGCCTGTGGCGTACAGGTCCATGTTTACCGAGCCTGCGAGACATTGGGTTACATTCAGCAGTATCTTCCCCATGCCTGAGGCTTCTTTCACCAGATCGAGGAACCACTCTTTCGAAGGTGCGTTCCCCGCTCCGTAGGTCTCCATGATGACCGCCCTTGTTTCAGGTCCGCACAGGATGTTCCTCACCACTTGAGGGGTGATTCCGGGATGAAGCTTGAGAATGGAGACTCTGGTATCCAGTTCCTTATGGAAAACCGGCCTGCGGTTCCAGTCTTCCGGCCTGCGTATGACGGCGGTGTTGTACCTTATGTTTATCCCGGCTTCTGCCAGCAGGGGACAGTCTGCGGACCTGAATGCCCTGAAGTTCTCGGAATTCACCTTTCTGGTCCTGTTGCCGCGCATGAGCGCGTTCCCGAAACAGATGCATACCTCCGGGACGACGGCGTGCCCTTCACTGTCTTTTGCCGCCGCTATTTCCACTGCCGAGATGAGGTTTTCCTTCCCGTCCGTCCTCGCCACACCTATGGGAAGCTGGCTGCCGGTGAAGATGACAGGTTTCGTAAGTCCTTCTATCATAAAGCTCAGTGCGGAGGCGGAATAGGCCATGGTGTCGGTCCCGTGAAGTATCACGAAGCCGTCATAGCTGTCGTATCTTTCCTCTATGAGACCGGCGAGTGCCTGCCATGAACGCGGTTCTATGTCTGCGGAGTCGATGACGGACTCGAAGGTGCAGGAGTCTATCCTGTATGCGAATTTCCCCAGTTCCGGGACTTCTTCCAGTATCTGGGAGAAGTCGAAAGGCTTGAGGGTCTGTTCGGCCGGATCCACTTTCATCCCTATTGTGCCGCCCGTATATATGAGCAGTATCGATGATTTGGCCGTGTTATCGTCGAGATTGAATTTCATGGTTCGGGGTCCTGTTTCAGATGTTGAACAATTTCCTGGCATTCGCAGTCGTGGTTTCAGCCACTTCTTCGATACCGATTCCTTTCTGCATGGCGATTTTTCCGGCAATCAGAGGTATGTAGCTGCTCTCGTTCCTTTCGCCGCGGTGAGGCGCGGGGGTGAGGTACGGAGAATCCGTCTCCAGCACTATCCTTTCGAGCGGAATATCCTTTACCGTCTCCGCTATCCCGGCTTTCCTGAAGGTGACCACGCCGCCTATCCCCACATACCAGTCGCCGTATCTTTCCATTTGCCGGAAAGTCTCGATGCTGCCGCTGAATGCGTGGAAAACGCCTCTCGGACTGAGCGGACGGCATCGTTCCAGAACGTCGAAAATCCGTCCGGTGGCTTCTCTGGAATGGATGATGACCGGAAGGCCTTCCCGGCATGCCAGTCTGACCTGCCATTCGAACGCTTCCTCCTGCTCTTTCACGAAGTCGGTGGACCAGTAGCAGTCCATGCCTGTTTCGCCTATGGCGACAGTCCTGCTGTCAAGCATTCCTTCGATCTCCTCGAGATTTTCCCTCCATTTCCCGTCCACGGATGTGGGGTGAAGTCCGAGACATGTATGTATGTGTCCGGGGAATCCGGCAGCCAGATCCATCATGGCTCCGCGTGACGAAGCGTCTATGTCCGGGAATATCATCTGCGTCACTCCGGCATCCAGAGCCCGCCTTACTGCGGCATCTGCATCTTCTGAAAACATCTCGTCGTACAGATGCGTGTGGGTGTCTATGTATCGGTTCATCTTCAAAGCATGCGCACTGGCTGCAAAAATAACTATTTTTTCCGGTTTATGGTGCATCTCTGCATCAGGTCTATGCTGATGAATCCGTCGGTTTCAAGGATTCCGCAAAGTTCGGCTACCGTGCCGAAGGGAAGGGCTGTGGCTTCGGCAAGTTCGTCCAGTGACATTCTTCTGTTCTTCCTTATCAGAAGCAGTATCCGGCTCATCGTTCCGACAGAATCCTTGTCCATGACTCCGGAGTAATATTCCGACGGGACCGCATGCTTCCCGGATTCTTTTCTGAAAATGAAGCCGAGGCTTTCCACGAGGTCCCTTTCCGATGTGACAGGGGCGGCGCAGCCGGAGCGTATGAGGCTGTTGCATCCGGCAGAGAAAGGGTCACCGGCCCTTCCAGGGAGTGCGAAGACGTCCCTGTTGTAGGAAAATGCCTGGGAGGCTGTGATCATGCCGCCGCCCTTGCTTCTGGATTCTATCAGTATGGTGGCCCGGCACATCCCGGCTATGATTCTGTTCCGTCTTATGAAATTGATGGCTATGGCCTTCGTGTGCAGAGGATAGTCGGTGATAAGGGCCGAGCCTGCCTTGCCTGCTATTTTCATCGCATCGCCTCGGTGTGCCGGCGGATAGACCGTGTCCGCTCCCGTGGCCATGACGGCTATGGTGTCCAGGCCGTCTTCAAGGGCGGTCCGGTGTGCGGTGATGTCCGTGCCGTATGCCAGGCCGCTTACAATTACCGGATTCTTCCCTGTTCCGGCCAGGGCGTCCACTATGCGGGTGCACCATTCCTTTCCGTATGGCGTGATGTCCCGCGTGCCTACTATGGCGATACAGTCACGTTCCGCAGCCAGGCAGGCGGACGGGGCGTCGCTCCTGACGTACAGGCCGGCAGGAGCGTCCTCGCATTCTGCGAGGAGGGCCGGATACCCGGCCTCGCCCCGTCCCCTGAACTCCACGCCCATCCTCCCCGCCTCCTCCAGCTCGGCGGCCGCCATGTCCAGGGACCTGGCGCAGATCTCGGCCGCATATTTGCTGCCGGGACCCAGGACCTCCCTCAGCTCGTCTTTTCCCATCCTGAACACAGGTGCAGCGCTGCCGAAACAGTCCAGCAGGGCGGACGCTATGCGCGGTGCGTACCCGAATATCCTGTTCAGGGCGCACATGCACACCTTTTCTTCACTGAAACTTCCCATTTTTACGATATTCTGACCGGGACCAAGATAGGGTTTTCAAAAGAAAAAACAGACAGGCGGAAGCCGCCGCCTGTCTGTTTTTTCTTTATTTTAAAGTCTTTTTCCTTTTTTTCAGTTCCCTGCGAGGTGAAACGTCACACTATCAGCAGCGCATCCCCGTAAGGCCCGAACCTGTAGTCTTCCTTCAGTGCGGTGCCGTAAGCCTTCATCACGTTCTCATATCCTCCGAAAGCGGCTACAGACATGAGCATCGTGGACCCCGGGATATGGAAATTCGATACGATGGAAGTCGGTATCGCGAACCTGTACGGAGGGAAGATGAACTTGTTCGTCCATCCGTCATACGGATTCACCTCGTCATAGGATGTGACGTATGTCTCCAGTGCCCTCATCACGGTGACGCCCACGGCCAGCACCTTGCCTTTCGCCCTCTTCGTCCTGTTTATGATATCCGCCGTCTCTTCAGGGATGATCACCCTCTCGGAATCCATCTTGTGTTTCGACAGGTCCTCCACATCCACGGAGCGGAAGTGGCCTATACCCATGTGAAGTGTGATGAATGCCTTGTTTATGTCTTTGAGGATCATCCTGTTGAACAGTTCGCGGCTGAAATGCAGCCCGGCGGCGGGTGCGGCTACGGCACCTTCGTTCTTCGCGAAAATGGTCTGGTAGTTCTCGGCATCTTCCGGTTCCACCTTCTCCCTTACGAAGCGCGGAAGCGGGGTTTCTCCCAGAGAGAAGAGAGCGTGCTTGAAATCGTCATATGGCCCGTCGTACAGGAATCTCAGGGTTCTGCCTCTCGATGTGGTGTTGTCTATCACTTCGGCCACGAGGCTTTCGTCTTCACCGAAGTACAGCTTGTTCCCTATCCTTATCTTTCTGGCAGGATCTACGATCACGTCCCACAGTCTCTGTTCCCGGTTCAGCTCCCTGAGAAGGAACACTTCTATGTCCGCTTTCGTCTTTTCCTTGTTTCCGTACAGCCTTGCAGGGAATACCTTGGTATCGTTCAGTACGAAAGTGTCGCCTTTCCCGAAATAGTCTATGATGTTCTTGAAGAGTTTGTGCTCGATTTCTCCTGTATCCTTGTGAAGGACCATCAGCTTGCATTCATCTCTCCATCTCGGAGGCTCCTGCGCGATTTTGTCCTTGGGGAGGTTGAACTGGAATTGTGAGAGTTTCATCTAATTCGCTTTAATATGATTTCATTTTCCACAGTCGCGAACGGTCGCGACATTAAAGTATACGAAATTTTGCAGAAAATGTTTCAGAATTTTGGAAAAGTTTCGAAAAATTTTTATTTTGCAAAAATTTCCCTGAATTTCCGCCCTTTTCAGCCCAGTTTTGCCTTGAAGACTTCCTGAATCGAAGGATACGTGTTGTCCAGAAATCCGGGAAGACTCGACTGTGCCACCCATGCGGCTTTGGAGATGTCTTCCTCCCGCTGCGGAGTGAGTTCCGTCGGGTCCGTGTATTTCATGTCGAACCACCATGTGTGTTTCAGGTGCCAGATGCCGTTTCTTCTGTAGCAGTGGTCCGTAACGCATATCAGATCCCCGAGGACAAGCTTGTCCACGCCGGTTTCCTCCTGCACTTCCCTCAGTGCTGTCACCCCGATGTCCTCACCTTCTTCGCGGTGGCCTTTCGGCAGATCCCACAGCCCGCTTCTGCGTATCAGCAGGAAATCGCCTCTCCTGTTAGAAACGAGGCCCCCTCCTGCATCCACCTCCTTGAATTCGCCGCATATTTCCCTGTATGTCTTTTCCGTATCGTCTGACGGTATGTATATCCTGTGCAGGCTCGCGGAAGTCTCGAACATGTTTACCAGATCATGTATGCCGGAATTGACGTCCGGACGGAACCGGATGGCGTTCGGATCGGTCAGTGCCTGTCCGTCTGGCGGGCATATTATGATGCAGCGCTTTTCGAAATATATCTTGTGCATTATATCGGTGAAAATTTTTATCTTTGCAAAATGTGCTTGCAAAGATAGCAATAACTGAAATATTAAAAACGGATACTGATATGGAATGTAAAGAAAAGACGGTGGCCAAGTCGCTCCTTGACATCAAGGCTGTGCTTCTGAGTCCCGACAAGCCGTTTACATGGGCTTCGGGCTGGCTTTCACCTATTTATTGTGATAACAGACGGATACTCTCGTTTCCGGACATCAGGGAAAACGTATGCCGCCTGATGGCCGGTATCATCAAGGAAAAATACCCGGATGCGGAAGTGATCGCGGGAGTCGCTACCGGTGCCATAGCACACGGCATGCTTATAGCCTATTTCCTCGGCAAGCCGTTCGTATATGTGAGGCCGAAACCCAAGGATCACGGGACAGGTTCGCAGATAGAGGGAATCCTGGAGAAAGGTGCCAAGGTAGTGGTCGTGGAAGACCTGATTTCTACCGGAAAGAGCAGTCTGGCTGCCGTGGATGCGTTGAACAAGGCATCTGCCGAAGTGCTGGGCATGGTCGCCATCTTCTCCTACAATTTCAACCAGGCCAGGAGGGCTTTCGAAGTGGCTGACGTGGAACTTACCACCCTTACGAACTACGATGCCCTCATAGATGTGGCCTGCCAGACGGGCTATATCAGGGATTCGGATCTGGAACTTCTCCGGGAGTGGAGGTTTTCTCCTGCCACCTGGGGCAAAACCGAATAGCCATGGCTACGGAAATCAAGAGCAGGCATGCGATAGTGTCCAGACAGCCTTACGAACTTTACATGGGGTTCGTGGACATGAGGAATTTCGTCCAGTTCCTGCCTGAAGACAAGAAGAAGGAAATAGAGGCCGACTATGATTCCATCAGAGGGACGGTCCAGGGATTCAGCGTGGGGGTCCGGGTAGCGGAACGTGTCCCGTATTCGAGAATCGATTTCAAGGATGACGGCGCTCCTTTCAGCTTTTCCATCTCCATGTTCTTCGATCCGGCTCCGGAGACTGGAAAGACCGATTTCCATATAGAATTTTCCGCCGAGCTGAATTTCATGATGAAGATGCTGCTCGGGTCGAAGCTGCAGGAAGCCCTGGACAAGGTGGTGACATCTCTGGCCGATGCTTCTGAAGGAAGGATGCCGGAAGGTTTTGACCCTTCGAAGTATGGTTTCGGCAAATGATCTTTTCCACAGGTATCTGACAGAGGCGATCGGAGCGGAGAACGCTGCGGTCGCCTTGTCTGCTTTGGACGAGCCTGCTTCAGTGTCTGTCCGTCTGAATCCGGACAAGTTCCCCGGAAGGCTGAAGGATGCCGTTTTTCCGGGTTCGGAACCTGTCCCGTGGTCAGGCTGCGGGCTTATGATACCTGAAAGGCCGGTCTTCACCCTCGATCCTTTTTTCCATGCGGGCTGCTATTATGTCCAGGATTCTTCGTCAATGTTCGTGGGGCACGCGTTGAGGCGGGTCCTCGGCATGATGCCTCATGAGGGATGTCCTAGAGTGCTTGACCTATGTGCCGCTCCTGGCGGCAAGACGACGGATGCCGCCGCATCCCTGCGTTCCGTACTCGGCGGAGGATTCCTTCTGGTTTCCAACGAAGTGATCAGACAGAGGGCTTCCGTCCTGGCTTCAAATGTGGCGGTATGGGGGGATCCGCAGGTGATGGTGACTTCTGCCGATCCGGCCGAATTCGGGAAGATCGGGGCTTTCTTCGATATCATAATGGCGGATGTTCCCTGCTCCGGCGAAGGTATGTTCAGGAAGGATGCCGGGGCTGTGGAGCAGTGGTCTGCGGAGAATGTCGGACATTGTGCCGCCAGGCAGAGACGGATACTGGCTGATGTCTGGCCTTCTTTGGCGGAAGGGGGATTCCTTATATATTCTACCTGTACGTTCAACAGTTATGAGAATGACGCCAATGTCAGGTGGGCGATGGATGAACTGGGGGCTGAGGCCGTGCGTCTGGATGAAGCACATGTGACGGACGGGGTGATTGAAACCGGGTACGGCTACAGCCTGGTGCCGGGTTTCGTGAAAGGCGAGGGACAGTACTGTGCGGTACTCCGGAAGACGTCCGGCAGCCGGAGAGCGGATGTCCCGCATGGCAGGAAGAGGATCCCGGCCCAGGGAGCGGCGGCATTGTTCGGCATGGACGTTCGTGAAGTGCTGAAGGGAGATCTGATCAAGGTCCTGCCTGAATCTGCGGCAGACGGGATGGAATATCTGGAAAGCCGTGTCAGCGTGATTTCTTCCGGCTGTGCCGTCGGGCGCAGGAAAGGAAAGGATATGGTCCCCGATGCCGATCTGGCCCTGGATATCTGTCTTGGAGACGATGCCTTCCCGAGGGCGGAGGTGGACAGGATGACGGCGCTGAAATTCCTTCACAGGGATGCAGTCACCCTCCCCGGAGCAGAAAAGGGATTCGTTCTGGTCTGCCATGAGGGCGTGCCTTTGGGTTTCGTGAAAAATCTCGGATCGCGCTGCAACAATCTGCATCCGCAGGAGAGGCGCATCCGTATGGATATTTGAATTATAAAAGAGAGATTTCGGAGAAATCGTTATTGTACAATTATGAAGAACAGGAAGATATTCATGTCTTTATTGTCAGGCTTCTGCCTGACAATGTCATTGGCGTACGCCCAGGAAGAAACGGCTGAAACTTACAGGAACAGGTACAATCTGGTGGTCTCCAAACTCGGGTATGACGGAGTGGGGGTCGAGACCATCCTGAACCAGTGGGCGAAGGCGGATTCCCTGGACGTGGATATGCTGACAGCGAAGTTCAACTATTATTTCACGAAGGCCCAGTCGACGGAAGTGGTGGTGAAGCCGCAGAAGAAGTATCTGGGGGCGGATCCCGTGCTTTCCCTGAAGGATTCCACCGGGACCGATGTCTATTATTTCCAGGAGGTGATGTATGACGATGCCCTGTTCGCTGATGCCATGCGCAGTCTGGACAAGGCCATATCCGTGAAGCCTTCGCGTATCGACCTGCGTTTCACAAAGACTGCCGCACTGATGTCCTATGAGAAGGGGAGTCCGGATATGGCGCTTTCGTATCTGCTGGCCATGGCGGATATGGATCAGGAAGGGTGTGAATGGGAATATCCGGGCTACGAGATTTCAGATGGATTTTTCACTGAAGCCATCCAGGAGTACTGCCATGCGTTTTTCCAGCTGGGTACGCCTTCCGCTTACAATGCTTTCAGGACTCTTTCGGAGAGAATGCTGCTGGAAAATCCCAAGGATCCGGTTTTCCTGACCAATATGGGGACATATGATTTTATCGTGGCCCGGGACTATGGCGGAGCATTGAAGTATTACAAGAAAGCGCTGAAAATCAGACCGGGAGACTATACCGCACTGAAAAACTGCGTGTTGCTGGCGCGACAGCAGAAAAATGTGAAGATGGAACGCAAGTATCTGTCCGAATTTCTGGAAGTAGCGCCTGAAAGCGAGAAGTCTGCAGCCGAAGCACGTCTCAAGTTCCTGTCACAGAGATAGTGAGGCTGTCCTTTCCGTCTCAGGAGGATTTTCCGGCCTTGTAAAGCTGCCAGGAATTGTAGATGTTGTGCCAGATACAGTAGAACCCCCCGGCGATGGAAGTCACGGGTGTCATGAAGGTATAGCCCATCCAGATGGCGAATACCGTGTTCTTCTGTCCCATCGCCTGTCCGGCTGTGAGCGATGCCCCGTATCGTCTGCCTATCCTTTTCCCGGCCATGAACTGCACTGCACAGCATATCAGGGACACTGCGGCAAGACCGGCCTGGAATATAACCGGCACGGAACTGTGCACTATGGACCTGGTGGTCATGAGTATGGCCAGCATCAGCGAGACACCCCAGAGATAGAATGCCAGATCCTTGAATTTCAGAAGCCAGGCGTGGAATCCGGGAGCGAGATATCTGATAAGGAATGCCAGCAGGCACGGGGCTATCAGCATCGGGAACACTTTCGCCAGAATCATGCTTGATGCGGCGAAAAACGAGATGCCTTCGGTCGGGTGGATGAACGGGACAAATACGGGAACGAGTACTGCCGTAGCCAGGTTTATCAGTATCGTATAGGCCGTGATGCCCGGTATGTCGCCTCCGAGTTTGCCTGTGACCACTGCAGCTGCGGTCGCTGTTGGGCAGATCATGCACAGCATCGCTCCTTCGACGAGCACCTTCCAGTGGAAGTCCGGGAATGCGAGTATGACCATCGCCAGGGCTGTGAAGCTCAGGGACTGGACCAGAAGTACGCTGACATGCCATTTGCGCGGTCTCAGGTCTTTAGGCTCTATGTGGCAGAATGAAAGGAAGAGCATCATGAATATAAGGAGGGGCTGCAGCACGCCTATGATTTTTTCCAGATAAGGCCCTGCCGGGGCCAATGAGGGGATATTGTCATATATGACGTACAGGAGTATGCCGGACACTATCGAAATCGTGAGGGTCCATGTCTTGATGAATCCGATGAATTTTTCTGAAAGATGTCTTGTTTCCATGGCGGTCATTTTAAAGCAGATCTCTCCACTCCGGTCCACCGGACCTCCGGTCGGAATGGCAAGGTGAGGGTGTTTTTGCGGATAGTCATTTAAATTTTCCATAAATCGGGGTGCAAATATGCGAAAAAAACAAATAATCCGTATCTTTGCATGATTGTATCAATAAATAACGTGAGTTCGATGAAAAGAACGAAGTGAATTTCAGAGAACTACCTCTTTTAGAGGATTCGTTATACGAATCCGGCAGTAAGTTCTCCCCTCGATAGGGGAGAATTTAAGAGGGGTGACACGTAAATGGAAAGAGATTTCGAAGAAATCGTAACGTCAGTTCGACGAAATCTCTGGTACTGAGCAGAATAATTTGTCGAACTGACGTTAAATACTATGAACAGCAGATTAGTATGTCTTATGCTCGCATTGGCGGCGTTTTCATGCAGACAGCCTGAAATTACGGAATCGGCCCTGGATATGGCGAATCTCGACCGCACGGTGGCTCCTGGAGACGATTTCTATCAATATGCTACCGGCGGATGGCAGGCAGCCCATCCTCTGAAACCCGAATATTCCCGCTACGGCTCTTTCAATGTCCTTTCAGATGACAATGAAAAGCGCCTGAAGCAGCTTTTTGAAAGTCTCGGTTCCGCATCTCCCGTTCCTGGCAGCGAGGCCCAGAAGATAGATGACCTTTACAGGATGGGCCTTGATTCGGCACGGCTGGCGGCAGAAGGGGCGGAGCCTTTGAAGAAAGGCCTTGCGGAGATAGGTTCCATAACCGACAGCAGATCCCTGGCCGAAGTCGTCGCCAGGATGCATTCGTATTCTGTATTCCCGTTTTTTGGGGGTTATGTAGGTGCTGACATGACTGACAGCGACAGGAATGTCCTTTATATTTCCCAGTCCGGTCTCGGGATGGGAGACAGGGATTATTATACCGATACTGCAAACGCAGGCATCAAGGACGCATACAGACAGTATCTTTCCCGCATCTTCGCCCTGACCGGTGCCGAGAATCCTGATTCGGCAGCTACCGACGCTCTTGAAGTAGAGGATGCCCTGGCACGCATTTCCTGGTCAAGCGTGGAACTCCGCGATGTCAAAAGGTCCTACAATCCCATGTCTGCCAAGGACCTGAAAAGCACTTATCCGAATTTCGACTACGGTGCATGGTTCAGGGAACTGGAAATCAACGAACCTGACAAGATCATAGTGGGGCAGCCTTCATATATGGCGGCGCTCGATTCGCTTTTCGCAGCCACAGGTACGGACAAGCTGAAAAGATACATGGAGGCGCAGTACATTTCGGAATACAGCACCTTGCTCGGAGATGATTTCTATGATGCGCATTTCGACTTTTTCCAGAAGAAAATGGCCGGAGTGAAGGAGCAGCAGCCGAGATGGAAACGTGCGCTGGGCACTGCCAGCGACCTTCTTCCTGAAGCCGTAGGAAAACTTTATGTCCAGGCATATTTCCCGCAGGAGTCGAAGGATGCCATGCTCAGGATGATTTCCAATATCAGGGCTGCACTCGCGGAACATATAGATTCCCTCACTTGGATGACGGATTCCACCAAGATGGTAGCGAAAGAGAAACTGGAGGCCATCGTGGTGAAAGTAGGCTATCCGGACAAGTGGAAAGACTATTCCACCCTCATCATCAATCCTACCCTGTCATACATGGAGAATGTCCGGAATATCTGCGCGTGGAACATGGCCGACAATCTGTCGAGACTTGAAAAACCTGTCGACAGGACCGAATGGCTGATGAGTCCGCAGACCGTAAACGCGTATTACAATCCTACCACCAATGAAATCTGCTTCCCCGCAGCTATCCTGCAGCCTCCGTTCTTCAATCCTGCAGCAGACGATGCCGTCAATTACGGTGCTATCGGAGTGGTCATAAGTCATGAAATGACCCACGGTTTCGATGACCAGGGACGCCATTTCGACAAGAACGGCAACATGACTGACTGGTGGAAGAAAGAGGATGAAGAGACTTTCAGGAAAATGACCGATGTCCTCGTGGCCCAGTTCGATTCAGTGTATGTATTGCCGGGGCTCAGAGCGAACGGTGCGCTCTGTCTCGGTGAGAACATCGCTGACCAGGGAGGTCTCAGGGTCGCTTATACAGCCCTGCAGAATTCTTTCGGCGGGGTGCGTCCTGCTGATATCGACGGCTTCACGCCGGAACAGAGGTTCTATCTTTCGTATGCCAACATATGGGCAATGAACATCACTGACGAGGAAAAGGCGCGGCTGACAAAGCTTGATGTGCACTCTCTCGGGGAAAACAGGGTGAATGTGACCTTGAGGAATCTCCAGACTTTCTTCGATGCATTCGGAATAGTGGAAGGGGATCCGATGTTCCGTCCTGAAGAAGAGAGAGTCGTCATCTGGTAACGGCCTTCTCCCATGGGTGTCACAGGATTCATTGCCGGCAGGCTGCGTTTCCGGGGAAATGTAGCTGTCATTTCCATAGCGCTCAGCTTTCTGGTCATGATCATCGCTGTGTCCGTATCTTCCGGCTTCCGGAAGGAAATAAGGGATGCGCTTTCATCAGCTGCAGGTGACATACAGCTTGTCCCTTCGGATCTTGACTGGCTTTCCGGAAATTCACCCATAGGCAGCCATCCGTCCTATCTTCCGTACATGGATTCCATACGCGGGGTGAAATCCGTTTCACCCGTAGTATACCGTGCAGGCATCGTCAGAAATGATGATGTCGTGCACGGTGTTCTGTTCAAGGGCGTGGAGGATTTCCATGCCCCGGATTCCGTTTCTCTGGCCGTTTCCATTCCCTCGCGGCTGTCCGACATCCTGTCTGTAGGTACAGGAGACAGTTTCCAGGCTTATTTCGTGGGCGAAAGGGTGAAAGTCCGCAAGTTCACTGTCACGGAAGTCCATGAAGATCTGGCCGAGGCAGATGACAGGCTGGTGGTTTACTGCCGTCTTGCGGATATCAGGAGAGTGAACGGATGGACAGAGGACGAGGTGTCGGCTTTCGAGATACGTCTCGATGAAGCGTTGCGTACCGAATCCGGCATGGATGCTGTCGCCAGGGAAGCCGGGGCTGCCGCGCTTCTGTATGCTTCCGATGATGACCCTCCTGTGGTGAGCGTTTCTACGGCCGAGGCCAATCCCCAGCTTTTCGACTGGCTTTCCCTCATAGATTTCAATGTCCTCGTCATCCTCGTCCTCATGACGGTAGTGGCCGGTTTCAACATGATTTCAGGCTTGCTTATACTGCTTTTCGAGAATATCTCCACCATCGGGATACTTAAATCCATGGGGATGACTGACGGAGCGATAGTGAAGGTTTTTCTCAGGACATCTTCTGTCATCGTACTCAAGGGCATGGCGGCAGGGAACCTGCTGGCTTTCCTGTTCTGTCTGATACAGGGCAGTACGCATATCATAGCCCTCGACCCTTCGAATTATTTCATTTCATACGTCCCCGTGCATCTGCAGACATTGAAAATATTGGCAGCGGATGCTGCGGCCTATATCGTGATAATGCTGCTGCTTCTGCTGCCTTCAATGTTCATTTCGCGCATAGATCCCGCGAAAACTGTCAGAATGAGTTAGTACCCTTTTGACCCGCCACTTATGCTGGACATATCTCGCAGAACGCTGCGTAGATATTCAGGATGTTGTCGACGTAGTTCATGGTTTCCGTACCGTTGAATTTGCCGAATTTCAACGTGGTTTCCTGAAGTGTGGCATCTTCCCTCATGGAAGGTATCACTTTCAGTATGTCATCCCATCTGGTGTTGTCCAGATTTCTGGCAGCCGCCAGGTTCCTGCAGTCGGCGATCCTTCCTTCCCCTGCATTGTATGATGCAAGCACGAATTTGAACCGCTCGAAATCCGTCATGCCGTCATCGCTGTACATTTTCTGCAGTCTTGCAAGATGCATGGTGCCTGCCTTTATGTTTTCCTCAGGATTCAGAAGGTCTGTGACGCCATAGTATTCTGCGGTGGCAGGCATTACCTGCATCAGACCTGTCGCCCCTCTGTGGGAAACACAGTTTATGGAGAACTTGGATTCCTGGTATATCACTGCCGCCAGCATCCTCCAGTCCCAGCCGAGCTTGCCGGCATATTCCTTTATGAGTCTGTCGTAAGGGCTGAGTTTGGATGTGATCACTCCTCTGTCATATTTCGAGAGAGGGTTTACGGCCTTGTGGTATTTCACCCATGACTGCCTGTATTCATCGGATTCCGTGTAGGTGGCGATCCAGGTGTTGACTTCCTTTATCTTGGCGATGTCATCGCTGTTGATGGCCCATACTGCATTGTCTATTTTCCTGGACAGAATGACATTGCCGCTGCCGTGATGGCTGCAAGTGTCCGGAAGTACCATTATGTCGACCGCCCCTGCCTGCAGGGAGTCCACATAGTCGCAGTGGTTGTCTGCGAGGGTGATTTCGACCTTGGCTCCCACATGTTCCCCGAACTGGCGGAGCATTTCATAGCTGAAGCCTGTCCTGAATCCGTTTCTTCCATAGTTTTCGTTACCGGTATTGATGACGCACCTTATCGTATCGCCCCCGAAAGTCTCGTAAGGGCTGATGCTGTCCACAGCGTTGGAACGTTCGCCGATCGTCACCGATCCGAAAACCAGAGCGAAAGCGGCACAATACCTCATTACCGAGCGCATTTTTACTGTAATTTTCATAGCAAAATCTCCTATTCCTGCGAGCTTCTCAGCTCATTTGCACCTCCTGTAGCGGAGGCTCTTTTAGGTTGTACATAAAACGGCCAGAAAATACCCACTTTGAAGGCCTGCTGAGGCCTGATGTAATGGTGTGCACTGAAATAGTCAGCCGATTTGTTCGGCCATCCCATTCCGAGGTTCACAGCCTTGATGAAGATGCACGCCCTCTTCCACTGGATGTTTACGAAGACATCTATGTACGGACAGTTGCCGTAGAGTTCCTCGCTCTGTGTGTGGAACACACCCATCACCGGATTGTAGGCCGGAGCATACCATTTTGTCGTCCATGTGGCATTCGCCCCGATCTGCATCTGCATCACATCCCTGACCACATTGAACTGGAAATAGTACCTGAAGTTCAATGCCAGCATAGGCAGAGGCAGCACGTCTTCGTTCGAAGACAGCTGGAAAAGCGCCTGATGGTCAAGGTGGAATTTCCAAAGCCTGAAGTTTTTCATGACAGAGGCTGTCATGACGCTCATTGGTACTTGGTTTTGCTGTATTGATCCGTGGTTGTCGTAGTATATGTTGTTGTCCAGCAACGCATACCCGAAGAAAGCCCTCAAATTCCATACCGGAATATTCAGGGAAGCCTCGGCTTTCGTGGTGGAAACCTTTCCGAAGTCATTGTCCCACCAATAATGGTTGGTATGCAGATGCTGTTCATAATAGTCTGGTTCTCTGAGACTTGTCTCAAAGTGGAATGTCAGGTTCAGCGGACTGTTCCTGTCGCGTCTGAACGGGTAGAAGTTGACTGACAAATTGGCATTTATCGAGAAGTCGTTCAGTTCGCTTCCGAGGAAAGTGTACCGTCCTTTGGCATCCCAGTGCATGTATTTCTTCAGCTGGCCCTGGGCTCCGGCAAACAGGTATGCGGAGTTCCGTACCACCGGTCTGGCGGGCTGCAGATAGCTCATCCTGTTGAAGTCGTAGTAGTTCAGCAGCTTGTCTCCGACTCCTACATCCAGTTTCGATACGATCCCTTCGCTGGACCATGGCTGCAGCCTCAGGAAAACCCTGTTGTCCAGTTTCATGACACGCATGGAATCCCTGCTTGTGGTAGGGTTCAGGAAGAAATTGTTGTTGTAGAATTCTCTTCCCTCGGTGTCGTTTTCGGATATGACGTCATTGTAGGATTTCGTGTAGACTGAATATTCGGAGCAATGTCCGATGAAAGCCGTCGTGATGTCAGTATTGATGCTGTCAGGACTTTCCAGTGCTTCCCGTGCTGCCTTTTCAGCCTGTGCGAGCATGTATTTCTGTATGGCTACGCTGTCTCCCGTGGCCATGATACTGTCCCTGTATGCTTCTTCGGCCTTTCTGGCTTTCCGTTTTTCCCTGGCGTCCCTGGACAGGAAATCGAAAGGTATTCTGTATGACTGGTCAAGGAATATGGTGTTCTTCTTCACGGTGTTGCTCGCTTCAGTCAGTCTGACGGCTATTTCCCTGGCATCCACAGTGGTGTCCCTGATCCAGAAATTGTCTATGATACCTCCGTTCTCGCTTTTGCGTATCCTGTGATAGATATAGCCGGCGTTCATGAAGTACTTCTCTCCCATGTAGTTCGTGGCCGCCACGAAAGTCCTGTTGTCGGTGTCTTCGTTCTGAAGCATCCCGTTTCCTCCGAACCTGTCGTATTCCAGCGTCAGGTTGAGCTCCGGAATGATATTCTGGGTCGTCATCACCCTCACGTCGCTCTCTTCCTTTTCGCTGTTGGCGAAGAGCGTGCCCCAGTAGGCCAGTTCGGTGTACGGAGTCTTGGTGTTGTACATCGGAAGGGTCTCCGGAGTGTAGTTGTACATCATGTACGGCGTATAGAACACCGCATTTTCGGCCTCTTCCCTCTTGAAGTAGTCGTAAGACTCGGTAGGCGAGCCTATCACTCCGAGGTAGGTCGCGTTCACGTCATTCTTGAAGAACGGGTATTCGGTGAAGTGATAGTTGTAGGTAGTGTCTATCTCCTTGAGCTCGATGTCATTGAAATACCTGTCATGATTCCATGTTATTATTCTTTTGTACTGCATGGAATCTGGAATCACGTATGTGCTGAGAATCCTCGGCGTATTTTCTATGATACTGTCCTTGTATGCCCTGATGCTGTCCTTGACCGCGAGTATGCTGTCCATCTCGGCTATCTTCCGCACAGTCTCCAGTTCTGCCAGATATTTTTTCTTCTCCCTTCGGGACAATGAGTTGAACCACGCTATCGAGTCTCTGTATGCCGTCTCGGTGGAGTCCTTGAACACGAGGGAATCCAGACGGTGAAGTTCAAGCGAGTCTCCGATGCTCCTGAGCGAGTCCCTGACAGCGGCGCGTGTGACGCTGTCTTTGAGAGCTATGTAGTATTTGAATTTCAGGGTGTCGGTGTATCTGAGCGAGTCGGGAACCACTATCGTGTCGGCCGGATCAATGACGGTATCCGCCGGCGCGATGGAATCCGTCACAGATAATGAATCAGCCTCAGTCGTGTCTGATATGATTTCCGACACAACGCTGTCCATAATCCGGACGCTGTCCGCTTTCTCTATGGTCACCAGGCTGTCCTGCTGTGTCAGGACTCTGTCGAATCTCCCTGCGTCGATACCGAATGACTGGACCGCTGCAAGAGTGGTAAGCACTGCCGGGAACCATATTTTTGATACAAACTTCTTCATATCGAGCCGGCAAAGGTAGACATTATTTTTGATTTTCCAAAAATTTTTGAAACAGACACCTTTGCTGCTCAACCTTTTGAGTCTTTTTTCAGATGATTTCCATGCCCTCGGAACGCATTTCCTCCAGAGCTTTCAAATGCCCTTCATGATCCACGTATGCCAGGGCCTTTTCTATGACAGTCACGTTTTTTCCGGCCTTGAGCATGTCTTCAGCCGTGGATCTGACGCAGTATTCCGTGGCGATTCCGCAGACATAGACATCGTTTATGTCCATAAGGTCCAGGATTTCCTCCACCGACTGTCCGGCCTTGTTCACTCCTTCCCATCCGGAGTACTGTTCCCGGCTGCTGTCGCAGCCTTTGTAGAATGTCAGTTCTTCCGATACATAGGGGGTGAGCCTGTCATGTACGGCGCTTCCCCTGGTCCCGGCCACGCAGTGTGCAGGCCAGATGCCTCCGTTTTCCTTGAAGGAGCAGTGGTCTGCCGGGTGATGGTCGCATATGAAAAGGATGGGAAACTGTCCGAATATCGCATTCTCGTCATCGCCCTCCGATTCCGGTGCGGTCTTTCCGTCGATGAACGCGACAGTTTCGTTGACGGCTTCCTTTGCGTTCCGGCATGCCATCGAGCCGTCGATGAAGTCATACAGCATATCCACGATGATCAGTGCGTAATCTTTCATATGGGTTGCGGATTAAATGTGGAACTCGTGGATTTCCCTGGAAAGCCTGTTGATGATGCTCATCTTCATGTCGTAGAGGTCATCCGAGATATCCACCTTGTAATAATGCGGGTTGATGAGACGCCTTTCGCTCGGGCTGAAGTGGCTGAGCGTGGCGTTGTAGTATGCCTTCTTCTCCGCGAGGGTATGGTGAGGACAGCATGTCTTTCCGTTCTCAATCACCTTTTTCTGGAGCTCCGTGGCAGTATATGTCCCTGCCTCGAAAGTCTTGAACTTGTATCTGTCGTACTCGTCGAATATGGTGAAAGTCTCTCCGGCTTCTATTTTCCGGGACAGGCTGTCTCCTCTGAGGCATGTCACGTCCGCCTTGAATATGTCGCCCGCTTCTTCATCATGTTTCATGATCCTGTAGGTGATCTGGAAGCCCGGATTGATGAGTTTCACCTTGTCTTCGGAGCGTTTCAGCACAGGTTCGTCGTCTATCTGGACGAGTTTGTAGACGTTTCCGAAACATGGGTTCGCCTTGCTGGTGGCTATCGCGTCGCCTACTCCGTATGAGTCTATGCAGGCTCCCTGCCGTTCCAGATCGGAGATGATATATTCGTCCAGAGAGTTCGTGGCGAATATCTTGCAGTTCCTCATGCCATGGTCATCCAGTATGCGTCTGCATTCGGTGGACAGATAGGCGAGGTCTCCGCTGTCCAGCCTGATGCCGTACATCAGCGGGTAGCTGTCGTCTATGCCGTTGTCCTTGTATGCGCGGATGGCGTTCAGAATGCCGCACTTGAGGGTGTCGTATGTATCTACAAGCAGTATGAGGGCTTCTCCCCGGTGAGTCTTGATATAGGTGTCGAAGGCATGGTATTCTCCGGATACAGAGCAGCCGAAGGAGGTCACGTAGCTGTGGGCCATGGTGCCTGTGGAGCCGCAGTCGAAGATGGCGCCGGTGAGGATGTTGGACGTGTTCGCGCAGCCCGCTATTATAGCGGCCTTGGCGCCGTAAACGGCGGCCCAGGGCCCGTGGGCCCTGCGCGAACCGAATTCGCTCACAGGCTTGTTTGTGGCCCTGCACACGCGGGATGCTTTCGTGGCCACAGCCATCTGGTGATTCATGATGCAAAGCATCGGCGTCTCCAGCACCTGGGCCTCTATCATCGGTCCTTCCACTATGATGACAGGCTGGTTCGGAAATGCTATCTCGCCTTCCCTCATGGCATAGATGTTCCCCGTGAATTTCATGCCGGCCAGGTATTTCCTGAATTCCGCATATTCGTCGCCGGGCAGGAATCTGGTGAAGAAATCTTCCGGCATCCTGCCCAGGTTCCCGACCATTTCCAGCACCTCTTCCACACCGCTGACCACAGCCCAGTTGTTGTTCTCGGGAGCTTTCCTGTAGAAAAGGTTGAAGATGGCGGTCCTGTCCCTGAATCCGCTTTCATAGAAAGACTTTCCCATGGTATACTGGTACTTGTCGGAGCAATAGGCGTTATTGAAAATCATAATTTAAACGTCAGTTCGATGAATTATTCAACTTTGAGCCTCCGGCTCAGTCCTTTCGGACTTTTGACCCACTCACTTTACTGCCGGATTCGTCAACGAATCCTCTAAAAGAGGTAGTCCTCTGAAATTCAATACTTTCATTTCATCGGACTCATGTTCCTCCCTTTGAAGTAACATAAATCCAATGCAAAAATACAAAATTAAAAATTATTTGAATATTAACGTCAGTTCGACGAATTATTTTACTTAGTACCAGAGACTTCGTCGAACTGACGTTACGATTTCTTCGAAATCTCCTTCCTTTTACGTGTCACCCCTCCTAAATCCTCCCCTTCGTATGGGAGGACTTGCCTACGGATTCGTTCCACGAATCCTCTAAAAGAGGTAGTCCTCTGAAATTCACTCCGTTCTTTTCATCGAACTCACGTAATATTATGTAAGTACGGACATGAAATTTTGCCAATACGGAATTTAACGTTAATTTTGAAAAATCACATTCAAAATTCAATCAGATGAAGACAGAACTTGAAGACCTGTTCAAGTCATATGCCGGGGTTCCGCCCGAAAATACCGTACAGTTGACCTCTTCCGGCAGCAACCGCACTTATTTCCGCCTTTCTTCTCCGGGCTTTTCATGCATCGGGGTAGCCGGAACGGTAGCGGAGGAAAACGATGCCTTCTGTGCCCTTGCCGGACATTTCGCCTCAAAAGGCATCAATGTGCCTGAAGTCTATGCCGTCAGCGGAGACAGGATGTACTACCTGCAGGAAGACCTCGGCTCGGAAAGTCTGTTTGACCGACTGGCTGCAGGCCGGCTGGTGAAGCAATATTCCGCGGACGACGTCGCCTTGCTCAAAAAGACGATTGCCTTTCTGCCGAAGATACAGGTCGAGGGGGCGCAGGGATGGGATTTCTCCAGATGTTACCAGGATCTTCCCTTCAGCCCGCGTACAGTCATGTTTGATCTGAATTATTTCAAATATTGTTTTCTGAAAGCCACGGGACTTGAATTCGATGAAGGAAAGCTTGAAGACGATTTCGGGAAGTTGGCCACAGTGCTGGTCAGGGAGAATCCGGAAGGGTTCATGTACAGGGATTTCCAGTCCAGAAACGTGATGCTGAAAGATGGGGAGCCTTATTTCATCGATTTTCAGGGAGGCCGCATGGGACCTGTATATTATGACGTGGCCTCGTTTGTCTGGCAGGCGAAGTCGGATTTCCCGAAACGGCTGAAAGAGGAGCTGGTGGATACGTACATTGCCGCTCTGCGGCGGTATATGGATGTGGACAGCCGGGAATTTCATGAAAAACTGACTCTTTTCGTGTTTTTCAGGACCATGCAGGTCCTCGGCGCATATGGTTTCAGGGGCTATTTCGAGAAAAAACGGCATTTTCTGGAGAGCATCCCTTATGCCGTGGCAAATCTTCGCGACCTGCTGCCGGCGGTGTCGGATCTGTGCCCGTATCTGACGGCTTTGCTCGGCAGGATGGCGGCTCTTTCACGGTTCGCGAAACCTGATACAGGGGATATACCCGTGTCCCGCCCTGCCCTGAAAGTCAGGGTATTCAGCTTTTCTTACAGGAAAGGCATTCCGGAAGATCTGTCCGGAAACGGCGGAGGCTATGTGTTTGACTGCCGGGCCTTGCACAATCCTGGGAAATATGACAGATTCAAGTCTCTGACAGGTATGGACCGCGAAGTGAAGGATTTTCTGGAGGGCAGGGGAGAGGTGACGCCTTTCCTGACAAACGTCTTCTCACTGGCTGACGCCCATGTGGAGAAATACATAAGACGCGGATTCACCGACCTGATGTTCTGCTTCGGATGTACGGGAGGACAGCATCGGTCTGTATATTGTGCGGAAGCCCTGGCCAGGCATCTGAGTGACAGATACGGAATCAGGATAGATCTGGAGCACAGGGAACAGCAAGTGAAAAAGACATTCTGAATATGAAGACAGCCATGATTTTCGCGGCGGGACTCGGCACGCGTCTGCGCCCGCTTACCGACAGGATGCCGAAAGCCCTGGTCAGGATAGGAGACAGACCGCTGCTCCGCATTGTCTTGGACAGGCTCGTATCCTTCGGATATGACCATATCGTGGTGAATGTCCACCACTTCGCCTCCATGATAGAGGAATATCTCGCTTCAGTGTCCGTTCCGGGCGTGACCGTAAGCATTTCCGACGAGACAGACCTTCTGAGAGATACAGGAGGCGGCATCCTTCATGCCGAACGGTTTCTCGGAGACGGCCGTTTTCTGGTTCACAATGTGGACATCATTTCAGATCTTGACCTCGGGTGGCTTGACGCCAATGTCAGACATGACGCCATCGCCACTCTGGCTGTAAGCGACAGGAAGACATCCAGATATCTGCTTTTCGACGATGACATGAGGCTCGTCGGATGGACAAATGTCTCTACCGGGGAAGTCCGCAGCCCGTATCCCGGCCTGGACGTCCGTGCGTGCCGGAAATTTGCCTTTTCCGGTATCCATGTATTGTCGCACGAAGTCTTCTCCCTTTTCCGCCGGGAAGGATTCGCGGAGAAATTCTCCATCATGGATTTTTACCTGAAAGCGGCTGCAGACTGCCCGATATACGGAGCCGTACCGGATTCTCTGGAACTTCTCGATGTAGGGAAACCCGAGTCTCTGACTAAGGCTGCTGAATATCTCCGGTGAGACCTTCCTGAGACTGTCCTGCCGCAGTGTTTTTCCACAGTATCACCAGAAACAGTACGGTAATGAATATGCCGGCAGCGACCAGCACTGCGTACTGCCATGCGGACATGAGCTCGCTGTATGAACTCATTTCGCGCAGCGTGTCGTTCTGTCCGAGAAGCGCGGCGAAAGTATTGTTCGTGCAGTGCATGAGCATGGTCAGTTTCAGCGATCCTGTCCTGTAATATACGCAGGCGAATATCATTCCGAGTATGAATGCCGGCAAGGCCTGCCACGGGTTCAGATGTATGAATGCGAAGAACAGGGAGGAGATGGCCATGGCCCATACAGGTCTCATCCTTTTCAGCAGTCCCCTGAGTATCAGTCCTCTGCACAGCCATTCCTCGAAAAGCGGCGCGAATACGGAAACGGATATCAGAGTGACCCACAGAGGTGTGCCGACAAGCATCTGCTCATTCAGCCTGTCGAACCATTCCGGAGTAGGAGGCAGCAGCCTGGACAGAGGGTCGATGGCAAATCCTGCCGCCAGTGTGGTCACTATCACCATCGGTGCCAGAATCCAGAATCCGAGTTTTCCGAAATTCCTGCCGTCTACAGGTACGGGGGAGGCCATATCGAAGTCTCTGAGGAATTTGCTCCTGCCTGCGGCATACAGCAGAGGTGGAATGAACATGACCGGATATGAGATGAGCATCGAATATTCTCCTGCCAGACTTTCTCCGCCCGGAAGAAATGACATGAGCAGTGTCACGAGATTTCCAAGGAGCGCTCCTGCAAGGAGCAATGCCAGAAGGATGAACATCCCCTTGATGTCCGGAAGGTAATAATCGAAGTCTGACAGTATGTTGTAGGAGGTCCTGACTTTACGTTTCGGCGATATGATAGACATTGGCTGACGTCGGTTTTCTATTTGGAATTCTGTTATTACGGATTTATAAAAAGTGAGGGTGGGCAGAAAGTACCTTTTGACCCACCCTCACATATTTTATCAAAAACAGATTAACGTCAGTCCGGTGAAATCTCTCGTGCAGAGTGGAATAATTCGTCGGACTGACGTTGTGTTATTTATAAAGAGGTGTAGGGTAGATACCCTTGTCTGCAAATTCCTGGAATTTGGCCACTACTCCCGGCCTGTCCTGCTTGTAAGTGACTCCGAACCAGCGTGACGGAGTAGAGAGCAGTTCTGTTTTGGCAAGGCCTTTCCTGATCATGTAGTCCACTGCATAAGGAATATAGAATTCCTTTTTCAGCTCGTTGATGTTCTCTTTCAGGAACTCGATGAACACGTCATGGCTGTTCTCGAAATAATCCGGAGTGAATCCCCACATGTTCATGGAGCAGAGAGCCTTGCCGTCCACTTCCACTCTTTCTCCCTTGCTGTTGTCAGCATAGACTTTTCCGTCTGCGGCCTTCTCCACGTTGTGATGCTCCTCCACATGGGTGAGGTAGTGGTCGGCATCGGCGGTGCAGAGGCCTCTTGAAACTCCGCCTGATTCGGACAGGGTGTTCTCCAGCTCGAAACCTACCAGACAGTACTGGCCTTTCGTCCCGGCATGTGCCATGAGCCAGTCAGCCATGATCTTGAAAGAATCCTTTCCATAGTAATCGTCACCGTTTATGACTGCGAAAGGCTCCTTGATCACGTCTTTTGCCATGAGCACCGCATGGGCTGTACCCCACGGTTTTTCCCTTTCAGGGTTCAGTGTGAAGCCTTCTGGAATCTTGCTCAGTTCCTGTGTCACATAGTCGAACTCAAGCGGTGTCCCGTCCGGACATGTGACATTTTTGTATCTTTTCTCCACCATGGACTTGAAGTCGTTGAGGAAATATTCGCGGACGATGTATACGACTTTCCCGAATCCGGATTTCACTGCGTCGAAAATGGAATAATCGATGATAGTTTCTCCATTCGGACCGAGACCGTCCATCTGTTTAAGTCCCCCATAACGACTGCCCATGCCGGCAGCAAGTACTAATAGTGTTGGTTTCATGATAAGTATTGATTATAATGTTTTATATATTCTTCAAATTTAATTATTTTTGCCGAATAATATATCCGGAAAAGAAAAACTTTCCAATATCCCAGGGCATATGAAGAAATTGAGGAAAATATTCCGAGGCGGGCCGGGCAGTTTTGCCGGGTTCGTGGCTGTAGCCACTCTGTTCTTTGTGCTGTTCGTGTTCTTCAAGCCCGGGAACAATATCTTTCACTGGATAGGGGCTTCCAGGGAGAAAGCCCGTCAGGAAGAACAGATCCGGCAGTACCGTGAAGAACTGCAGAAACTGGATGCCAGAATCGACATGCTGGTCACTGACAGGGATACACTCGAAAAATTCGCCAGGGAACAGTTCCATCTGGCTGCCCCTGGCGAAGACGTATACATTCTCAAGGATTAGTCATTTCCCTGAATCCGGACTAGAATCCGGTGTAGGTCATCGGAGTGATGGCTCTCAGCTCCTCTTTCACCTCTTCTCTGACATTCAGCGTTTCTATGAAGTCTGCGATGGTCTCGTGGTTTATCACGGAACCGGTACGTGTCAGGGCTTTCAGAGTCTCATAAGGATTCGGATAGTTCTCGCGCCTGAGTATGGTCTGTATGGCTTCCGCCACCACTGCCCAGTTCCTTTCCAGGTCTGCTTCTATGGCGGCTTCGTTGAGGATCAGTTTGCCGAGTCCCTTCTTCAGCGAGTTCAGCGCTATAATCTGATGAGCAACAGGCACCCCGATGTTTCTGAGCACGGTCGAGTCTGTCAGGTCACGCTGGAGTCTTGATATCGGCAGTTTCATGGACAGGAAAGTCAGGACTGCATCGGCCATTCCCAGATTCCCTTCGGCATTCTCGAAGTCTATCGGGTTCACCTTGTGAGGCATGGCGGACGAACCGACCTCGTTCTTGTTCACTTTCTGCTTGAAATATTCCATCGAGATGTAGGTCCAGATGTCGCGGGCCATGTCGATGAGGATGGTGTTTATCCTGCGCATGTTGTCGAAGATGGCTGCCAGGTTGTCGTAGTGCTCGATCTGGGTGGTCGGGAATGATCTTTTCAGCCCGAGTGATGACACGAACCTGTTACCGAAACCGATCCAGTCTATGCCGGGATATGCCACCTTGTGTGCGTTCATGTTTCCTGTCGCGCCTCCGAATTTGGCAGGGTAGGACAGCAGGGAGAACTGCCTGAGCTGTTCTTCCAGGCGCACCTGGAATACCCTGAATTCCTTGCCCACCTTCGTAGGGGAAGCCGGCTGTCCGTGGGTCTTCGCGAGCATCGGGATGTCTTTCCATTCTTCAGCCATTTTCCTGACCGTGTCCAGAACTTCGTTCATGAGCGGAAGCCAGCAGTTTTCGACGGCCTCCTTGAGCGAAAGCGGTACGGAGGTGTTGTTTATATCCTGTGAGGTGAGTCCGAAATGGACGAATTCACCCCATTTCATGATGCCGGCTTCCTGGAATTTTTCCTTTATGAAATATTCCACGGCCTTCACGTCGTGGTTTGTCACCTTTTCTATCTCCTTCACTTTCGCGGCTTCTTCAGGAGTGAATTTCCTGTATATGTCCCTGAGAGCCTCGAATTTCGCATGGTCGAAGTCTGCCAGCTGCGGAAGCGGGATTTCGCAGAGGGCTATGAAATATTCTATTTCGACGCGGATACGGTAGCGGATCAATGCAAATTCGCTGAAATACTCCCTGAGGGGCTCTGTCTGACGCTCGTACCGTCCGTCGACAGGCGATACTGCCATAAGTGAATCGTTGTTCATTGCTGTTTTATTTGTACATCATACAAAAATAGTAATATTCGGTGAAAATCCGAAAAATGAATTTTATTGCAGCATGCGGTAGAGCCGGACAGTGCGGACAGCTTCGGCCACATCATGGACTCTGAGGATATCCGCTCCGCGTTCCAACGCGGCCAGATGTGCGGCCTGGGTCTGAGGAAGGGCCTCTTCCGGGGTGATGCCCAAGGCCTTGTATATCATGCTTTTTCTGGAAATGCCCACCAATACTTTTCTGCCCTGTCCTGAAAATCTGTCCAGTTCGCGCATCAGCTGCCAGTTCTGCTCCACGGTCTTCGCGAAGCCGAACCCGGGATCGAGGATCCAGTCCGTGATGCCGGCATTGTCCGCCCTGACAGCGAAATCCCGGAAATAGGCCAGCACGTCTTCCGTGACATCTCCGTAGCTGCATCTTTCCTGCATGTCCGACGGAGTCCCTTTCTTGTGCATGGCCACGTATGTCAGTCCGAGTTTCCCGACAGTCTCCAGCATTTTCGGGTCGTCTTCTCCCGCCGATATGTCGTTTACGATGAAGTTCCCGATGGCTTCGAAGCATTTTCTGACGATTCCGCTTCGGAAAGTGTCCACGGAGAAGATCCCCCCGGGGAATTCTTTCCTCAGGACAGGCATCAGGACGGACAGCCTTCTCCATTCCTCGTCTTCGTCCGGCAGTTCCGCTCCAGGTCTGGTCGAGCAGGCGCCTATGTCTACGATTCCGGCACCGTCCGCAAACATTTTCCTTATTTTTTCTCGGACCTGTCCCAGGTCAATGTTTCCGTCTGCGCCCATGCATCTGCTTTCGGCAAAATACGAGTCCGGAGTGAGGTTCAGAATCCCCATTACCGTTATATCCCTGTCTTTCAGTATTATATGATTCATTGCTGTCGTAAGAAATTTCTCAAAATCATTGTGTTGCGTCGGAGTCGGGTACAGTTGACTCCCGGAGGGAGTTGTAGTCTGTACGGGCGCTGCCGCCTGACTCCGACAGCGTACCATATCAAAGATTTTGTAAAAATATCCTTTTAAATTATCTTTAGAAAATTTTTCTGAAATCATGCTAGTAGTATTGGAAGGACTTGACGGGGCAGGAAAATCCACCCAGGTCAGAAAACTGAGAAAATATCTGGAAACCCGCTGCGGCGAAGTGGACTATATCCATTTCCCGAGATATGACGCTCCCGTATACGGCGGGCTGATCAGCCGTTTCCTCAGAGGGGACTTCGGTGAGAATGATGCAGTACATCCTCAGCTTGTGGCCCTGCTTTTCGCCGAAGACAGACATCAGGCCGCCCCCGGCATGAAAGACAGCCTGAAAAAGGGCAGGACCATCCTTCTGGACAGATATGTCTATTCGAACATAGCCTACCAATGCGCGAAACTTGATGATCCCGGCGAGCGTGAACGGCTGCGTGACTGGATATGCACTACCGAATATCATGATTTCGGCCTCCCGGTGCCGGACCTGAATATCTTTCTGGATGTCCCTACAGGTTTTGTGGAACGGAAACTTTCATCTGTCAGGACAGGACATGACAGGGATTATCTGGAAGGTGCCAGGGATATTCACGAGGCCGATATGGAATTCCAGAAGAAAGTCCGGGACATGTATCGTCAGCAGTGCGGGAAAGACTCCAGGTTCGTGAGGGTGGACTGTGCTGCTGCGGACGGCTCGATGCTGCCTCCCGATGAAATTTTCTCCAGAATCAGATCAGTCACCGACATGGTCCTGGACGGGGCTTACAGAAACTAATCAGGATACCTTATGAATATAATTTTGAACAGGACCAAAAGATTCTGCGGCTATCTGGTCGGAATCGTATTCTTCATATCCGGGGTGCTGAAACTCCTGGACCCTGTGGGTACAAGCATGATAGTGGATGAGTACTACAAATTCATGCATATGGATTTCCTGTCCTTTTCCGCCAAACCGGTGGCAGTGGCTGTCTCTATGGCGGAAACGCTGATAGGGGCGGCTCTGATCACAGGGGTATGGAGGCGGGTCACTGCCTTGGCGGCTCTCGTGGCCATGGGGATATTCATGCTCATATCGGTGGCGCTGCTGGTATTCGACCCTGTCATGGACTGCGGATGTTTCGGTGAAGCCGTCCATCTGACCCACATGCAGACATTTGTCAAGAATCTGATACTTTCGGTGCTGTGCTGCATATCGTTTTTCCCGTTTTCCTCCCTCGGAAGACCGAAAAAAAGGAAATACGTGGCATTCTCCCTGGTGACAGCCGCCCTGGCGCTTTTCGCGGTATATTCACTTATGTACATACCGGTGGTGGACTTTACGGATTATTCCGCATCGGCCCGTCTGGAGGCTTCGGAAAGGCATCCCGGCAGTACATTGGCCGCCGAGGACGAATATGAGGCAGTGTTTGTCTATGAAAAGAACGGCAGGACCAGGGAGTTCACTCTGGATGATCTGCCGGACTCCACATGGACATTCGTTTCCACCGAGACGGTGAAGAAGGAGGAGAATGTACGCTACGGTGAATCCGTCATCTCCCTCCCTGTGATAGATGGATACGGAGAGTACCATGACCGTATGGCAGTAGGACACAAGGTCATGGTAGTGAGCGTCTATGCCCCGGAAAGGCTTTCCGTGAGGAAGTGGCGGACAATCTCTTCCTATATCGGTTCCGCTGCCGAAAACGGTTTCCGTCCGCTGGTGCTGGTGGCCGCCTCTCCTGAAAAAGGGCAGGACATACTTTCGCTGCTGGAACAGGAGGACGGTATCGATATGGACCTGCTCCGCGATTCATTCTTCTACTCCGACTACAAGACCCTGATCACCCTGAACAGGTCGAACGGCGGAGCGACATATTTTTCAGAAGGCTTTCTGGTGAGGAAATGGTCTTTCAGAGGATTCCCGGGAGACAGCAGGATGAAGGAACTCGGGCAGGAAGACCCCACCGAACCTCTTCTTTCCTACGGCACGGTAGGAAATCTCCTTTTCCAGGCCCTGCTCCTGTTCTCATTTGCCGTGATGCTCCTCCTTTGACAGCAGGATATATTAACGTCAGTTCGATGAATTATTCTGCTCAGTACCGGAGACTTCGTCGGACTGATGTTACGATTCGTTCTTTTCATCGGACTCGCGTTATATTTCGTTAAAATAAAAAGGATGACCGCCAGGCCATCCTTTTTATTTTCTAATCGGAAAAATCCTTTCCTAGAATCTGTCTTCAGCAGAAACAGTCAGTTTCTTGCGTCCATGACGGCGGCGTGCTGCAAGAACACGACGTCCGTTAGGTGTAGACATACGCTCACGGAATCCGTGCTTGTTGCGACGCTTACGCTGTGAAGGTTGGAATGTTCTTTTCATTATCTTGTGTTTTTATTTTCTTCATAAATTGGGAGTGCAAAGGTAGTATTTTTCACTTTAATTACAAATTATTTTCCTAAAAACTTCCTTTGCCCTCGAAGAAAATCACCATCTTGCCTTCGAAATACTCATCCTGAAGCCATGTGTCCACTTTCCAGATATGGACAGAGCCGGGTCTGATATTGAATTTCCGCATGGCTGTCCCCAACTCTTCCGCGATGTCGCCGCCTTTCAGATACAGGATGCCCCGGGAGAACCGGCCTTTCGTCCACGGAAGAAAATTCTCAATGGATGTCACAGCACGCGAAACGATGAAGTCGAATTTGCCCGTCAGGGCTTCTGCCCGTGCGTTTACTGTCACGGCATTGTCCAGCCCGATGCTTGCGGCGACAGCTGAAGCCACCTTGATTTTTTTCCCTATGGAGTCGCAGAGGGTGAATTTTCCTCCCGGGAAGAGTATTGCCAGCGGAATTCCGGGAAATCCCCCGCCGGTCCCTATGTCCAGCAGTCTGACATTGCCCGCAGGGCTCCTGAGTTCTTCGTAGACAGCTGGCATGGCCATTTTCAGGTATCTGGCGATGGCGAGGGAGTGGAGTACATGGTGGCTGTACAGCTCTCCGATATCTTTTCTCGATATGACGTTTATTTTCGAGTTCCAGTCAGTATACAGGTCCTGCAGCATCCGGAACTGTCCGGTCTGCTTCTCCGTCAGCCCGCCGAATGCTTCGCTGACAATATCCATGAATTCTTCAAATACCATCACGTTGGTTTTTGGGGTTTCCGGGCGTGTGCTATTGCAGCTCGTCCGATATTTCCATCATTTTCAGCAGCTGCTCCTTGGCCCTGCGTATTCTGGTCTTCACCGTGTTTATCGGCAGGTCCAGGGCATCGGCGATTTCCTTGTAGCCGAAGTTGTCTATCAGGTTCATCTTGGCCACTGTCCTGTAGTCTTCCTTCAACTTGCCTATGTTCGCGATCCACTTGTCGTATTCCTGCTGTTTGATGATGTCTTCTTCCGGATTGTGGACCGGTGCGGGGATGTCGTTTATCTCCGACATCTGCTCGCTGATTGATGTCACCGGCATGTTGTTCTTCTCCCTGTCTTTCCTTCCTATATGATCCAGAGCCGTGTTCCTCGCTATTCTGAACAGCCATGTGGAGAACTTGTATTCGGGGTTGTACAGCGCCATCTGGCTGAACGCTTTCTGGAAACTTTCCAGCATTATGTCCTCGATATCTTCGTTCTGGGATACGTATTTGGCGATATGGTTCCTCACCCCGATGTTGTATCTGGTGTACAATACTATGTATGCTGCCTGATTCTGCTCCATCGCCAGGCGGATCAGTTCCATGTCGGTCAGATCAGTGAGCTTCGAGCCAGTTTTTCCCATAATTGCATTCTACTGTCAGAGGTATTGACAATTCTATGACATTCTGCATCTTCTCCACTACCATGCGTTCCAGCGTGCCGATTTCTTCCTGTACGGCGTCGAACACCAGTTCGTCGTGCACCTGCAGTACCATCCTGCTTTTCAGGCCCTGCGCCTGCATTTCCCTGTCCACTTCCACCATGGCTATCTTGATGATGTCCGCGGACGTTCCCTGGATGGGGGCATTCACGGCATTCCTTTCGGCCAGGGCGCGTACGGTGGCATTTCTGGATGTGATGTCCGGAAGATATCTCCGTCTGCCGAAAAGGGTCTCTACATAGCCTTTTTCGCGTGCCGAGGCTATGGTGTCACTGATGAAAGCCGAAACGGCAGGAAAATTCGTGAAATAGTCATCTATGATTTTCTTCGCATCCCCGCGCGGGATTTTAAGCCTCTGGGCCAATCCGAACGCTGAAATGCCGTACATGATGCCGAAATTCGCTGTCTTGGCTATCCGCCTCTGGTCCGGAGTCACTTCGTCAGCGTCTATCCCGAATATCTTGGCCGCCGTGATGGCGTGCACGTCCTTTCCCTGCCTGAACGCTTCGATCAGATGAGCATCTCCGCTCAGGTGCGCCATGATTCTCAGTTCTATCTGCGAATAGTCCGCGGACATGATGACACCGTCCGGAGCTGACGGGATGAATGCTTTCCTGATTTCCCTTCCTCTCTCCGTCCTTACCGGAATATTCTGCAGGTTCGGCTTCGACGAACTGAGTCTGCCTGTGGCTGTCAGTGCCTGGTTGAACGTGGTGTGAACTTTTCCGGTCACCGGGTTTATGAACCCCGGGAACGGTTCGATATAGGATGACAGCAGCTTCTTCACTGCCCGGAACTCAAGTATTTCGTTCACTATCGGATGCTTGTCCTGGATTGCGGCCAAAGTCTCCTCATCGGTGGAGTAATATCCCTTGCTGCCTGTCTTTTTCGCTTTCGGGTCCAGGGCCAGTTTCTCGAACAGCACTATGCCCACCTGCATAGGAGAGGATATGTTCAGCTCCGGTTCACCTGCCATTTCGCGGATTCCGGCCTGTATTCCTGCCAGCTCCGCCCTCAGTTCCGTCTCGAATTTCTTCAGCTGTGGCAAATCCACTTTCACTCCGTTCCTCTCCATCCTGGCCAGAACCCTGACCAGAGGCTCCTCCATTTTGAGATACAGCCTGTCCGCTCCGGTTCCGGCCAGTTCCTTCATGATTCTGTCAGTCAGCAGCACGTCCGCTACCGCCTCCAGATTCCTTGGCCCGATGTCTGCCACATCGTTTTCCTCGAACAGGGATTTCTGCACAGGCTGTCCGGTCCCTTCCTCCAGGTTTATGCCCAGATAGCTCATCGCCAGGATGCCTGCCTTGTGGCTCTTTTCCGGATTTATGAGATAATGCATCAGTTCGATGTCCAGAAGCGTGCCCCCGACCGTCACCCCGTCCCTGTCCAGAGCGTTGATCATGGATTTGAAGTCGTAGCCGCATTTCCTTATCCTTCCGTCTTCGACAATATCCCTGAAATCCGAATGCTTTCCGCTGGCGCAATAATTGACTCCGTCAATGACCGTTCCGACGGTCAGCTTTGCCACAGTCGCGAAAATCCCCTCCCCGCAGAAATCGGCGGCCATGCTGAAGATTCCTGCCCTTTGTGCTGTCCTCTGGAACTCGGCAGGGGATATTTCCCTTATTTCCAGCTTTTTTTCTTCTTTCCGGACAGGTTCTATATGGCTTATGAATCTGGAAAGGGACTTGAACTCGTATTTTTCGAAGAGATCCGCCACCTCGGGCGCATAGTCTGACCTGACTTCCGCATCATCGGGGTCCAGTCCTGTTTCCACGTCAGTCCGGATGGTCACGAGGGTATGGCTCATTTCTATGTGGTCTTCAGCCTCCTCGAATGCCGCTTTCTGTTTCGGGGTCAGCTCGTCCAGGTGTCTGTAGATGTTTTCTACCGAGCCGTATTTCGCTATGAGCCTGCCGGCGCCGACCTCTCCCACACCCTTGACTCCGGGGACATTGTCCGAAGTGTCTCCGCATATCGTGAGCATGTCTATCACCTGCTCCGGTCTCTGTATCCCGTATTTCCGGCATATGGCCTCCTTGTCGACCAGTTCCCTTTCCCCTCCGGCCTTTCCCGGCTTGTACTGGATGACATGGTCGGATATCAGCTGGCCGTAGTCCTTGTCAGGGGTCACCATATAGACCGTAAAACCTTCCTTCTCGCATTTTCTGGACATGGATCCGATGACATCGTCGGCCTCATAGCCCGGAACCATCATCACCGGTATTCTCAGAGCCTTGCAGAGTTCGGTCAGCGGTTCGAGAGAGTCTATTACCAGCTGCGGGGTCTCCTCCCTGGTGGCCTTGTATTCAGGATAGATACTGTTCCTGAATGTGCCTCCGGGAGGGTCGAATGCCACTGCCAGATGAGTGGGCTTCTCTCTTTCTATCAGCTCCAGGATATATTTCGTGAACCCGAAAAGGATGGAGGTATCTATCCCTTTCGAGTTTATCATCGGCCTTCTGATGAAAGCATAATACATCTTGAAGATCAGTGCGTGGCCGTCGATCAGATAAATGTTCTTTCCCATTTCCGCATGCGATTAACTTCCAAAGATAATGCATTTATTTTTCTTTGCTTATTAAATTCCGAAAAATGAACTATCTTTAAAAGAATTTTGGTGATTGCGATGAAAATATTGATTGTCGAAGACGATCCTTCCCTTATGGAAGTGATGGCTGCCGCCTTGAAAAAGGACGGGCATACTGTCGAAGGAGCCGCTGATTTCAGTTCGGCCTCACAGAAGATGGAGTTGTATGCCTACGACTGCATCCTGCTGGATATCATGCTGCCGGGAGGAAGCGGCCTGGACCTGCTGTCGAAAATCAAGGATATGGACAAGAGGGTGAATGTCATCATCATTTCCGCCAAGGATTCCATCGATGACAAGGTCTCTGGTCTGGAACTGGGAGCTGACGACTATCTGGCCAAGCCTTTCCATCTGGCGGAACTTTCAGCCCGTATCAGAAGCGTGGCCAGACGCAGTCGCATGGACGGGGATTTTTCTCTGAAGGCCGGGAATGTCACCCTCGAACCGGAAACCGGCAGGGTCTTCGTGGACGGGCGCCAGGTAGAGCTACTGAAGAAGGAGTTTTCGATACTTGAGTATTTCATGCACAGGCCGGGACATCTTGTGGACAAGGCAGTATTGGCGGAAGCCATATGGGGAGATCATATAGACCAGACCGACGATTTCCAGTTCCTGTATGCGCAGATGAAGAATCTGAGGAAGAAACTTCAGGAGTCGGGGGCAGACATCGAAATCAAGGCCGTCTATGGTTTCGGGTACAAACTGCTGGCATGAACCAGAGACTGGTCCGGAGAAGTCTCTGGTACTGAGTATAATAATTTCGACGAAATCTCTGGTACTGAGTATAATAATTCGTCGAACTGACGTTATCGTATGAAACTGCTGCTGAAAATAACCGCATGGCTGGCGCTGGCCCTGTCTGTCCTGCTTACGGGATGGGCCGTCTGCTTTTACCTGGCTACGGTGGATGAAATCAACGATGAGACCGATGATTCGCTCATAGACTATTCGGACGGACTGATCATCAGGAAACTGGCTGGGGTGGAACTCCCTTCGGATGACAACGGTACGAACAATACCTATTATATAAAGGAGGTCACGGAAGAGTATGCCATGTCCCGCCCGTGGATAAGTTTCGAGTATCAGGAAGTCTTCATTTCGGCGAAATCCGAATTCGAGTCGGCGAGGGTGCTGGACCGTATATTCAGGGATAGTGAAGACCGTTTCTTCGAGCTTACCGTGGCTGTGCCTACATTCGAAAAGGAGGACATCCAGAGATCCATATTGTGGTGGATTGTAGCCTTGTACATAGCCATGCTCCTGTCCGTGCTTTTCATTTCGGTTCTGGTCATCGGCTACAATATGCGTCCTCTCAAGGCCATGCTACGCTGGCTGGACGACTATGTCCCCGGCAAACAGATGCCTCCGGTGCCGTCTGGGGCGAATGTCACTGAGTTCCGCCAGCTTTCGGAAACCATCAGCCATGCCGCGGAAAGGTTCGAGGTCCGGTATCAGGAGCAGAAGCGTTTCATAGGGAATGCTTCGCACGAACTGCAGACCCCTCTGGCTTCGTGCAGCAACAGGATAGAGATGCTCCTGGATTCTCCGGACCTGACCGAAGCACAGGCCCGTGAACTGGTGAAAGTCCACAGGGAACTGCAGGGGCTGATAAGCCTGAACAGGACTCTTCTTCTGCTCACGAGGATAGAAAACGGACAGTTCCCCGAGACGGTCACGGTGGATTTCAGTTCCGTCCTGAAGGCTTCGGAGGAAATGTTTTCCGAGATTTATGCCGGCAGGGGAGTGACTGTCGTTTCCGATGTGAAAGCTCCGTTCCTGTTCAGGATGAACGAACAGCTGGCAGCCATACTGGTCAGGAATCTTCTCAAAAACGCTTTCCTGCACAGCCCTGCCGGTTCGGAAGTGTCTGTCCGTATGGACAGGCGCGGTTTCTGCGTATCGAATCCCGGGGACGCGCCTCTCGACAGCGGCAGGATATTCACGAGATTCTATCATTCGCAGTCCCCTGCCGAGGGGTCTACAGGTCTCGGACTGGCTATCGTCAGTTCCATATGCAGGAATTACGGGCTGTCCGTAGAGTATCGTTTTGAGGCCGGCAGGCACGTGTTTTCGATAAAAACAGACAAAAAACATCACAATTTCTGATATTTCAATTTCATTTCAGAATCTATCCGGACCTTTGTCTCAGAAAATTGGTCAACGAAGTTATTAACCCGTTAAATTTTTTGAGATATGAAAAAGATTTTGTTTGTTTTCGCAGCCATGATGATGTTCGCAGGAATCGCAAGTGCCGACAATGACCGTATTGTTCCGTATGAGAATCTTCCGGCAAAGGCGCAGGAATTCGTGAAGAAGTATTTCCCGTCAGAGAAAGTGTCCTATGTGAAAGAGGAAGCTGATTTCATGGAGCTTTCCTATGAGGTGGTTTTCGCCCAGGGGACCAAGGTGGAGTTTACCGGACAGGGAGAATGGAAGGAAGTGGACTGCAGGTACTCCACTCTGAATGAGGAACTGGTGCCGGAGCAGATAAGGGCTTACGTGAAACAGAACTTCCCTGATACGAAATTCGTGAAGATAGAGAAAGGCTACAGGGACTATGAAGTGAAGCTGACGAACAGGCTCGAACTGACGTTCGACATGAATTTCAACCTTGTGGATATAGATGACTAAAGCCCTTTCCGACGCCACATCATTTCTGCCGGAAGTTTTGCGATAATCCATCCTACTGCCGCCACGCTTGCCGCAGTGATGATGACGTCCTTTGCGGAAAGGATCACCGGATATGCCTGGACTACAAAGTTTCCAGGCATTTTTATGAATCCGAAGTGCTGCTGCAGCAGAGAAAATCCGATGCCGAGCACAAGACCTGCGGCCAGCCCCAGCAGGGAAATCATCCATCCTTCCAGGACGAATATGCGTTTGACGGTACTGTCGCGCATACCCATGCTTTTCAGAGTGCCGATGTCCCCGCGTTTTTCTATGATAAGCATGGTGAGAGAGCCGAAAATGTTGAAAGCTATGATGATGACTATGAAAATCAGAATGGTGAATATGGACAGCTTTTCATATTTCATCATCCTGTAGAGCGATTTGTTCTGTGCGAACCTGTCGCTGACCAGATATTCCGGACCGAGCCTTTCCGATATTTCCTTCACCATGGCCTTCACGTCTTTCTGCGTGTGGCCGTCGCGTAGCCTGATTTCTACTCCTGAGACCTCGTCACTGTATTCCAGCAGTTCCCTCATCACGTCTATCGGGACGATGACATATTTGTCGTCAATTTCGCTGCTGATAGAAAAAATCCCTGAAGGCCAGACATTTACGGCCTCTATCGAGGCCAATGGATTCGTCATCGAAAAATTCTTGTCACGTGCGGGAAAATAAAGCTCAATAGGGGACAGGAAGCGCGGATTTATGCCCATCCTGTAAGCAATGCCGCTGCCTGTGACAGCCAGCGGGACATCTCCGCGGTGCAGGGCGAACTCTCCTGACCGTATGTGGTCGCGGACTGGGGACTCTTCCTCGAAAACCCAGTCCACTCCTTTGGCCGTGACCATACCCTGCTTCCCGTCATAGTTCATGAAGACATTCTCGGTGATGACACAGCTCATGTTCTTCACCATATCCTGTTCATAGATCCAGTCATAAACCGGACCTTCCGGTATGAAGGTCTTGCCTTCCGCCGGAGATATGAGGATGTCCGGGTCGAAGTCATTCATCATGGACCTGACCAGAGAGTCGAAACCGTTGTATATGGACAGGATTATAATCAGAGCCGCCGTCCCTGTCGCCATGCCGACAGCGCTGATTGCAGAGATGATGTTTATAACATTATGGGATTTCTTTGCTAACAGGTATCTCCATGCGAAAAAGAACGGCAGGTTCATGCTTATCTGTTATTTTTTCAGAAGTTCCTCTATGCGGGCGACATAGTCCAGAGTGGTGTCCAGGAAGAACGATATTTCCGGGATGATCCTCAGCTGCCTGCCTGTTTTGTTCCCGAGTTCGCCCCTCAGGGCTTTCGTGTTCTCCTTCAGGATTCCCATCACCTTTTCCGCCTTTTCCGAAGGGAAAACGCTTACATAAATATATGCTACGGACAAGTCCGGGCTTATCCTCACCTCGCTTACGGTCAGCATGGCTCCGTCGAATGCGGCCATTCCCTTGCTGCGCAGGATTTCAGCGAAAGTCCTCTGGATTTCCCTGGCAACCTTCTGCTGTCTGGTATTCTTTTCCTCCATTATCCGACCTTGATGATGAAATAGTTCTTCTTTCCTTTCTGGGCGAGGATATATTTGCCGCCGATCAGGTGGCTTTCGCCGATTTCGGCATTGATATCCGTCACCTTGTCCTTGTTTATGCTCACTCCGCCTGCCTGAATCATCTTTCTGCACTCTCCCTTGGACGGGAAAACCTGGGTCTCCACGGCCAGCAGGTCGATGATGTTCAAAGGAAGTTTCTCATGAGGGAGGCCGAATGTGGCCACCCCGTCGAACACTTGCAGGAATGTCTTTTCATCCAGATGCATGAGAGTCTCTGAAGTAGCGTTCCCGAAAAGGACGTTCGAAGCTTCCACGGCTTTGTCATACTCCTCCTGTCCGTGCACCATCACTGTGATTTCCTTCGCGAGCAGCTTCTGGAGCGTTCTCAGATGCGGAGCCTGGGCATGTTCAGCGATGGCAGCCTCTATTTCCTCTTTCCCGAGCATGGTGAAGATTTTTATGTATCTCGCCGCATCTTCATCCGAAACGTTCAGCCAGAACTGGTAGAACTGGTATGGAGAAGTCCTTTCTGGATCGAGCCAGATATTGCCTTTTTCGGTCTTTCCGAATTTTCCGCCGTCAGCCTTGGTGATGAGAGGGCAGGTGAGCGCATAGGCTTCCTTGCCGAGTTTCCTGCGGATAAGTTCTGTCCCGGTAGTGATGTTTCCCCACTGGTCGCTTCCGCCCATCTGCAGTGTACATCCCTTGTGCTGGTACAGGTAGAGGAAATCGTATCCCTGGAGCAGCTGGTACGTGAATTCAGTGAAAGACATGCCTTCCCTCGAATCGGATGAGAGACGTTTCTTTACCGAATCCTTGGCCATCATGTAGTTCACGGTGATGTGCTTTCCGATATCCCTGGCGAAATCCAGGAAGGAATAGCCCTTCATCCAGTCATAGTTGTTCACCAGTTCTGCCTTGTTCGGTGCATCCGATTCGAAATCCAGGAATCTTGAAAGCTGCGCCTTGATGCAGGCTACATTGTGTGCGAGGGTCTCTTCATCAAGAAGATTCCTTTCCTGTGATTTCATGGACGGGTCGCCGATCATGCCCGTGGCTCCTCCCACGAGTGCGAATGGCTTGTGCCCGCAGTTCTGGAAGTGCTTGAGAATCATCACGCTTACCAGGTGTCCTATGTGAAGTGAGTCAGCTGTGGGGTCAATGCCTACGTATGCGGCAGTAGGGCCTTCCATCAGTTTCTCTTCCGTCCCAGGCATGATGTCCTGTATCATGCCTCTCCATCTGAGTTCCTCAACAAAATTTTTCATCGTCTTGTTCCTGTTTCATTTTAGACTGGCAAAGATACTGAATCTTTTTCTGATTAAGGACGGTCGGGGCTGATATTTTTCCTCAGGCTGCGGCGGCGAAGCCGTGTCAGTTCGCGTTGGCGCTTCCTTTAAGCGCTGTCAGCCATCCCGGAACATATCCCAGCCTGTTCTGCAGCTGGGCCTCGTACAGTGATTCGGGGCTGACAGGAGTGCCGTTGCTGACCATGCATTTCATCTGTTCCGGACTGTCGTCGAAGGATACTGGAGCCCCATGGAATCCTGCCATGATTACCGGCAGGTTTTTCCACCATTTGTTGTTTTCATCCCACCAGATGAATTTTCCTTCCGGAAGGCCTGAGTCTCCGGACATCTGGGAGATGTCTGTAGCATTGAAATTCCATATGGTCAGATCGTTCAGGTGGTTCGGCAGTTCCTTTTCGTCACCTCCTTGCCTGAATCTCATCCAGCCTCCGGAACAGCAGTCTATCAGTGTGGCGCGCGGTTGTGTGGCATGTGATTCGAAGCATCCGTCCACTCCCCATGAGTTTCTCCACAGTACCGCCCCCATGCTCTCTTTCGATACTCCTGTAGCGTGGTACTGGCCGGTTATTTCCTTCGTGCCGCTGCTGACAGGCAGATTGTCTCCCGAGACATCCATCCTGTAGCCTTCGGCAATGTCTCTGACTGCACCTATAAATACCCTGGACGATGCCTGTGACCTGATGGCGGCATGACCCCGGTTTCCTTTGATGACGACATCGTATACCGATACATTGGCACTTTCGATTACCGAACAAGCCTCGCTGACACTCTCGAAATCCACTCTTCTTATCCACGAGTCTGTCACCCGCTGGATGCTCAGAGGTTTGTATGCCCCGTCATCTTCCCATGATTCGTGGTGGCAGAAATCGGGTTTTGCATTTCCTGCAAAGGTCAGGTCTTCAATGCCGACATTTTCGTAATGCTTGTATTCAAGTATCTTCCATCCTTCATCATCGAGGACGGTGTTCACTCCATGCATTATCGGTTCGCAGAATGTCAGACGGTTTCCGTCAATGCTTTTTATCTGATGCAGGTCCTTGACAGTCACGCCGTCAGTGGAGACTATCTCCCACGGTCCGTATTCACTTTCCTGATGAGGATAGAGTTCCGCAGCAAGAACTGCCGGGTCAGAGTTTTTCATATACAGGCATACCCAGTCCCCTGTCTTCAGTCCCGTCACGCCGGAAACTTCGACTTCGAAACTGCCTTTCACTGCTTTTCCGGTCACTTCTGCCAATACGTTCATATTCGCGTATCCGCTGTTGTTCTTGAATTGAAGCATGTCCGGAGAAGAATACATGACATTTTCTCCCCGGCTCGGCCGGTTCGGGTCTTTCATGATGAGTCTGGTCTTGTCCCGTCCTGCCCCTTTGAGTATGATATCTCCGCCGAGAATCACAAGGGCCTGGCTTTGAGTGCCGCTTTCTATGTCATCGCCCGATGTATGAAGGATCCAGTCGCCTTCAGGAAAATATATTATCGCTTTGGCAGACTGTCTTGCGGTGGTCTGCAGTACGTTCCGGTTTGCCGGGGCTTCTGATATGCCGCCGAAAATATCAGTCAGAAGGGCTTTGAATGCATCCCTGTCGCTGAGGTCGTCAGTACCGTCCGCACCTTCATATTCCGCTATGTTGTAAACGGTATATTCCGTCCCGTTTACAGAAACCTTGCTGCCTGTCACAGGATTTTCCGGAAGATTCACTGCAGGTGCCTCGGTCTCGCCGTGTTTGTAGCCGGCATAGGAAAAATCCAGCAGGATGTTCCTTTCGCTTTTGTCGGTGAAGTCCTGGTAGAGGTCGGTCTCAGGATAGCCGTCAGCAGGGTCGGCGGCATCGAGGATGATGGATATACCGCCGTTCGTCCCGATCTGTATGCTGCTGCCGGCTGCCACCCTGGAATAAGAACCGTTCCCGGATCCGTCGGAAAACGTGGCAGTGATTTTCATTCCGGTGTATGTTCCCGGCAAGACTGTGAGGTAGTATGCTCCGTCTGAAAATGCCTTATCCTCCGGGAATGTCAGCCGCACTCCGGCTATCCGTCCGTCATCAACAGCTTCCGCAGAGTATGTATCGCCGGATACATTTACAGTATAAGCGCCTGTAAGGTTCTGGTCTGCGAATGCTTCGATGCCGGTGAGTTTCAGCCCGGATTCCATGTTCCGTACCGTCACTTTTATCAGTCCGGCTATGTTTTTGAATTCGAGATTGTGGTCCTTGTCGGCTACAGCCACTGCAGGATTCAGCATGGTGCCGAATGTCCCGGATGCGTCAGTGTATTGGTCTGACGGCAGTCTTGACTTTATTTCCGAGCCTGTGCACGTGGCTTCTTCATCGTATGGATATAGGGCCGTGTAAGTGCTTCCGGCTACGGCTTTTCCTGCGAAAACCGCAGTCTTTTCCCCGGCGCCGTCGATGAGGTTGAATTCGTTGTTGTATGTCCCGTCGAATATGCTGATGGCATCTCCTTCAGACCAGGTCACCCTGCCGGTACCGTCTTCGGTCTCGTTTATGCCGGTTCTGGTGTCATGGTCTCCGGATGTGGAAGAGAATGTCATCCTGATCCGTCCTGTTTCTGGTACCGGTTCTTCTTCGGTCCGGCATCCGTATGCTGTCAGAATCAGGGAGCATAGTGCCGCATAGGTCAGTATTCTTTTCATTGTGTTATTGGTGGTTGTTTTTTTACGTGTCGGTTCGACGAATTTATGCCCTCATTGAGACACGTTACTTTATTACGACAAAAATATGAATTTTTCACGGAATATCAGACAACTGCAGGAAAATAGCTCCGGAATATCACCATAATCCGAAAAATCCGTAAATTTGCCGGTCGGCGAGATAAAGAATATATGATGAAAGGAACGATATATACGGGTATTGCCGTGCTGGCAGCCTTGACGATGGCTGCCGGCTGCGGCGGAAATTCAGGAAACGGCGGAAGCATGGGCGGGGACAGTACGGAAGAAGCCGTCCTGGAGGACCGCAGGGACCCGCTTTGGGGTTTCGTCACGGACAGCCTTGAAGTAACCGAATCGAAAGTGAGAAAAGGCGACTTCTTCGCCACGATACTGATGCGCAGCGGGCTTTCTGCACAGGAAGCCTACAATCTTTCGGAAGCCTGCGACAGCATATTCGACCTCAGATCCATCAGGATAGGGAACGCCTACAGGACCTGGACATCGGTGCAGGACAGCCTGGAATATCTGGCATACGACATCGACCGCATCAGGAGCGTGGTTTTCCGCTGCCGGGAACCGTATGACGCCTATTATGTGGAGAGACCGATATTGACAGAGACGAAATCCGTCGATGTCACCATAGAATCATCCCTCTGGAACGACATGCTCGCGGCGGATGCGCCCCCTGTACTCATCCTGACACTTTCGGACATCTATGCATGGACCGTGGACTTCTTCGGCCTGCAGAAAGGCGACCGCTTCCAGGTGATCTATGACGAGAAGACCTGCGAAGGCGAAGTCGTGGCGGTGGATACGGTACGTTATGCCCTTTTCACCAGCCGCGGACAGGAATATCCTGCCATCATGTTCAACCAGGGCGACGGGGGGAACATCTACTGGAACGAAAAGGGAGAGAGCATGCGCAAGGCATTCCTGAAAGCCCCGCTGCACTATTCCCGCATAAGCTCAGGCTTCTCCTATGCCCGCCGCCACCCCATAACCAGACGCGTGCAGCCGCATACGGGAGTAGACTATGCAGCCCCTAAAGGTACGCCGGTGGTGACCATAGGTGACGGAGTGGTGACCAGTGCGAAAAACGAGGGTGCCGGAGGCAATGTCATCAGGATCAGGCACAATTCCGTGTATTCTACCGCTTATCTCCATCTTTCGAAATTCGCATCCGGAATAAGCGCGGGAAAGCGGGTGAAACAAGGGGATGTGATCGGCTATGTAGGCTCCACGGGCCGCAGCACAGGACCGCATCTGGACTTCCGGGTATGGAAAAACGGCTCTCCGATAAATCCTCTCAAAATGGAGTCACCGCCTGCCGAGCCTCTGAAAGAAGAGAACATGGCGGCGTTTTCCGAGGTCGCGGCACGATACCATAGCCATGTAGCGGAGCCTGCGGACAGTACGGTGCACGGGAACGGGACCGGTATCCGGGAAAACTGAAATATGCCTGCGGTAATAATTGTAAAAGATTTATAATGAAAAATATAAGACCGATAACAGACGAGAGCAGACCGAAGGTCTACATCGAGACATACGGCTGCCAGATGAATGTGAACGACAGCGAAGTCATCCTGTCCATACTCCAGGACCACGGATATGCCCTGACGGAAGACATCTCGCGGGCCGATGTCATACTGGCCAATACCTGTTCCATCAGGGACAATGCCGAACAGAGGATATGGGGACGGATAGACCAGTTCCGCCTGCAGAAAGAGCGCAGGAAGGATGTCATCATCGGTATCGTGGGATGCATGGCTGAAAGGCTGAAGGACAAGCTGCTGGACAGCCATATAGTGGACCTGGTGGCCGGACCGGACTCGTACAGGTCCCTGCCGGACATGATCGCGGCCGTCACGCCTGACTCCCCGCAGATGAACGTGCTGCTTTCCAGGGAAGAGACATATGCCGACATCACACCTGTGAGGATGGACAGGAACGGGGTATCGGCATACATTTCCATCATGCGCGGATGCAACAACGTATGCTCCTACTGCATAGTCCCGTATACCAGGGGAGTGGAGCGCAGCAGGGATCCGAGAACCATAGTGAAGGAAGCGGTGGACCTGTATTCGAACGGATACAAGGAAGTGAACCTGCTGGGGCAGAACGTGGATTCGTACCTGTGGAAAGATTCCGAGTCAGCTGACCGTGATGTCAACTTCGCCCAGCTTCTGGAGATGGTGGCCAAGATAAGCCCTGACCTGAGGGTGAGGTTCTCCACCTCTCATCCGAAAGACATAAGCGACGAGGTCATATACACTATGGCCATGTATGACAATATCTGCAGGCATATCCATCTGCCGGTCCAGTCAGGCAGCAATGCCATGCTGGAAAAGATGCGGAGAAAGTACACCCGTGAATGGTATCTTGAAAGGGTCAGGAAGATCCGTTCGGTCATGCCGGACTGCGGCCTGACTACCGACATCATTGCCGGATTCTGCGGAGAGACGGAGCAGGATCACAGGGACACGCTTTCCCTTATGGAGGAAGCCGCATTCGATGCGGCCTTCATGTTCCAGTATTCGGAAAGGCCGGGCACATTGGCCGCCAGAAACTATCCGGATGACGTGCCGCCGGAAGTGAAGACGGCGAGACTGAACGAAATCATTGCCCTTCAGGGCAGACTGAGCAGGCAGAGCAACGAAAAGGACGTCGGCAAACGGTTCAAGGTGCTCGTGGAGGGGGTGTCGAAGAAGAACAGCGGCGAACTTTTCGGACGGGCCTCGAACAACAAGGTCTGCGTCTTTCCGTCAGGCGGGCATGAGACCGGCGACTATGTCGAGGTGGAGGTGGTTTCCTGCACTTCGGCCACGCTGATTGCCAGACTGGTATGAAACTGAAACCGTGTCTGCAATGGGTATAGTTTCGCTGATAGGGTACATAATAGTCGTCCTGCTCATCATCGGGACGGTACTGGTGATATTGACTGACGAGGACGGGGATTCAGGGAGAAAGATATCCTGGATCATCATCGTGGTCATGATTCCGGTCATAGGGATCCTGTGTTATATCGTATTCGGCAAGAATCCGAGAGGTGACCGCAGATATGAAAGATATGCCAGGAAATTTCACGAAGCTTTCCGTGAGTACTCCGACAGCAAGCCGTACAGGAAACTTTTCGGGGAGACATGCAGCTCCAAGATCAGAGAGGGTTACAGGGAGCTTTCCGTCCTGCTTTCACATGCCAACGGCACTTCCGTCACCGACTGCAACAACGTCGAAATCATCACTTCAGGGAAAAGGAAGTTCGAGGCGCTGGTGCATGACCTGGAGAATGCCCGGGACCATATCCATATGGAGTACTTCTATTTCCGGAAGGACAGCGGAAGCAAGCGTATCAGGGAAATCCTCATGCGCAAGGCCAGGGAAGGCGTGAAAGTGCGGTTCATCCATGAAAACATCGCCAACATAGACATCAGCCCGTGGTATTACAACAGAATGAAAAAGGCCGGAGTGGAGGTCGTGAAGTTCACGAACGCCAGGTTCAGCCTTCTGAAGCTCAGCGCGCGTCTGAACTACCGCGATCACAGGAAGATCGTGGTCATCGACGGAAAAATCGGCTATACCGGCGGCATGAATATCGGAGATGATTACTTCGTGAGATGGCGTGACACCCATATGAGGATCACGGGAAATGCCGTATATGCCCTGCAGTACAGCTTCCTCTACTCGTTCTGCGTGTCCGGAGGAGTTTTCCCTAAGGATTTCGCCAGTCTGTTCCCGGAGCAGGAACCGGGGCAGAAACGCAATGAACTGGTGCAGATCGTCCCTGACCAGCCTGTGGATCGCTGGCCTGTCATCCATATGGGAGCCGTATGGACAGTGCAGCACAGCCGGGACTATGTCTATATCCAGACCCCGTATTTCGTCCCTCCGGAACCTCTTCTGCAGGCTCTGAAGTCTTCTGCCCTGAAGGGTGCCGATGTGAGGGTGATGATACCGCGGAAGGCGGACCTGCCGTACATGAATCTTGCGAACAAGGCCTACTACAGCCAGTGCCTGGAGGCCGGTGTGCGGATATTCGAGAAGCAGGGCTCGTTCATCCATTCGAAAACCATCGTTTCCGATGACTATCTTTCGGTGATAGGCTCCGCCAATATGGACTACCGCAGCCTGGAACTGAATTATGAAATCAATGCCTATATCTTCAATGAGCAGACCGCGGTCAGGAACAGGGAAATCTTCCTGAAAGATCTGGACGAGTGCGGGGAAATCACCCTGGACAGGTGGGAGAAGCGTCCGTGGTATCTGAAACTGGGACAGGCTGTTATCAGATTGTTCGCCCCGCTGCTGTAAATTTTCGGTACGGTTTTCCGGAGACGGGATTATTTTCCAGAATATTTTTATCTTTGCAAAGATGTATCGGGGTCACACCCGGATTATGGACATATCGGATGAAAGACTTTTTTTACGCTATAAGACGACTGGTCCTGCCGGTATTGGCAGCAGCGTTTCTGCTGCCGGCATGCAGCGGCTACAAGGATATCAGGGTGGATTCATGCCGGCTGGAGAGCATTTCCCCTTCAGGTTTCAAGGCTGTAGACGCCGGTTTTTCCATGCAGGTCAGTAACCCTGTGAAGGAACTGGTCTTTTCGGATATTGCAGGGACGGTGTATTTCGACGGCGAGGAACTCGGGAATTTCGAGGCGCCGGATGTCACCGTGCCCGGGAAATCGGTTTCGGATGTGCATGTGGATCTTACTGCCACTCTCAGCCGGTCTTTCAATATCATGCAGCTGATGTCCATGGTTTCGGGGATGAATCCGGACAAATTCACTCTGGATGTGTCCATGAAGATCAGGGTCAAGGGCGGTATCAGCAGAAAGATCCGTATAGAGGATGTGCCTGTGGAAAGTCTTTTCAGGAAAATCAGCTATGAGAACATTTGAAATGATATTCGTGACGGCTGTGCTGGCTTTGCTTCCGGCATGCCTGACTTATGCCCAGGAACCGTTTCAGGAGCCTGTGGATGTGCAGGATACGCTTTCGTGCGAACCTGAACTGCAGATAGATTCCCTTACAGGCGAGATCCTGGTTCCGGAGGGATATGAACTTGTCGACACTCTGGTGTATGTGCCGGTAGAGAGGATAGATACGGCTCTGGCGGGGAAGGACATTTTCTCCCTGCTGCCTTTGCGCGAAAAAGGCGGTGCTGCCGATGTCCATGTCTATCAGTCTTCCGCTATCGTCTCAGCCATGAAAAAGAGCAGGGAGACCAACTTCACGCGGCCTTATACCGGCTATCGCGTGAGGATCTTCTTCGACAACAGGCAGTCAGCCAGACAGGATTCGGAAGAGATGATGAAGACATTCGAAAGCATGTATCCCGGGGTGCCTGCGTACCGCAGCTATGTGAATCCTTATTTCAAGATCACCGTGGGGGATTTCAGAACCAAGTCCGAAGCCATGAGTTTCCTTCAGGATATCATCGGAGTCTTCCCCAAAGCATTCATCGTCAAGGAACATATTGAATATCCGGTCGTGGACAGGGACTCTCTTGTACGTGTGGATACCGTGAAAATACTGCGCAGACTGACGGAAACGGAAACCGTCGCATTGTAAGGAGAGGTTTATGCTGAAACAAGGACTTGAACTGAAGCAGACGCAGAAGCTTTCGCCCCTGCAGATACAGACTATCAAGCTGATAGAGCTGCCTACGCAGGAGCTTGAGCAGCGTATCAGGAAGGAACTGGAGGAAAATCCCGTACTGGAGGAGAATGTCCCTTCCGAGGATGACGAAGACAATGCTCCTCGCGAGGTGTCTCTTTCCGAGTACAAGGATGATGATCCGATTCCGAGCTACAAGCTGAAAGTGAACAATTACGGAAAGGACGAGCGTCCTGTGTACAATACTTTTTCGGTGAAGGAGAGTTTCACCCAGAGCCTGATGGACCAGCTCGGATTCAGGAATCTGACCGAGCACCAGCATGCCGTGGCTGCATTCATCATCGGAAGTCTGGATGATGACGGGTATCTGAGACGTGACATGGACAGTCTGATAGACGACATGGCTTTCCGTGCGGGCATCGAATCGGACGAGAAGGAGGTGGAGGAGATGTTGCATGTCATACAGGAGTTCGACCCGCCGGGGGTCGGGGCGAGAGACCTCAGGGAGTGTCTCCTGCTTCAGATCAGGAATCTGAAGCAGACTCCTGACGTGAAGAATGCCACGCGGATTCTCCGGGACTTTTTCAATGACTTCACCAGCAAGCACTTCAACAGAATCATCACCCGCATGGGCATTTCGGAGACTGACCTGAAAGCCGCCATCGCGAAGATAGTCAAGCTGAATCCCGCACCTGGCGGACAGATAGATGATTCATACAGCGAGCAGGCGCAGCAGATCATACCTGATTTCGTCCTTACGCTTGAAAACGGAGAGCTCAAGCTCACCATGCCCCGGTTTTCCATTCCTGAACTGAAGGTGAACAGAAAGTATGCGGACATCCTGATGGATGCCGCCAATTCTTCCGAGCGCGAGAAGAAGGAGGCTGCCGCTTTCGTGAAAAAGAAGCTGGATTCGGCCAAATGGTTCGTAGAGGCCATAAAGCAGAGGCACAACACCCTGCAGAGTACCATGCAGGCCATCATCGACTATCAGCACGATTATTTCATGGACGGGGATGAATCCCATCTGAAGCCGATGGTGCTCAAGGATATAGCGGAACGTACAGGTTTCGATATCTCCACCATATCGCGTGTGGTGAACAGCAAGTATATCGAAACCCATTTCGGCATCTATTCGCTGAAATATTTCTTCTCCGAAGGAATGGAGAATGCCGAGGGAGAGGAAGTGTCCACCCGTGAGTTGAAAAAGGCCCTTCAGGAATGCGTCGATGCCGAAGACAAGCGGAATCCTCTGACTGATGACCAGCTCGTCGCTGAGATGACAAGACGCGGCTACAAGGTCGCAAGGCGTACTATCGCTAAGTATCGGGACCAGCTGAATATCCCGAAAGCCAGAATGAGAAAAGAGCTGTAGGCATTCCTGCCTGCAGCTCTTTTTCTGATCTTGAGGCTCTACATTCCTGAAATCAGTCCTTTTCTCCGTATGCGAGGTCTCCCGCGTCCCCCAGTCCGGGAACGATGTAGGAATGGCTGGTGAGTTCCTCGTCTATGGCTGCGGCCCAGAGCGTGATGTTCTCTTTCGCCAGATTCTTCTGGAGGTATTCCACCGCATACACACTGGAAATAGGGCACACGAGATGCGTATATACCGGTTCTCCGTGTTCCAGTAGCTTGTTGAACGCTATTTCAAGCGATGCTCCGGTCGCCAGCATGGTGTCGGCCAGGATCAGGATTTTCCCGTCGAGGTCAGGACTGCTGGCATATTCGATGTTGATATGGAAGTCATCCCCCTTGTCGTATTTCCTGTATGCGGCCACGAATGCATTCTGGGCATCATCGAAGATGTTCAGGATTCCCTGATGCAGAGGCACTCCCGCCCGCAGGATGGTAGCAGCCACGATAGCGTCGTCAGGTGTGTTCACGCTGGCTATACCGAGCGGCGTGTAGACCTTCTTTTCCGAATAGTGCATGGTCTTGCTTATCTCGTAAGCGAAGATTTCGCCCATCCGCTCCAGATTGAAACGGAAACGCATGCGGTCTTTCTGGATGTTGATGTCGCGTATCTGTGCGACGAATTTGTTCAGGGCAGTGTTGTTTTCGCCCAGATTTATGATTTTCATGGCAGTGCAGTCTGAGTTATGCAAATATACCCTATTTTTTCTCCTGGAGCAAATATTTGCCGCTCAAGTCATGCTGCCGTGTCATGCATCCTGTCCGGACAGCGGCAAGGCCGATGATATCTCTTCGTCTGCAAAGCTGTAGTACCGGTGGTCAGCTATGACTATGTGGTCCACCAGCGAGATGTCGAAAGTCTCGGCGGCCTTTTTCAGGGCCATCGTCTGCTTCATGTCATTCGATCCGGGTCTCGGATTCCCCGAAGGGTGATTGTGCACCAGGATGATTCCCTGCGCCTTTTTCTCCAGGGCCCGCCGGATGATGATCTTCACATCCATCACCGTAGCAGTCATTCCGCCCGTACTCAGCAGCTCCTTTCCGATGATATAATTCGCCCTGTTCAGGAAAATCACCCAGCACTCTTCATGCGACAGTCCTTTCAGCAGGGGAAACATGATGTCGAATATCTGCCGCGCATTCGTGACGGACTTCCTCCCGGCCGCATTCCTTTCATACACGAATCTTTTCCCAAGTTCCATCGCGGCCGCCACTGTCACGGCCTTGTCGGTTCCGATTCCGTTTATTTCCTGCATCTTCTCCATGGAGAAGTCCGCGAGTTCCGACAGTCTGTTTCCTGCGGACGACAGCAGGTCCGAGGCTATTTCCAACGCATTCCTTTTTCCGGTTCCGGTCCTCAGCACTATCGCCAGCAGTTCCGCGTTGTCCAGATTCCTCGCCCCTTTTGCCCTCAGTTTCTCTCTCGGCCTCTCCTCCGGCCTCATTTCTGAAATCTTCATATCCTGACTTTATTTTTGCCTGCGGCAATACAGGATATAAAAGTAGCCGTTTCACGGCAATAAAAAAACCGGAACGGCTTCTCCCGCTCCGGTTTTTCTTTTTTTTATATAAAATTTCTTTTTTTTCAGTCAAAAGAAACCGTCGGCTCCGGTTATTCTACAAAAGCAAGGATTTCGCCTTTGGCCACGAAGTCACCCTGCCTGCAGCATACAGCCACGATCTTCCCGTCGCAGACAGGTTTCACCTCCTCCATTCCGTAGTAGGTCTGGATGTAGCTCATAGGTGTGCCCGCCTTGACTTCAGTGCCTGCAACAGGCGCTGTGGAAGCGTCATCCACGTCGATCTGCCAGAGCAGTTGGCCCTTGACAGGAGCCTGGACAGGCTTTGCGTTCGGGAACTTCTCCACGATCTTCTCCACATCGTATTTAGGGACTTCCACGACAGGTCTCGTGATGATGACAGGGGCGCCGGCTTTCTCTTTCATGGCTTCGAGGTCTTTCTTGAACCTTTCCTTCGCTACGCCGCTCTTGTAGTCACGGTACTGCCTTTCGTGCATGGCGAACTCGAAGAGTTCTTCATCGTCCTGGCCGTAATCCCAGCCTTCCTCGTCCATCATCTTGCGGAAACGGTCGAGTTCATTCGGGAATGCGTCCTGAGGATTTCCGGTGTAGAATTCGAGGCCTTTCTCCTTGGCCAGCGCCACGATCTCAGGAGCGAGTTCGCCAGGAAGCTTGCCCATCTTGCCGAGAATCATGTTCCATGTATCCTTGTCGATGGTAGTCCACCTCGGCTTGCCTTTCAGGATGTTCATCAGGTTCATCAGGGCAGTGTTCTTCACATACTGGCTGAACGGTGTCACAAGTGGCGGATAGCCGAGTCTCGGCCAGACGTATGCCACTTCCTGGAACAGCATGACCATGAGGTTGTCGACGCTGAGTTCGTCCTTGCCCTGGGCTCTGAGGGACGCGTTTATGGCTCCGCGGAATCCGGTCAGGTCAGCCATCATGGATCCCATCATTCCTCCAGGCAGGCCGCAGCCTACGAGAAGCGAACTCATGTGGGAGTTGTTCGGGTCGATCCAGTATCCGAGGAATTCGTCGATGAACTTCTGGGTCAGGCGGCGCACTTCCATGTAGGCGTCCATGTTCAGATCCTTCACGAGGAAGCCGTCAGCCTTCATCATCTCCCTGATGGTGATCACGTCAGGATGAACTTTTCCCCATGAAAGCGGTTCCACTGCCACATCCAGATAGTCGGCGCCTGCACGGGCCACTTCCAGCATGGAAGCCGGAGAGAAGCCGGGACCGCAGTGTCCGTGGTACTGTACCTTTATGTGCGGGTATTTGGTCTTGATGGATTTAGTAAGCTGTCCGAGCATGGTAGGACGGCCGATTCCAGCCATATCCTTCAGACAGATCTCATCGCATCCGTAGCCCACGACCTTGTCCACTATGTCCATATAATATTCCACTGTATGGATAGGGGAGTTCGTGATGGAGAGGGCGACCTGTGAAATCATTCCGCCCTTCTTGGCGTATTCTACCGAGAGTTTCAGGTTCCTGTGGTCATTCAGACCGCAGAAAGACCTGGAAATATTGGTGCCCTGCTTGCATTTCACCTTATACATCAGTTCTCTGACATCTGCAGGGACAGGATTCATCCTCAGCGCATTGAGCCCTCTTTCGAGCATGTGGGTCTGGATGCCTGCCTTGTTGAACGGAGCTGTCCATTCACGCACGGCCTTGTTCGGATTCTCGCCGAAGAGAAGGTTCACCTGCTCGAAAGCGCCTCCGTTCGTCTCGACCCTGTCGAAACACCCCATGTCGATAATAGCCGGAGCTACTTCTTTCAACTGGCTTACTGTCGGGACGTATTTTCCTGACGACTGCCACATATCTCTGTAGACCAGAGAGAATTTGATTTCTCTTTTCATATCGAAATAATTTTCACTCAAATCATGCAAAGATATAGTTTTTTTTGTTTGTATGGTCAAAATTCGGAAAAGATGATAAAATCGTCGGGAAATACTTGACAGATTAATTATTTTATGTATCTTTGCAGTCCCAAATGAATATGGTGCCCATAGTTCAGTTGGTTAGAGCGTCAGATTGTGGTTCTGAATGTCGTCGGTTCGAATCCGACTGGGCACCCTGAAAAGTCCCTGAAACCATCCGGTTTCAAGGACTTTTTCTTTTTGTAAGGCTTTCTACAGACACATTGGATTCAGCATCAGACAAGCCTGATCTTTATTCCCCGATTTTTTAATCTCTTGTACCGGCTGGAAAAAGCGGACACGGCTATTCCGGTATATAGATGATCTCTCCGTTTTCCAGCTCATAGGCTATGCCGATGCGTTTGCCCTTCTGTCCGGATCCGGACTGGTCTTCGGAAGGAGTGTAGCGGTCGATGGTCTCCCCCTGCTTTACGATGATCTCCATGTCCTCCCTGCCAGGGTTCTTGACCATGGTAAAATCCTCAGGTGAAAGCATTTCGGTCATGTCGTAGCGGGTCACGAGAGCGACCATAAGGGCCACGGCGAAGACCATGGCCACATCGAAAAGGTTTCCGACCACGCTCATCGGATCGTTCTCCTCCTCAGTGCAGAGCAGTTTTCTCCTTTTCATCGTCCGTCTCCCTCCTGTTTCGTCTCAGCAGTTTTCCCGGACGCTCCGGAACTGCCGTCCAATACCTCGCACACAAATTCCAGACGGTTGAGATCCCTCGTATACCATCTCTGCTTGACCTGCTGGGTGATGAAACCGATGGCAGCGGAGAAGAGACCGACCACTGTCGTTGCAAATGCCACCTGCATGTTGTAGGCCATCGAGCCTATGTCTCCGGTCGACAGCCCCACCAATGCCGGTCCCATAGGGATAAGTGTCCCCATCAGTCCCAGCATCGGCCCCATCTTCGACAGAGTCTTGGATATGCCCAGATCCTTGTCGGCCGCTATTTCGTAATCGGAGAGCATAAGCTGGCGGTGAGCCTTGTCCTTTGCAGTGTCCAGCAGGCCGGACAGGCAGCCTAGCAGCGCTGACCCGGTATCGGGCGGTATGGATGCACGCAGTTCATCTGCCGTAGCAGGCGTAAGAGCCTCCACCTTGTCCATAAAAAGACGGTCGACCTTGCGTATCTGCATGTATTGTCCGAAAAAATTGCCGATCAGCAGAAGTGACCGGAGAAATAACAGGATCAGCAGGACCACTACAGGTACGAGCAGTCCGTTCGATATCCAGAAAAGAATGTCAGAAATGTAATTCATGCCGTTTTATGATTTTTCGTTGAATTTATTGCATGTTTTCATGAATTTGCGGAATGGCCGCGAGGTTTTTACAAAAGATCCGGCCAGCATGCCCGATGCGACAAGCCCCAGCACTCCTGCCATGGCCGGCCAGTCCACCTCGCCCGCACCAGTTACTGCCGTCTGGCCGTTGACTGTAGCTATTACCGCCACTATTCCTGTCAGTACGTTGGTCAGGAAAAAAATTTCCAGGCGGCTTTCCCTGTCGGGAAAAACCAGACGAATCAGCCAGGCTCCTCCGGCTGTCACCGCGAATACTACGGCAGCCGCGCTCCAGGCCACCAGCCCGAATGACACACCGGGAAAGGCGAATATCATAAAGACCAGAAAACTGAACAGCACCCCGAATATCAGTATTCCCGGAAACCAGCGCAGGATGCGGTAGCCCCATATGGCAGAGGGTTTCAGCTTCCCGGAGTTCATGAGATTCACGGCCAGCAGGCAAAAAGAAATCTGGAGGATGACCTCGACAGTGATGACCACCGAGGTGTCCAGCATCAGTCCGGGATCGGACAGCCAGACATCTATTTGGGAACGGGACTGCCTCACGGCGACAGGCCACATGAGGCCGGTAAACAGGGCAGCCGCTGCGGCATGGAGAAGCACCGTCCACCGTTTGTGCCAGGACTGCTTCAGCACGAAGTTGAAACAGACCAGCACCATGAGTATGACAACCAGACTATACATAACATTAACTGACGTTACGATTTCTCCGAAATCTTCTTCAGTATCAGATGCCTCCGGATTTTCTCCGGCGGTGTATCAGCAGACTTCCCCCGATAAGCAGGACTGTAACCAGCACTGCCACTGCTATGTTGCCGGGCACTGCGGTTTTCTTCACGGTCCCGTCCCGCAGTCTGTCTTTCCTGAGTACCGTGCCCTCTGAAGCGTTGTCTGACGGAACTTCCCTGATTTTCCGTATTGCCCCGCGATATTCTCCGGCAGAGGCTTCAGGAAGGGCGGAGGCGATGAAGTCCTGCAGGGACGGATTGTCACATACGAAACCTGAGCAAGACGGGGCAAACTCCCTTATCAGGTCTGTGTGCAGTCCGGCCAGACCGGCTATCTGTTCGGGAGAGGCCTCCCAAAGCCCTTTTCTGGCTGACTCCAGCATTACAGCCGTCACTTCTTCGAGAGCTGCCGGATTGACCTCCATGAAATGCTCTTTCACTCCGAGACCGAATTTATCCTGTATGTACACCTCGTATATCTCATTCCAGACACGGTCATCTATAGCCTCCGGTTTCATGACATTCCAGCCGAAAGTATTCGTGACCGTCTCTGCTATGGCTGAAGCATCTCCTGCTCCGCCATTGAGTTTCTCCGCTATATATGACGGATTGAATATCGTAGTGCGGCTCTCGACCCCTATTGCCTCCTTGAGTTCCTGCATCCTTGCACGGTTACGGTTCCTGTAGTCGCTCATATAGGCATCAGGATCTTTGCCTGTCACCTCTTTCACGGCGAGGTTGAGTCCTCCCATGAACTCATACACATGATCGAGACTCAGTGCACCCCATGTATTGCTCTGTCGCGGCTGCACTACGGCATCGGTACCGGAAAGGGCAGCCTCGAAAACATATCGGGAGAACTGTTCCCATCCGTCCTTGCTGCCGTAATATGCCCCCATGTTGTTCATATAGACCTGTGCTATTTCGGATGCCGAACTCCAGTGGTCCGAAGCCGTCACCATATCCTGGATGCCAGTGCCGTAGCTGCCGTTCATCCCGCCGAATACCCTGTAGCAAGACATTTTCCGTGCATCGGAAGGGGTCATGCCTTTTCCTGTCAGAATCCGTTCCGTCTCGCGGACGCCTTCGGCCACATTGTTCGCATATTCATCGTCCGCAGCCTCCGCTGCCATACGTACAGCCCTGTCTATCAGGAACAGACGGGAAGCGGCGATATCTCTCAACTGTCCGCTGGTCTGTACCACCACGTCTATCCTCGGACGGCCGAGCCTTTCCGACGGTATCAGTCTGATATCGGTCACCCGGCCGAAACTGTCATATACCGGCTCTACTCCCAGCATATATAGAATTTGGGCGACAGTGGCGCCTTCTGTTTCGATGAACTCACTACTCCAGAGGGTGTAGCTGACCTTGCGCGGGAGAGAGTCGCAGTGCCGTTTCCGGTAAAGTTCCAATGTATTCTCAGCCAGCCGCATGCCTTTCTCCCAGGCACTTCTGGTAGGGGTGGCCTCGGCATTCACTGCGAAAAGGTTGCGGCCGGTCGGCAGGGTATTGGGATTCGCTACCGGGTCACCTCCCGGAGACGGCGGAGTGTAACCTCCGTCCAGAGCGTTCAGTATGCTGCACATTTCCATGTCGGGACTTTCCAGCAGGGCTTTGCGGTAGCGGTGCACATTGAGTACGGCATCTTCTATTCCGGACACCTCACGTACATTGGCGAGCTCTTCCGGAGTGATGCCGGCTATGGAACATAGCTGGCGCTCGTCAGCAGGAGAATCCTGAGACAGCAGGCGTGACACTGTTTCACGTGCTGGTTCCAGATATCTGCGGTTGAACTCTGAACGACGGTTCATGACATCCCCGACATCCTTTCCCCTTGCACGGTCTATACCCAGCAGGCCATAAGCTATCGGCTCGGTACACATTGCATGGACCGTGGACCGGATATGTTCAGGCAGGTAAGGCTCTCCCAATACATACAGCCTGCCGGTGACTTTTTCGGAAGCCAGTTCTTCGGCGAAATTCCCGATGCGCACGATTTCCTCCTCTGAATACGGCTCATTCTTTTTCAAAGTGTCCAGCCCCAGATCGGAGGCTATGCCCATCCGGACAGCCAGTCTCTTGATTTCCAAAGCGGACTTCATGGCACGGGCAGCGTCAGGATGCTCCCCGTAAAGAACCTCGTCATGACGGGAAAGTTCCTCCAGAAGGTCCTTGTACAGATTCCTGACCTCGCTTTCCATGAAAGGAGCTGTCAGATAAGACTGAAGAGTGGCGTATGTGCGGCGTTTGGCCATCATGCCTTCACCTACATTCGATATTGTGTAGAGATAGAAATGGGGGACAGTCCCCACCAGACGGTCGGGCCAGTCATACTGACTCAAGGCTACCTGTTTCCGTGGAGTGAATTCCAGACTGCCGTGAGTCCCGAAATGAATCATGGCATCGGCACCGAAACCGTAGCGCGCATACAGATAGGCCGCAATATAATTGTGCGGGGGCGCGGCATGAGTCCCGTGTACCATCTGGAAATCATTCTGTCCGCCTCCGGCTGCCGGTTGCGGGATCAGTACGACATTTCCCAGTTCGATGCGGGGGATTGCCAGCCGGTTGTCCCGGGACATGTACGGACCGGGGAATTCTCCGTACATGTCCAATACTTCATTGTACAGACGTTCCGGCAACGCTTCTGACACCCATCCGGCATAGGTCCCGGCATCTATCCACTCCGGTGAACCGTCCTGCATGAAACGTGAGGCGGCACCCTCTGCATAGGAGCCGAATACGGATCCGCGCCGTCCGATCATTTCCTCCAATGCCTCCGGTGAAGAAGGCAGTCCGGAAACATCGTATCCTGCATCACGCAAGGCGGACAGAAAGTTGAACAGAGACGGCACTACTTCCATTCCTGCGGCAGTGAGGGCGTTCTGTCCCGGTCCCTTATAATAGAATATCGCTATCTTTTTCCGATTCTCCGGTTTCTCCCTCAGAGCCAGATACCTGTTGACTGTCCCGACAAATTCCTCCAGGCGTTCCGGAATCGCTTTCAGGTATCGGAGCCCGTCACCGGATTCGTAGTGTCCGAAAAGTACTGAAGGCCGGATAGCTCCGTCAATCTCGGGCGTAGCCACGCTCTGGGACAGAAAGCCGCCTGACATCCCCATATCGTCAGCCTCCCAGTCGGAGACGAGGGTATTGGCGTTCAGTGGAGAGAACATGGGGATATTGTGTCTTTCCAGAAATTCCACCATCTCATCACCGAGCCGTCCGTGGGCCAGATTGATTACGGCTGAGGGGGCGATGGAGTCCAGCTGGCCGCTGCGGAGCGAAGGCAGGACGCTGCGTATGGGATAAACCACATTTCCTGCAGCTTCCAGTGATGCGATCAGTTCCACAGGGTCACCCATCTGTCCGGTGACTATGATCCGTGGTGCGTCTTCTTTCCAGAGCCCGTTGTCCTGCATCCATTGTCCATATGCCGCGATGGAGCTGAATCCGTGTTCCTCCCCTTCCGTATCTCCCGGAGACGGGTGGTAGATATTCTCCACAGTATATTCTTCTGCAGGAGCCGGCTCCGGAGCGTAAACCTTTTTGCCGTCTATGGCGCGGCGGATGTACAGGAGCATGTTCCGGAAATTGGCTGGACCTCCGTTTGACAGGTAGGCATGAAGGTCTGAAGCAAGGGTGGAATCCACGGAACAGATGTCATTGGACGGATCCGTAGCCATGGTCGTGAATACAGCCAGACCGCGGCCGGCTGCCTGACGTATCTCTTCCCGCTGCTCTTCAGTGATTCTCAGACCCATCCCGTTCACAAGAAGCATGTCGTACCGGCCGATTCCGGAAATATCCTCCGGTGCCAGATCGTACAGTTCTATCATGGAATTGGCGTTGGCCCGGGATATCTGGCCCAGCCTGATGACCGGGTAATTCAGAAAGGCTACTTTTGTAGGGCTCGCCAGGACCGCCCAAAGTATCCACAGGATAATGATTGCCACGGCGGCGATGACCATGCATGCAATCCGGTTTGTCTTTTTCAGCTTCATTTTTCCCAAATCTCAAGTATCTGTAAAATGCAGGCTGCAAAATTACTTTCACCGGACCTCACGGTCAATCCTTACAAATGGGTATTTATCCCCTTCCCTGTCATCCTTTATGATTAACGTCAGTTCGACGAATTATTTTACTCAGTACCAGAGACTCCGTCGAACTGACGTTACGATTTCTTCGAAATCTTTTTTTATTCTACGTGTCACCCCTCTTAAAGAGGGTGACCAAAAAGGGATTTTTGGTCACCCTCAAACGTCTTTCTTCGAAAGACTGGACCCATCCTAACCCCCTGCACCCCCCTATTAGGGGGATTTCGCTCCTTCCAGTCGCGGTCACTTCGTGACTTTTGACCCACCCTCATCACCCTCACTTCAATTTACATCTTCTTTATTGAAACCGCGAAACCACCGCCAGGCGCCATGTGCAATTTCATCTTTGACCGTGAGGTCACCTTCTTCTTTGAAATCGCGTAGGCCTCGGCATTGGTGCGGTAGTCGGCATCCTTCGCGTCGGCATAGACCGTCGCCTCATATTTCACTCCCGGCTCCAGGAAATCCAGGGCAAATTCCACGTCCCTGGCATTTTCGTCAGTCACACCGCCGATGAACCACTCGGGCCTGTCTTCGGTCGCGGCAGCCGTATCGGCGGAAGAATCCGGCCATCCGGCATCCTCGCCATACTTCGCCTTGCGGGCCACGACTATGTAGTCACCAGGCTCGGCCAGCAGATAATGGCTCTCGGACCAGTCCACGGCCACATCCTTGATGAACTGGAAGGCGTCCATCCTCGCCGCATAGTGCTCCGGAAGGTCTGCCGCCATCTGCAGAGGCGAATACAGCACCACATACAGGGCCAGCTGGTTCGCAAGAGTGGAATTCACGTGCGAATGGTTGTGCGGATTCAGCTTCTCCACGTCCATCACGAAGATGCCAGGAGTATAGTCCATCGGGCCACCCTGCAGACGGGTGAACGGGAGCAGGGTCACGTGATGAGGCTTCGACCCTCCGAAAGCCTGATATTCCGTGCCTCGGGCGGATTCGTTGCCGATGAGATTCGGATAAGTCCTGCACAAGCCGGTAGGACGCACGGCCTCGTGGGCATTCACCATGATATGATGCCCGGCCGCTTTCTTCACCGCATACAGATAATGGTTGTTCATCCACTGCCCGTAATGATGTTCCCCGCGCGGGATGATGTCGCCCACATATCCGCTCTTCACGGAATTGTACCCGTATTTGTCCATCAGGTCATACGCGGCATCGATATGACGCTCGTAGTTCCGCACGGAAGAAGAAGTCTCGTGGTGCATCATCAGCCTGATACCCTTCGAGTGTGCGTATTCGTTCAGAGCCTTGATGTCGAAATCCGGATACGGGGTCACGAAGTCGAAGACATAGTCCTTGCTCTGGCCGAACCAGTCCTCCCATCCGATATTCCAGCCCTCCACCAGAAGCTGGTCGAAACCGTTCTCGGCCGCGAAATCGATGTATCTGCGGACGTTTTCGTTGTTCGCTGCATGTTTTCCGTTCGGCGGCAGGCTGGCGTAGTCCACGGAATCCAGCTTCACGGAAGACAGGTCGGTGTAGCCCCAGCTGCTCTTCCCCGTGATCATCTCCCACCATACGCCCATGTATTTCACAGGACGGATCCATGAAACATCGTCGTATGCGCAAGGCTCGTTCAGATTCAGTATCAGCCGCGAAGCCAGGATGTCGCGCGCGTCGTCCGTCACCATCACCGTCCTCCACGGGGTCTTGCAAGGGCACTGCATATGGCCTTTCCACCCCTGGGCGTCCGGAGTCAGATGCGAAACGAAGACGAAGTTCTCGTCATCCAGGTCCAGATGCATGCACGAATAGTCCACAAGCGCTGCCTCGTGGATGTTTATGTACAGCCCGTCATCCGTCTTCATCTGCAGGGAAGTCTGCACTCCGGTAGGGGAGAACGGGGTCTGCGAAGAATTCGGAGTGACTGCGGACGGCATCAGCCCGCGTATTTCGGACAGCCTGGACTCCACGTAGTCGTACTCCTGGGTGTCATAGTCCCCCGGAATCCACCATGCCGTATGGTCACCCGTCATGGCGAACTGCGTCATCTCCTCCTTGATGACGAAATACTTCAGATTCTTCTGCTCCGGAAACTCGTACCTGAAGCCCACGCCCTCGTCATACAGCCTGAATCTCACGGTCATCAGCCTGTCGGTTCCGGCCTGTTTCAGCGTCACGGCCATCTCACGGTAATGATTCCTGATGGAAGATTCCTCGCCCCACACCGGAGACCAGGTCTCGTCAGCCTCGGCTCTGGCCACGTTTTCCACCTTGAAGCCGTCATACAGGGACACCGGTTCCCCGACACGTCCCCTTTTGATTTCCTCACCGAACTCCAGCTTGGGAATCTCCCCGCGCAGTTCCAGTCCCATCTTGCTCGGAAGCACGGCGCTCCTGTCTTCGAAATCCATCCACCAGCAAGGCTCGCCCCTTTCGGTCACCGTAAACTTCAGTGACAGGCGTCCGTCCGGCGACGAAAGTTCCTCCACCCCTGCCGGGGCAATGTCCTGGGCATTCATTCCGGCCGCCATGACGGCCAATGCCGATGCGATCATCAATTTTTTCATTGATTTCATTTATTTGTTCCAATTAAATTTTCGAATAATACTCTGACCATGCGGTACAATCGCCCGTAAAGATACAAAAAAAAGGTATCATCCGGAATTTCGCAAGCGGTATCCGGATGATACCCGAGACAGTTTATATCATGTATGGAACACTACTGGATCTTTACGCAGCGGATAGCCAGAGCCGCACGTGTATTGTATTTCGATTGAGACCCCCAGTCGAAGATGGCTGAGCAGCAAACAGTGTTGATGTCATCTGATGACGCACCGTCCCATTCAGCCGCAAATCCGGTACTTGAATGATATGCGGCAGCGACACCTACAGTAGATTTCACTGGCCGCCATGGTGTACCGTGGTCATTGTAGACCCAGCCCGGATGCATAAAACTGAAAGTCACTCCGTTCATCGTGTATACTTTGGACCAGTTCTCCTGTCCGTCATCCTTGAACGGCTGGGACCATCCGTTTTTATTTAGAAGTGATTGCATCTCTGTCATTTGGCTGAAGGCAGGCACCTTGTAGCCTGTCGGGCACGGGTCGTTGACAGTCTTCTGAGTGTCGGACCAACGGTTTGCCTCAGTATTGGAATATTGGCTATTCCAAAACAGCCAAGGATATTTGATCTGTGTGGCATCGCTCATCGGCTCGGTATCGTTGTTGCCATAGTCATCATAGTATGTCGCTTCCGTTCCGTCAGGATTCTTGAATCCGGTATTGAAATTACCTTTCAGAAAGTACTTTTCGGTGAACATCTCATCACGGTGTTCGATATTCCTGTTTTCTGTAATTCCGTCTATAGCCGTCTGCGATGGGCAAGGAAGCGGATTCTTGCTGCCCCACTGGAAAAGACAGCCGTAAGAGCCGGGAACTGATTGGTTTCCGAAATCTTCAGCAGGAAGATTGTCTGTCCAGGCCAGAAGATTCCTGTCCATGACTGTATAGTTTCCGATCTGAATGTCTCTTATCTCATTTGTGTACCAGATAGCGTAGCTCCATGCCACCTCGCCGCCGTTCATCAGGGTGATGATGCCATAGCCACCTTTCTGAACATCAGGCAGATTGCTCTCTGCGACGGTAAAGGTGATCTTGCCGTCAGCCAGGGTAGGGGCGGTGCCGGAGATGAGTCCGTTTTCGGTCTCGAACATCCAAGTCACGCTCGAAGCGTTCACAGGAGTGCCGTCAGGCTTGCCTGCAGGGATGGTGTATGTGCCAGGAGCGTTGACCACGTAGCAGTTCGAATATGAGTTCTGCTGGGTCACGTTCAGTGTGGCAGTCTTGTCCACTGTGATGAACTTCACTTCGGAAGTCACGACATCAGTGCCGTCGGTCACTTTCGCAGCAGTGTTGTCGATAGTGAAGGTGACAGTTTCCTCTACGGCTTCCCCGCCTTCTTCCACATCCTGTCCGCCGCGGATCTTGTCCACGGATATCCATTCAGGAGTCTCGATGGTCCATACGGCATTAGACTGGATGCTTACAGTCAGGGTCTCTGACGGCTTTTCGAACATATTGGAAGCGGTGAAGTCCATGCTCTGTGCATACTCTCCTTCGTCAGCTTTCCTTATGTTCACGTAAGTGGAGCCGTCGGTGACATTCACTGAAGTGGTGTTGTATTTTCCTGCCTCGAAATCCACCTGTGCATCCATCACCTTGTTTATGAAAGTCTTGTCTCCGAGAGTGGTGGTGACTGTCGTGGTGATGTAGTCGTTCTGCTGAAGGGCGAACGGCGCAGATACTATATAGAATACGGCAGACTTGCCGGACTCTATGGACACTGCGGCTGCAGGAGTCACGGATGCGGTCGCGTTCGTCTCCCCGGCAGCGATGGCGCCTGTCCCGGAATTCACATAGTATGTGCCTGTCATGGCTGCATCGGCGCTGTTGTCCACTGATACCTTCGATACGGTGATGGCATCGGCGGCATTGTTCAGCACCGTGATGGCGAACAGGGTAGACACATGCCCGAGTGTGATGGCAGGTATATTGCCGTCAGTGACGGCAGCATATCCGCAGAGAGGGGCATTGCTTCCTACGCCTGACGCCTCACCGGTCTGGGCTGCATCGGCGGCAGCACCTACAGTGACGGCGGCATTGGCGAAGCCATCCTCACCTATGGACGAATATTCTTCGCTGTACGGGTAGAACACGTGGTATTCGGTCACACCCTCAGGGATGAAGTCTTCGCATTCGAAGAGATTTTCTCCGGTAGCGGACTTGTCGAATCTGTAGCTTGCGTAAGTGCCGTCCGAGTACTTGGCGACTACTGACAGGGCGTCACCGTCGGCCCATGAGAGTTTGTACCCGTCAGGGTCGAGGACAGTCTTGGTATCGATATTCTCTATCGCTACATTGAGTCTGAATACACCGTCGGAAGGGATGATGTCCCCTTCCATCTCCGTCATCTGACATGCAGAGAGGATAGCTGCTGCGGCAGCAAGGCTGAAAACAAGTTTTTTCATGATTCTGTCTGATTAAAATCCTGTTACACCTTCACTCCATCCCGGAGCGTCAATTCCTAAATCTGTAGGTTCCGGTTCGCCTGAAACGGCGAATCCGTTCTCTGCGGAAACTTCCGTCAGAGACATTTCAGGAGCCCTGTACGATGACAGGGTCTCGTAAATCTGTGTTTGTTTCATGATGATAGTTATTAAAGTGTTTATATGGTTGTTACATTTTCACGCAACGTACTGCCAGTGCAGAACGTGTGTTAACTTTATCTTGGGCTGTATTCCAGTCGAATATGGCCTTGCTACAAACAGTGTTAAGGTTATCTGGTGACCCACCGTCCCATTCGGCCTGGAATCCGGTACTTGAATAATATGCGGCAGCGACACCGACAGTAGACTTAGCTGCCCGAAACGGTGTGCCATGTTGATTATTGATGTAGCCCGGGTGCATGAAACTGAAAGTCACTCCGTTCATCGTGTATACCTTGCACCAGTTGTTGCTGTCACCTGTAAATGGTTGGCTATAACCGTTATTGCTTAGTATGCCAGCCATTTCGCTTATTTGGGAGATGGACGGCACCTTGTATCCTGCCGGGCACGGGTCGTTGACAGTCTTCTGAGTGTCGGACCAGCGGTTTGCCTCGGTATTGGAATATTGGCTATTCCAAAACAGCCAAGGATATTTGGTCTGTGTGTCGTCGCTCATCGGCTCGGTATTGTTGTTGCCATAGTCATCATAGTATGTCGCTTCCGTTCCGTCAGGATTCTTGAATCCGGTATTGAAATTACCCTTCATAAAATACTTTTCAGTAAACATCTCATCGTGATGTTCTATCATCTTGTCTTGATTTTGCCTGTCTATCGCAGTCTGGGACGGGCATGGAAGCGGATTCTTGCTGCCCCACTGGTAGAGGCAGCCGTATGCACCGGGTACGGTTTTGTTGCCGAAGTCCGCTGTCGGGAGATTGTCGGTCCAGGCCATCAGGTTTCTGTCCATGACCGTGTAGCTTCCGATCTGAATGTCTCTCAGTTCTTTCGTGTACCAGATGGCGTAGCTCCATGCCACGTCAGTTCCGTTCATCAGTGCGATGATGCCGTAGCCTCCTCTCTGTTTCTCGTCAGCGTTCTGGCTTTCAGCGACCGTGAAGGTGATGATTCCCTCCTCAAGCTTAGGCTCGGTGCCTGAGATGAGCCCCTTCTCGGTCTCGAACAGCCATCTCGCGTCTGTAGCGGTGACAGGAGTGCCGTCAGGCTTGTATGCAGGTATGGTGTACTCTCCCGGAGAATTGATTATATAGCAGTTCGAGTACGGGTTCTTCTGTCTGATGGTGAGTGTGGACTCTGAGGTGCCGTCAGCGAGTGCGAGCTTCATCTCGGAAATATAGAAAGCGGAACCGTCCGTGATATTGACAGTCTTGTTGTCCAGAGTCATGGTGATGATCTCTGAGACAGGAAAAACGTCTTCTCCGCCGCCCGATTCCTTGCTGAAAGAGATGCCGTCATTGTTGGCTGGAGGAGTGAGTTTCCATGCCGCGTTCGATTCCACTCTGATCTGTATCTTCTGCAGAGGATCCTCGGTGATGGATGCGGCATCGAATGTAGACATTTCCGTCCATACGGGCGCTTCTTCAGTTCCCGTATTGATCGTCATGGAGACATAGCGCACATATTTGTCCTGGGATATGACTATTTCTCTGGTGACGTCTTCGGAGGTAACGGTGATTGTCGCCTCCCTCGTGTTTTCCTCGGACATGTTCGGTTCGGCTGTCAGAATGACCTTTCCCGTGCTTTCCCCTGATGTGAGACTCACGGAAAGCCAGTCGCATTCCTCCATTTCGATTGTCCATGGGGTGTTCGAAGTGATTTTCAATACCTCGCTCCCTCCCTCATAGCGGAAATCCACTGCCGCCGTATTCAGGGAAAGACCGGGGTCATAGGCCTGCGGTATGATGTCTGTGCATGAAACACCCATGACAGTCAGGACTGCCGCAGCCATCGGATAAAATTTGATCTTCATTGTCTCGGATAGTTTAAGTGTCCTTAAGCCTGCGATAGCGTTCCGGATGTGCCGATGACAAAAAGATTTTACCGATGCAAATATAGACATTGGAAATATGAATCCAAATTATTTTTGTAACAAATCGTAAGTTTTTTTTGTTTTTTCGGGGGGGGGGGGCGCTATATTTGTCCTGTTTTGTAACAAATCATAACCTGCGATGTCAGATGTCGCCATTGACCACAAAAAGCGATTACCGTATTATTTTGATGTATTAACTAGTAACTGACACATTCTATGCAAAATTCGAAGACAGAGGCCCGTCCCCTGCCGGCAACGGCGAGGAGGATGTTGCTGGTCTGTTCATTATTCTTTGTTGCGCTTCTGAATGGCTTTGCCCAGGGCGGTGACATCACTCTTTCAGGAACCGTGATATCATCCGAGGACAGCCAGCCTATTCCCGGAGCTGCGGTCTATGTAGAAGGAACCCAGTACGGAACTGTAGCTGATATCGACGGAAACTATACCCTCGTGATACCGTCCGACGTGAAAATCGTGACCATATCTTCCATAGGTTATCTGACCAAGGAACTCAAGGTCGGAGGAAACAACATAGTATTCAAGGTCATCTCTCTCGACGAGTCCACCCAGTCCATCGAGGATGCTGTGGTGGTCGCTTTCGGTACGACCCAGCGCAAGGAGACCATGATATCTTCGGTCGAGTCCATCGATCCGGGCAAGCTGGTCACCCCGTCGAGCAACCTTTCCACTTCTTTCGCCGGAAACATAGCCGGTGTGATCGCCACCCAGTCTTCAGGCGAACCTGGAGCCGACGGTGCGAGCTTCTGGATCCGCGGTATTTCGACCTTCGGAGCCAGCACCGAGCCGCTCTACATTCTTGACGGCGTGGAGATCAATGCCGAGATACTGAACGGCATCCCTGCCGAGAGCATCGAGTCTTTCTCCGTGCTTAAGGATGCCGCAGCGACGGCGCTGTACGGTTCCAGAGGTGCGAACGGTGTGATGATCATCACCACGAAGAGCGGCCGTGTGGCTGACAGGATGTCCGTAAACGTGAATTTCAACACTACGGTATCCATGCCTACGGCAATACCGGAAGTGGCTGACGGTGTGACATATATGAAAAACTTCAACGAGGCTCAGCTGGGACGTGGGGTGGCTGTCGGCAGATACACTACGACACAGATCACCGGCACGGAACAGAATCTGGATCCGTACGCCTATCCGAACGTGGACTGGTATGACATGATGTTCAATGACTTGGGCGTGGCCGAGAACCTGAATATCAATGTCCGCGGCGGCGGAAACAGGGTGGACTACTTCCTGAACGCTTCGGTGAACAACGAAAGCGGTATGATCAAGAATGTCGCCGACGCCCCGTTCAACACGAATATCAATGCCCAGAAATATACTTTCCAGAGCAATGTGACCGCGAAAATCACGAGCACTACGGTAGCCAGCATCAAGATGAACGCCCAGATGCTGTATTTCTACAAGCCTGTGATTTCTTCCGGAGATCTGTTCTACTGGTGTATGAGGACGAATCCGGTGTCTTTCTCCCCGACATATCCGTCAGAGTGGATGGATGCCGACTATACCATATTCGGAACCAGTGCTTCATGGTCCGGAGTAGGAAACATGACGAACCCGTATGCCGAACTGGCCAAAGGCTACAAGCAGCAGTATACGAACTACCTGACCACTTCCCTGAGGGTGGATCAGGATCTGAAGTTCATCACGAAAGGACTGAAAGTATGGGCACAGGTTTCCTTCTACAACAAGACCTATTCGGGAAGGACTTACCAGAGGGTGCCTCACCTGTACACGAGTACCTCCACATACGATCCTGTGCTTGAAACATATGAGCGTACGCTCACTTCGGTGAATACCGACGGTACCGATTATCTGTCACTGTCCACGGACCAGAACGGCTACAGGCAGGTGAATCTCCAGGGAAACATCGAGTACAACCGTACATTCGGCAAGCACAACGTGAATGCCGTGGTCCTCTACCATCAGAAAGAGACAGTCGACAATATGGCAAGCAACTACTACAATTCCCTTCCGAAAAGGGAACAGGGCCTGGCCGGACGTGTTTCCTACGGCTATGACGACAGGTATCTGATAGAGGGTAACTTCGGTTACAACGGTTCGGAGAACTTCATGGGCGGCAAGAGATTCGGTTTCTTCCCTTCAGTGGCGGCAGGATGGATAGTCTCGAACGAGAAATTCTTCAGCGGCATCAAGGACTGGTTCTCTTTCCTGAAAGTGCGCTACTCGTTCGGTCTTTCCGGAAACGACTATCTGAACCAGAGGTTCCCGTATATCTCCGAGATGGTGATGAACAGCAGTTCTTCACTTTTGGGCGACGGGGCCGAGCTTCCTAACTTCGCCATAGGTACAGGCTATGATAGCCAGAAGATGAACTATCTGTCCACCATCGGAAACGAGAAGGCATCCTGGGAGGTGAGCCGGAAGCACGATATCGGAGTGGAGCTGGGCTTCTTCGACGAACTCACCATTATAGCGGATTTCTTCTCGGAGTACCGTGACGGTATCTTCATGCAGAGAAATACCATTCCGTCCACTGTCGGAATCTCCGGAATGGAGCCTTGGGCAAACCTCGGTGCAGTACTGAACATGGGTGTGGACCTGTCCATGGACTACAGGAAGATTATAAACCGTGACTGGACAGTGACTGCGAGGGGTACATTCACCTTCGCGCACAACGAGGTGGTGGAGAATGACGAATCTCCGTTCAAGCCTTATGCCTATACTTCACAGATAGGAAAGCCTCTGAATACCATTTATGGTTATGTGGCTGAGGGCCTGTTCAAGGACGAGGCCGACATAGCGAACTCACCGAGACAGACCATAGCAGGCGAGACCGCCGACATCCGTCCGGGAGACATCAAGTACAAGGACCTGAACGGTGACGGTGTGATCAACGAGAATGACTGTACCTATATCGGCTATCCGGAAGTCCCTGAAATCATGTACGGTTTCGGAGCGTCCGCACGCTGGAAAAACCTCGACTTCTCGTTCTTCTTCCAGGGACGTGCCAGGGTGTCCATAAACATGAAGAACATGCATCCTTTCACAGACGGAAGCAACTCTTCATACGGTATGCTCCAGTGGATAGCAGATGACCACTGGTCAGAGTCCGATCCGAATCCGGATGCGGCATATCCGAGACTCGACTACCAGTGGAACAGGAACAATACTGCCTCCTCGTCATTCTGGGTGAAGGACGGAAGCTTCCTGAGGCTGAAAAACCTCGAAGTGGGTTATACCATAAAGGATTTCGCCAGGATATACTGTTCTGCCACGAACCTTTTTATCCTGTCTCCTTTCAAATACTGGGATGCGGAGAAAGGCAGCGGAAACGGTCTTTCCTATCCTCTTCAGAGGACAGTGCAGCTCGGAGTGCAGTTCAATTTCTAATGGATCCAAACAAGATACAAGCATAAAATGAAAAACAAGTTTATAATATTTGCAGCATCTGTCCTCTCTCTGGCTTCATGCAGTTTCCTGGATGTCGTGCCGGAAAACACAGCCATACTGGAGGATTCGTTCAAGTCGAGCCAGCAGGCTCAGCAGTTCCTGTACCGTGTCTACAACTATATTCCGAACATATCTTCTTTCAGGTGGGCTCCCGACATGTGTGCCGGAGGTGACCTCATCACGGGACCTGCAGGAAATCTCGAATGGTTCGGATACCGCTCCGTCCTCTGCGGAAACGAGACCCCTGACGGTACTTATTTCAGTTTCTGGGACGGAGGGAACGCCCTGGGACGCCAGCCTGTATACTGGGACCTGTACAAGGGTATCAAATATGCGTACATGTTCATCTCGCATGTCGACAGTGTCCCTGACATGCCGGAGTCAGAGAAGACCAGGACCAAGGGGGAGGCTTATTTCCTGATAGCCTATCTGCACTGGACCCTGATGCAGTATTACGGTCCTGTAGTCATCATCGATCATGAGATCCCTGTGGATGCGGAGGCGGATGAGATGATGATGCCGAGGTCTTCGTGGGATGACTGCGTGGACTTCGTCACCACGACATTCGATACCGCCGCTTCCATGCTGAATCCTACCGTGGCGAACAACGAACTGGGCCGTGCCAGTTCAGTGGCTGCCAAGGCTTACAAGGCCAGGGTGCTGATGTATGCCGCCAGCCCGATGACAAACGGGAACGAGGCATATTCGTCATTCGTGTCGAAAGACGGGACTCCGCTGATGCCTCGCGAGTATGACAAGGAAAAATGGAAAAAGGCTCTGGATGCCATCCAGGAGGCTATCAATCTGGCAGAAGGCAACGGCTACGCATTGTATGGCGGTACAGCGGCTGATGCCGATGCCGGGACGAAGAACTATTACAACTGCTTCGTCGAGACAGACTGGGCAGCCCAGAAGGAATATCTTTTCTCCATAGGTGCACAGCCTGGAGAGGGGGTGAATATTCAGAGGATAGCAGGTGTCCGCGTCTGGGACGGTTCCGAGTATAATGCCGATGGAGCAGCGATCAACTATACCGGAAACGGATTCAGACAGTATCTCGTGCCTACGCTGCAGATCGCGGAGACTTTCCTGACGGACAAGGGTCTGCCTCTCTGGGCTGATCCTGATACTAAGGACAAGTCACTTGCAGAACTTGTAGCTGACGGTGACGGTAACGGCATCTCCGACTTCTGCCAGAACCGTGATCCACGTTTCTATGCCACCATAGGATATGACGGCGGTGAGTACACCAGCAACAGTGATACCTATACTCTGGAGCTCCGTTATCACCAGAAGCACGGCTATACCGGAGACGAGCAGACAGAGTACAACGGAAGCTGCACAGGCTATGTCCTGCAGAAATTCATATCGGTGAACAGTACTTACAACGAGTCTACTAATACTATGGGGCTGGCCAAGTATCCGTTCCCTTACCTGCGTCTGGCCGAGCTTTATCTTGACTATGCCGAGGCTGACTTCGAGTATGACGGAGATCTGAGCTCTACGGGCATAGGGTATCTGGACAAGGTGCGTGAGAGGGCAGGTCTTCCAGGTTTCGAAGAATCCTGGACCGAGGCCGGAGGAAAACCGTCCGGAGAAAACATGAGGAAGGCGCTCCGCTACGAGAACATGGCCGAGCTGGCCTGCGAGTGCCGTCTGTATCACAATCTGCGCCGCTGGAACCTCGCACAGGAATGGCTCGGACACACTCCTGAGGGTCTGAATATCGATGGTGCAACCGTAGAGGATTTCAATACCCTCGCCACATTGAAGGAGCAGAGCAAGTTCCCTCGGGTATTCGATTATCCTAAGACGAACTGGCTTCCTATCCCGCGTGCCGAGATCGAGAACAACAACCTTCTCGTCCAGAATCCGGGCTACAATTAGCAGATATGAGGACGGCTCGAAAGGGGGTGATTTCCGCGTTACGCCTGAAGTCCCGCCTTTTGAGTCACCCTCGGGAAATCATAAATGCAAATCAGATAGAAAAACAAGTACATATCATAAAATGAAAGACATACTTAAAATATTTCTCGGCGCGGCAGCGGCGGTCCTTCTGGTATCGTCCTGCTCGAAATCGCAGAACATACTGTATGAGAACGACGTGGATTCCAAGGTATATTTCCCTCTGGCCGAACGCAATCCACTGATCACGGTTTCACAGGAAGATCTGGACGAAAACGGCTGCTACCAGCTCTGCATCTACAATGCGGGAAACAACGGCGGAAGCATCCAGGCTGATATCGTCGTGGATGAATATGCCCTGGATGTATACAACATCGAGGCCGGGACCGATTACGAGCAGATGCCTGCCGACTACTGGTCTCTGCTCCAGAGTACTGTCACTCTGGATACAGGGGAAAACAACCAGGTCTATGTGCCTGTGAAACTCGATATCGCGGGATTCAAGGCTGCCGGCCTGTCGGCGGACGATTACATACTTCCTCTGTCTCTTCAGGCTGAGAGCACTCTGAATGTATCGTTCGACTACAAGTCTGTATACATAAAGTTTGAATAGTGGAAATGAAAGAGGCATGGCGATGGCAGGAGAAAAATCCGGCCTGTCGCCGTGCCTCATTTTTAAGGATTTGATATTAAATGACAAGGAAAATTTTGAGCATTGCGGCGGCAGCCGCATCAGTACTGATGTCGCTGGCGGCTTGCGGGGAAACCGACAAGCCTTCTGCCGGCGGAAACGGCGGGAACGGAGGAGGGTCGGCGGTGACTGACCTGAATGTCCCGGACAAGGAAGGCGCGACTGTAAAAGGAATAGTGATCAATGCAAAGACCCGGGCAGCCATGCCCGATGTGGTGGTGAGCGACGGACGTCTCTGCACCAGGACGGATGCCAATGGAATGTACTGGCTGAATACCGATTTCTCCACCCAGAGGTGCGTCTTCGTCTGTGTCCCGAACGGATATGAGATTCCTGTGGATGAGGATTTCTGTTTCGGCGGGTACAAGATGATAGACCTGGACAAGAAGAACGAGGTGCAGCAGTTCAATTTCGGTCTGGAACCGATGACGGTCTCATCCCTGCACTACAAGGTGCTGTATGTGGGTGATCCTCAGATCCGCAAGGATATGGCCGGTTCGTACGAGAGCTATACGAAAGTGATAAACGCCCTCGCCGAATACAAGAAGGAATCCGATGTGCCGGTGTATATGGTGAATGTGGGGGATCTGACATACGAGAGACCGCAGGAACATGCTTATTTCAAGGACCAGATAGCCATGACACAGATACCGACGTTCAATGTCCCGGGGAATCATGACCATATCGGTCCTCTGAATACAGGCTCAGGCCTGATACCTTCCACTCTGGTGGATGACCCTGCGAAACATACAAACGACTATGTAGCCGTATCAGGATATATCCGTGATTTCGGGCCGAACAACTATTCGGCCAATATCGGAAGTGTGCACTATCTCTTCCTCGACACCATCATCTGGAACGAGATCGATACTCCGCATCCTGACGGGGGAGAGTGGGATGGCGATGCACGCTGGCACTACTGCGAAGGCTTCGATGACGAGACTCTGGAGTTCATCGAAAATGACCTGCTGTATGTGGACAAGACCACTCCACTGTGCATAGTGACCCATGGACCGGCAGCCAGAATGCTGAATTCCGGAGGCGAGAACGATGCGAGCTGGCTCAGGAACTATGACAAGTTCAAGGCTCTGGTATCCGGATATAGGGTACAGAACTGGTCAGGGCATATCCATACGGGGTATAATTACAGTTATTCTGCCGGCGAAAACGGATTCCAGTCCATGGAGTCGCATCAGATAGCCAGGGCTACGGGTACTCTTTACATGGAGAACGAAATCACTACGGACGGTGTGCCGAGAGGTTTCATCGTGGCTGACGTGGACGGTCAGAACATCACATGGGAGTACAAGAGGGCAGAGCCTGCTGAGAAGAACGGCAACGACCAGATGCAGATCTATACTCCTGATGAAACCGGGAACGGCTATGTCTATGTGAACGTATTCCTCCATGACAACATATGGGGTACGCCGGAGTGGTATGAGAACGGAACCCGTAAAGGCTCTATGACGGAATATCATGCCGAGGGAGATCCTGCATACCGCAATGCATGGAATGAATGGCTTGTAACTCCAGGTGGAAACGAAGAGCAGAAGAAACAGAGACTCGGCGAGCCTGGACCGAATGATACCCGCCATCTGTTCCGTATCAAGCCTTCGGCCGGAGTGACTTCCGGTGAGGTCCGTATAACAGACCGTTTCGGTCACGAATGGACACAGAAATGCGAATGGTAGGCTGCAGGTTAGTATTTGCGTGGCTGAGGCCGCTGGCGGCGGCTTCAGCCTTTATGATTTCTGCCTGGGCATTGTCCGCTCAGGATGAGGACAGGCAGATGGACCGTTTCATCTCTTCCCTGATGAAGAAGATGACTCTCGAAGAGAAGGTGGGGCAGCTCGTACAGATACCTGCGAATTTTACCACCGGACCTGAAGTGAAGACCGGAGACTACAGGAAGGCCATCGCAAACGGTTATGTAGGCTCCATGCTGAATGTGGAGGGAGTGGCCGAGACGAGGAAGTATCAGGAACTGGCCATGCAGTCCCGTCTGCAGATTCCGTTGCTTTTCGGAAAGGATGTGATACACGGATATCGTACAGGCTTTCCTGTCCCTCTCGGCGAGGCTGCAAGCTTCGACCTTGAGGCCATAGAAAGGGCGGCGAGATGTGCGGCGAGGGAATCAGCGGCTTCCGGCATACACTGGACATTCGCTCCGATGGTGGATGTGGGATGGGATGCCAGATGGGGCCGAGTGATGGAGGGTGCGGGTGAAGACCCGTATTACGGTGCGGCAGTGGCCCGTGCCCGTGTCCGCGGTTTTCAGGGAGATGATCTGGCCGACACCCTGACCATACTTTCATGCATAAAGCATTTCGCGGCATACGGAGCTCCGATAGCCGGCAAGGAATACAACAGCGTGGACATGTCCATGGGGCAGTTCGCGAATTTCTACATGCTTCCGTACAAGGCCGGGATAGAGGCTGGAGCTGCTACTGTCATGAGTGCGTTCAATGATTTCTGCAGTGTCCCGAGTACCGTGAACCGCCAGCTTCTGCGTGATATCCTGAAAGATGACTGGGGTTTCGAAGGCTTCGTGGTTTCAGACTACTATTCTCTCGGAGAGGTGATAAACCACCGCTGTGCCGCCGATACCCGCGAGGCTGCTCTGAAGGGGATAGAAGCCGGGCTGGACATGGAGATGTCGTCTCCTTGCTATTCCGGTCATCTGGCTGATCTGGTCAGGGAAGGTCTGGTATCCGAAAAACTGGTGGACGATGCCGTGAGGCGTATCCTGGAGCAGAAATACAGACTGGGGCTTTTCGAGGATCCGTTCCGCTACTGCAGCGAAGCGCGCGAAAAGGCGATAGTCAGCTCTGCGCAGTCCCATGCCGATGCATTGTATGTGTCCGAACGCTCCATGGTGCTTCTGAAAAATGCCGGAGACATACTGCCTCTGTCCGATGATGTGAAGACCGTGGCTCTGGTGGGAGGACTTTCGAAGTCGGCCCACGACATGTGTGCGAAGTGGTCCTGCGCTGACGAGAGCCGTGCTGTGACCCTCTATGATGCGATGCGGAAACGGGGTGTGGAAGTGCTTTACAGTGACGGCTACAATCTCGATACCGATGAGATTACGGGCCTGGAAAAGACCATTGAAGATGTCCGCAGGGCTGATGTGGCCGTTGTGGCCATAGGCGAGAGGGGTGAGTACAGCGGGGAGATGCGTTCGCGCGGAGACATAGCCATTGCTGCGGAGCAGCAGGAACTGGTCGAAGCCATTGCCCGGACGGGCACCCCTACGGTGGTCCTGCTGATGTGCGGCCGTCCGGTGATTTTCAATGAGGCACGGGAGGCTGCGGGGGCGGTCCTCTGTACGTGGTGGCTGGGCAGCGAGGCCGGGAATGCCATCTGCAATGTACTCTGGGGTGACTACAATCCGTCCGGCAAGCTTCCGATGACTTTCCCTCTGCATCACGGGCAGATACCTATATATTATCAGTACAAGAGTACGGGCCGTCCTGCATCGAACGGATGGTGGCATGCGCGGTATATGGATATCCCGAACGAACCGGCCTATCCTTTCGGTTATGGCCTGAGCTATACGCAGTTCAGCTACAGTTCTCCGGAAGTCCTTCCGGGTGACGGCGGCGATGTCCATGCCAGGGTGCGTGTGGAAGTCTCCAATACCGGAGACCGTGCGGGAGAGGAGGTCGTCCAGCTGTATGTGCGCGACGAGGTGGCTTCGGTTACACGTCCGGTGAAGGAACTGAAGGGGTTCAGGAAGATAGCCCTCGCTCCGGGGGAGTCCCTGGAAGTGGTTTTCGATATCACGGATGCGCAGCTCGGATTCTATACCGAGTCTCTTGATTATGTCGTGGAACCGGGCGATTTCACTTTCATGGTCGGTACCGACAGCGAGCATTTCGAGAGCGTCGCATTTACCTTGGAGGAACGTACAGGAAAGAAAAAATCCAAAAATTGACATTTCAGAAGATGAAGACAAACATATTGCAGGCGCTGCTCAAGGGAACTGCCGCGCCGCTTGTATTTTTTGCCGCTGCCGCGGCAATGTCCGCTCAGGAAATCACCCCCGAGATAGAGGCGCGTGCCGCCGGGATCGTATCGCAGATGACGCTGGAGGAGAAACTTGACTATGTGGGCGGTGACAATGCGTTTTATATCAGGGCGATACCTCGTCTCGGCATCCCGCAGGTGAGGATGTCGGACGGCCCTGCCGGAGTCCGGAGCGAAATCCCCGCCACGAGATATCCAGCCGGCGTGATGGCTGCATCCACATGGAACCGGGCTCTGGTACGCGAGATGGGTGAATCCATAGGCCGCGATGCACGTGCGCAGGGAATCTCCATAATGCTGGGCCCGGGGGTCAATATCTACCGTGCCCCGATGTGCGGCAGGAATTTCGAGTATTACGGTGAAGACCCGTATCTGGCCGGTGAGATGGCTGTGAGCTATATACGCGGCGTGCAGTCCCGCGGTGTCATGGCTGTGGTCAAGCATTTCGCAGGGAACAACCAGGAGTGGGACAGAAGCCATATCAGCACCGATGCAGACGAGCGCACACTGCAGGAGATTTACTTCCCTGCTTTCCGCAAGGCCGTGCAGGAGGCTCACGTAGGGGCCGTGATGAACAGTTACAATCTTCTGAACGGCGTACATACTTCGGAGCATCCGTGGCTGAATATCGATATCCTCAGAAAGGAATGGGGATTCAAGGGTATCCTCATGTCGGACTGGAATTCCACTTATTCTACAGTGAGTGCGGCGAATGCAGGCATGGATCTGGAGATGCCTTACGGAAACTATATGAGCCGCGAGGCGCTGCTCCAGGCCATTTCGACGGGTACGGTGACTGAAAAGACCATAGACCTGAAGGTGCAGCATATCCTTCAGTCCCTTATCGCCCTGGGTATTCTCGACCGTCCTTCCGGGCCTGACAGTTCCGCAGCCGATGAGGAAAAGTCCGCTCAGACTGCTCTCCAGGTGGCCCGCGAAGGTATAGTCATGCTGAAGAACACGAAGGGTACCCTCCCTCTGAAAGGCCGTACTCTGATCACAGGACACAATATGGATGCCGCACCTGCAGGAGGGGGCAGCAGCCATGTGGTGCCGGCTTATGCCGTGAGCCTGCATAAGGGAATGACGGAAATTTTCGGCGGGAATGTTTCCGTGCTGGCGGATTCGCTCTGGACAGTGTCGGAGGCGGATAATTTCTATGCCGATGCATTGTCCGGAAAGAAAGGTTTCCTGGCAGAGTATTACAACTCCCGCGATTTCTGGTCTGAGTTCGAGACCGGAGCTCCGCAGATCACCCGTATAGAGCCTTCGATCCATAATCAGTGGGCCAAAGGTTCTCCTGACCCGCGTATCAACAAGGACAATTTCTCCGCGATCTACAAGGCTTCCTACCGCCCGCAGCATGACGGATGGACCATATTCAGGATAGCGGCGGATGACGGCTACCGTCTTGTCATAGACGGACAGGAAGTGTTCGCTGACTGGAAAGGCCACGCACTGAGCGGCAAAAGCCATATCATGGAAGTGAAGGCGGGACAGACATATGAGATCAGGATAGAGTATTATGAGAAGACAGGCCCGGCATCGCTGGACTTCACCTGTCTGAGAGTGGACGGGAAGATGCTATCGAAGCTGGATGCGGATAATATCGTGGTGAGTGTCGGTTTCGACAAGGACACCGAGGATGAAGGCTCCGACAGGACATTCCGCCTGCCTCCGGGGCATGAGGAACTGATAAAGGTGCTTTGCTCAAGCGGAAAGAAGGTGACTGTAGTGGTGAATGCCGGAGGTGCGGTGGATTTCAGCCGCTGGATAGACGATGCAGACGCCGTGCTTATGGCGTGGTATCCCGGCCAGGAAGGAGGGACTGCTGTGGCCGAGGTGCTTTCCGGCCGTGTGAATCCGAGCGGAAAGCTGCCGATATCGATAGAGAGGTCCTGGTCAGACAACCCTGCTTACAGAAGCTATTATGATCACCGCCGTACAGTGGTCCATCACCGTGTGCAGTATGCCGAAGGTGTGTTCATCGGCTACAGGGGCTATGACAGGAGCGGGGTGAAGCCGCTGTTTCCTTTCGGTTACGGACTGAGCTACACTGATTTCGAGTATGGCGGGCTGGAGCTGGCCGTGTTGTCCGACGGACGTGTGTCGGTGTCGTTCGATGTCAGGAATACCGGAAAGACGGACGGTGCCGAGACCGCGCAGGTCTATGTCAGGGATATCAAGAGCAGCGTACCCCGTCCTGAGAAAGAGTTGAAAGGCTTTGAGAAAGTCTTTCTCAGGAAAGGTGAGAGCAAGCGCGTGGAAATCATCCTCGATTCCGGGGCTTTCGAGTTCTTCGACATGGATGAAGGCAGGTTCCGTATGGAAGCCGGGGAGTTCGAAATTCTGGCAGGGTCTTCATCGGCGGACGCTGACCTGACTCTGAGAGGTATCGTAACCCTTGACTGAAAAATTCCAGATAACCAGTCAGTCCGGCGAATGGTGTTGTCCGATATGCGGCTTTCCGCCGGGCTGACCACAAATCAATAGAAATGAACATAAAAAAGATAATGATATCTGCCGTGGCAGCCTTTGCCGCCACGGCAATATTGCCGGCAAAGACTGCCGGCACCCTTTCCGGAGAGGACAGGCTTTTCACGCCGGTAAGACAGACAGAACTGCGCGCGCAGTCGTTTCCTCTTCTGGTATCGGATTCCTATTTTTCTGTATGGTCGCCTTGTGACAGGCTGTACGACGGTCCTACAAGCCATTGGTTCGAGACTGTCCGTCCTCTTGTCGGGGCTGTCCGTGTGGACGGTGAGGTTTACCGTTTCATGGGTGCGTCGGTGGACGGATTTTTCGGAAATGCCGCCGAGCAGCTGTCTGTGGACGTGCTCCCTACCCAGACCTATTACACTTTCAGGTGCGGTCCCGTGGAGCTGGATGTGGTCTTCACTGCGCCGCTGCTGATAGATGACCTCGATCTGATGTCCACACCGGTAAATTATATTTCCTACAGGGTCAGGTCTCTCGACAGGGCTTCGCATGACGTGCAGTTCTATGTGGACACTGTTCCTGTGCTTGCCGTCCATGAACCAGGGCAGGATACCGAATCGCGCAGCATGAGCCGGGGCGGTCTGGATTATGCGTATTCAGGCACTCTCGAGCAGCCGTATACTGTCAGGTCGGGGGACTATACAGGCATAGACTGGGGCTATGTGTATCTGGCCGGGCGTTCAGGTGCGTCTGCCGCGACGGTTATAGGAAAGTCGGACGAGGTCAGAAGTTCCTTTGCCGGCACCGGGAATCTTCCTGACATGCTGCCTGATGTCATCGTGGACAGGGATACGGTGTATACGGCGGTGCTGGCTTACTGCCACGATCTGGGCCAGGTGGACAAGGCCGGGAAGCATGGCTTCTTCATGGCAGGATATGATGATGTGTACTGCATGGAGTATATGTACGAGCGGTATATGGCTTACTGGAAGCATGAAGGTGGGGTGAGCATTTTCGATGCCTTCGAAAGATTCCAGCGTGATTATCTTCAGATCATGGAGCGCTGCCGTGATTTCGACGAGAAGATAATGAGTGATGCCGAGGCTGCCGGCGGACGGAAATATGCCGAGCTGCTGGCATTTTCCTACAGGCCTGCCATAGCCGCGCATAAGCTTTTCACTGACAGGAAGGGGAATCTTCTTTTCTTCTCGAAGGAGAACGGAAGCAACGGAAGCGTGAATACCGTCGACCTGACATACCCGTCAGCCCCTCTGTTCCTGCTGTACAATACCGACCTGCTGAAAGGCATGATGACTTCCATCTTCGAATACAGCGAGAGCGGCAGATGGGCCAAGCCTTTCCCTGCGCATGATATCGGCAAATATCCGAAGGCGAACGGACAGACCTATCCTGAGGACATGCCTGTGGAGGAGGCCGGAAACATGGTGATACTGTCTGCCGCCATAGCCAAGGCGGAAGGTACTCCGGAGTATGCGGCCAGATGGTGGTCTCTGCTCAGCCAGTGGACTGACTATCTCGTGGAGTATGGACTGGATCCCGAGAACCAGCTCTGTACCGATGATTTTGCGGGGCATTGGGCGCATAATGCGAATCTTTCCGTCAAGGCCATCATGGGCGTGGCGGCCTACAGCGAACTGGCCGGAATGCAGGGGATGGAAGATACTGCAGCCAGGTATATGGCCAAGGCGCGTGAGATGGCTTCTGCCTGGATAGAGAAGGCGGATGACGGCGACCATTACCGTCTGGCCTTTGACAGGCCTGACACGTGGAGCCTGAAATACAATATGGTATGGGACAAGCTCTGGGGGACAGGTGTATTCCCTGAAGACGTGATGGCGAAGGAGATTCCGTATTATCTCGCGAAGCGGAACCGCTACGGAGTGCCTCTCGACTGCCGCGAGGACTATACGAAGTCGGACTGGATCATGTGGATAGCCGCCATGGCTCCTGACAGGGAGACATTCGACATGCTTGTGGTTCCGGTTTACGACTATGTGAACGAGAGTCCGAGGAGGTTCCCGCTGGGGGACTGGTACGGGACTGTCGACTGCATGCCTATCCAGTTCCGCGCGCGCTCGGTCATCGCCGGCCACTGGATGCCGGTCCTGATGATGAAAACTTCAGGTTTGATTGAAGAATGGCTTTATAGCCATTCTTTTTTTTTGGGGGGGGGGTATCCGGAAAGATACACCTGTTTACGGCCAATAATAATTAGGTGGTCGGGGGATAAATGCGGATAAGTATTTCTTTTCATTATATAATCGAAATTCAGGCTATCTTTTATTTAATGTGAAAGAAAACTTCTATATTTGTAGAAAATCCGCAAATATAGAAGTTAAATATATGATTCTTGAATTTTGTGTCAATAATTACCTGTCCATAAAGGATGACCTGAAATTATCTTTTGTGGCTACTTCGCTCAAAGAATCTCTTCCGGAGCCTAACGATATCATTTCATTTTACGATATTGGGTTGTCCATCGTGCGTAGTGCGGTGATTTATGGAGCAAATGCGTCCGGGAAGACGAATGTATTGAAAGCTATCGCTTTTTACAAGCATTTCATTATGGATTCATTCAAGAATAGTCAAGCGGGTGAGAGCATTGACGTAGAAAATTTCCGCTTGAACGCTTCTACTGCACTTGAGCCTACCATTATGGAAGCTACTTTCGTCGTAGGACAGTATATTTATCGTTATGGTTTTGAGGTGGACTCAAAAACCGTACATGCCGAATGGCTTTATCGTCGAATGAATAAGAAACGGGCAAAAGAAGTGGAAGTATTCTACAGGGAAGAGAAAACTACCACCGTACATATAAAAAGTCCATTGATACAGGAACTGGTCAGCAAGAGGATGGTACGTGGCAATGCGCTTCTCCTCTCCACTGCTGCCCAGTTCAATGAAGATACCGCTGTCAATATTTTGCATTGGCTTGGCGATACGCAAATCATGTTCTGTAGCGAAGACGAAAAGATGTGGGCGCAAGCTATCAGACATCTGGACGATGAAAAGATGCGTGAACGTATAATCCGTTTCGCCAAGTATGCGGATTTGGGCATAGACAATATATCAAAGATTGACAACAGCATAGTGAGCAGTCATCGCCAGTACGACGATGAAGGTCGGGAGACGGCCAATGTTACTTTCTCGTTTAATGGGAATGAATCGGAGGGAACCATCAAATATTTCTCTTTAGCATACCCTATCATAGATGCTCTGGACAACGGAAAACGTCTTGTAGTGGACGAACTTGACTCCAAACTTCATCCGTTGCTTGTGCACAAGATCATTACGCTCTTCAACTCTGCGGAAACGAATCCCAAAGGGGCGCAACTGCTGTTCACCACCCATGATACGTTTCTGCTCAGTGCCGGTCTGTTCCGCAGAGACCAGGTATGGTTCACCCAAAAGGATAATTTCGGGGCGACTGAGGCCTATTCACTGGCCGAGTACAAGGTACGTGGAAGTTCTCCTTTCGAACGGGATTACCTGCAAGGGAAATTCGGAGCCACACCCATCATCGGTGAAATGGAAACAATCTTTACTGCGGAGGGATGACCATGGGAAAGACAAATAGGAAAGATCACCATTCTGCTTCATTGACACGTCGCCAAGGCACGAGGAAAGTAAAGCAGTCGTTTCTCATAGTTTGCGAAGGAGTCTGTACCGAGCCGGATTATTTCAAGGCTTTCAGAATGACCGCTGCCACGGTAAAGGCGGTAGGTCAGGCCATGAACACTACCAGCCTTGTAAGCAAGGCCATCAGCATCCGTGACGCTGACCAAAAGAAAAAACGGACTTATGATCAATGTTGGGTAGTGTTTGACAAGGATGATTTTCCTGCAAAAGATTTCAATGATGCCATTGCCCTGGCCGAAAAGAACGGGTTCAAGGTGGCTTACAGTAATCAGGCGTTTGAATATTGGTTCTTGCTGCACTTCAATCCCTACAAAGGGACATTGCACAGAAACAGCTATCCCGACATGCTGTCAAAGCTTGCAGGAATACCATATTCCAAGACAGAAGGATTCGGAGCAATCCTATATAATAGATTGCTTCACTTGCAGCCGCACGCCATTAAAAATGCCGCTGCCGTTCTTGCTGAAATGTCGCATGGTAATCCGGCTATGGAAGAATCTTCTACTACCGTACATCTGTTGGTAGAAGAATTGAACAAGTTTATCTGAACACATTATTTGCGTATATGTGTTAACTTTGGGATAATAACCGATAATGGCAATATTAATATTATGAGAACGGAAATTCTGGCAGTATTTCTGGCATGTCTGGCATCGTCTCAAGTCCAGGCTCAGACACAGACACAGACACAGCCGCAGCCGGGACAGAAAGTCCTGGAATTCGAAGACCTGACCCATCCGATGTACAGGACAGGGTGGATAGATTTCAACAAGAACGGGAAAATGGATGTATATGAAGACCCTCATGCGTGTCTGGACGACCGCATCGAGGACCTTCTTTCGCAGATGACCATCGAGGAGAAGACATGTCAGATGGTGACTCTCTACGGGTATCGGAGGGTGCTGCAGGATGACCTGCCGACTCCGGAGTGGAAGAACAGGCTCTGGAAAGACGGCATAGGTGCCATAGACGAGCATCTGAACGGTTTTCTGGGCTGGAGTGTGCCTTTATGCGACAATCCTAACGTATGGCCGGCATCGCGTCACGCATGGGCCTTGAATCAGGTGCAGAAATTCTTCGTGGAGGAGACCAGGCTCGGTATTCCGGTGGATTTCACGAACGAGGGTATCAGGGGAGTGGAATCCTACAAGGCCACCAATTTCCCGACCCAGCTGGGTATGGGTCATACCTGGAACAGGGACCTGATAGAGAAGATGGGCTACATCACCGGACGCGAGGCCAGACTGCTCGGCTATACCAATATCTATGCGCCGATTCTGGATGTGGGCCGTGACCAGAGATGGGGACGGTACGAGGAAGTCTATGGCGAGGACCCGTATCTGGTGGCCGAACTCGGCGTGGCCATGGTCAGGGGAATGCAGACTGATTTCCAGATAGCATCCACCGGAAAACATTTCGGCATCTATTCGAACAACAAGGGTGCCCGTGAAGGTATGGCCAGGGTGGACCCGCAGATAGCGCCTCATGAAGTGGAGAATATCCATATTTACCCGTGGAGGGAGGTCATCCGGCGCAGCGGAATGCTGGGTGTCATGAGTTCCTACAACGACTATGACGGGGAACCGATACAGGGCAGCCGTTACTGGCTTACGGACCGTCTTCGCGGAGATTTCGGGTTCCATGGTTATGTGGTCTCCGACAGTGATGCGGTGGAGTATCTTTATTCCAAGCATCATACTGCGGCCGACATGAAGGAAGCTGTCCGCCAGAGTGTGCAGGCCGGACTGAATGTCCGCTGTACTTTCCGTTCGCCTGACAGTTATGTCCTTCCTCTTCGTGAACTGGTCGAGGAAGGGACCATCCCGGAAGACATGATCGATGACAGGGTGCGTGACATTCTGAGAGTCAAGTTCCTGGTCGGTCTTTTCGATGATCCTTACCAGAGGGACTATCAGGCAGCCGACAGGGAAGTCGACTCTCCGGAAAACAACGTTTACGCCCTGCAGGCATCCCGGGAATCCCTCGTGCTTCTGAAAAATGACGGTATACTTCCTCTCGATCCATCGGAACTGCGCAGGGTGGCCGTAGTGGGACCTAATGCCTCAGAGATAGATTATGCCCTTCATTACGGTCCTCTGGCCTCTGACGTGACATCGGTATTGGCCGGCCTGGAAGAGAGGCTGGAAGGCCAGGCCGAGGTCGTATACGCCAAAGGCTGCGACCTTGTCGATTACAACTGGCCGCTTTCCGAGATTATTCCCGTGGAGCCGCGTCCTGAAGACATCGCCATGATGGATGAGGCCGTCAAACTGGTGGAAAGCAGCGATGTCGCAGTAGTCGTGCTCGGCGGAGGGCAGCGTACATGCGGCGAGAACAAGAGCCGAACGAGTCTCGAACTTCCTGGGTTCCAGAATGAGCTGCTGAAGGCCGTCAAGTCTGCAGGCAAGCCTGTGATAGTGGTCCTGATAAACGGACGTCCATTATCTGTGAACTATGCGGATGCAGTGGCAGATGCCATCATCGAGGCCTGGTATCCGGGTGCTCATGGCGGACAGGCTGTCGCCGAGGTCATTTGCGGAGATTACAATCCAGGAGGCAAGCTGACTGTGACTTTCCCCAAGACAGTAGGCCAGATTCCGTTCAACTTCCCGTACAAGCCGAATTCGCAGGTGGACGGCTATGACAGGCCGGGTCCTGACGGAAACCAGTCGAGGATAAACGGTGCCCTGTATGATTTCGGCTATGGACTAAGCTATACGACTTTTGAATATTCCGGACTGGAACTTTCAGCTGATGTGATTTCGCCTGATGATTCCGTCGTGGTAAGCTTCGATGTCACGAACACCGGAGATATGGTCGGCGACGAGGTGGTGCAGCTCTATGTCCATGACTGTCTCAGTTCCATCACCGTGTATGAGAAACAGCTGAGAGGATTCGAGAGGATACATCTCCGGCCAGGGGAGACCAGGCGTGTCGAGATGCTTCTTGTTCCGGCGTCCCTCTCGCTTCTCGACATGGATATGGAAAGAGTGGTGGAGCCGGGTGATTTCGAAATCATGATCGGAGCCTCGTCCACCGATATCCGTCTTCAGTCCACACTGACCGTAGCCGGTTCCGATACCGTTGTCAGGGAGGCCGTTCCGGCCAATACTGGTGTGAATTTCCCTGTTTCTCTCGGTACCGGGGAAGAACTGACATTCCCGGTTCTTGACGGCCCGGAAGTCAGGTCCCTTACTCTCGAATGGGGCAGAGGTTCTGACTGCGGTTTCCAGATTCTCTATACCGCCGGAGGCGGGCAGTTCCTGCCAATAGCGGATTTCTCTGCTGAGAAGGGTCGGCAGGTGTGCAGATTCGCCCCGGTATCGGCCAGCGAGCTGAAGATCGTCGTTACCGATGGCCATGGTACTCTGAAAAATGTCAGGATTGACTGAGTGTCATTATCGATAAAAAAAGTCAGGGTCAAAAGACTCTGACTTTTTTTGTGGTCGGGATGAGGCGACTCGAACGCCCGACCCCTACGTCCCGAACGTAGTGCGCTAACCAACTGCGCTACATCCCGATTTCTCGTTTCTTTTGGGCGATTTCCGCGTTCGTCATCGCTCTTCGTCGGTCATTTACAGAAGTAAACTCCCGTCCTCATCGCTCGACAGCCTTGAACTCGCCTCAAAACAAACTTCGAACTTTTTCTGTCTTTTGGGCGATTTCCGCATTGGATTTCGCCCTGAATTTTTTTATGAAAAAGAAGCTGCCCGATGACAGCTTCTTTTTCAGCTATTGAAAACCTTTAAAGGTCGATAAAACTTATGAAAGTTTATTGATGTAAACTGCTATACCGCTCTTCAGGTTTGCTGCCTTGTTCTTGTGGATAACGCCGATTTTCGCGAGCTTGTCGATCATCGAATAAACCTTGGGAGCGCTAGCCTCTGCTGCAGCTTTGTCTGTAGTATTTCTGAGAGCGCGTATTGCGTTTCTCGTAGTCTTTGCATAATACCTGTTATGCAATCTGCGTCTTTCGTTCTGACGATTACGCTTATCTGCTGATGCGTGATTTGCCATTGTTTTTATTTTTTATATTTCGTAGTGGGTAGGGGAATCGAACCCCTATTGCAAGAATGAAAATCTTGAGTACTAACCGTTATACGAACCCACCTTTTCTCTTTCTCGTTTCTTTTGGGCGATTTCTGCGTCAAACTTCGCCTCCTCGCGTCCTCATTACCGGAAGGTAACTCCGGCGCTCGTCGCTCGTTTTTCTTGAACTCGCCTCAAAACAAACTTCGAATTTTCCAGCCTCTTTTGGGCGATTTCTGCGTCAAACTTCGCCTCCTCGCGTCCTCATTACCGGAAGGTAACTCCGGCGCTCGTCGCT
>CALVDR010000005.1 GCA_944326365.1 uncultured Bacteroidales bacterium | reverse complement strand
TTCGAAGAAATCGTAACGTCAGTTCGACGAAGTCTCTGGTACTAAGTAAAATAATTCGTCGAACTGACGTTATTATAAGCAGAGCCTGAACATATTATAAATGAAAGAACGGCACTTTTTCCGGTGCCGTTCTTTCATTTATAGAGATCGCCCCTTATTTCAATATCCTGATACTGAACAGGTATTGCCCCGACAAAGGGGCATCTTCGGAAGAAGTGAAGGATATCCGGCGGAGGGTATCGCCCCAGACATTGGTCAGTCTCGGATCATCGAGTGTTTTTACAGTCACTGACGGAGTGAGCGAAGCCGGGAACGAAAGTTCTGCAGCCGCACCTTCACCGAGAATCACCACACGGCCGGCCGGAACTGTCCTTTCCTTGCCGTCCAGAGTGTAAGTCTCGCCAGGCAGGCAGACCTCCCCGAGAACCATGAAGTTCTCCACATCCGCCCCGCGACGCTCAGTCAGGGAGAAACTGTCCCGGATGGAAAGCCGTCCGTCGCTCATCTTGTAAAACCGTTTCCATACGCCGCATGCGGCAGTCTCGGGATAAGCCCCGGAAATATCCAGGGAGAATTCCCTTTTCTTCAGGTTGCACGACACGTCCGACGAGCGGAAATCACGGCCATACTCCTGAGAGACGCCGTTGATTTTCGGCAGGCTGTGCCAGTCACTCTGCATGGACCAGATGGTATACCTTTCTGAACTGAAAGTCTTTTTCGTGTATGTACCCACACCGGCATCGATGAACAGCGGGACATCGTCATGATAATATATGAAGGTGCCTACATCGTTGTGGTTGTGGCTCTCATCGTTGAAACCGCCCTTTGCCGCGAAGAAGGATCCTGAACCGTCCCGGAGATAGCAGAACTCTGTCTCGGGATACCATGTCGCAGACGGGACATTGGCGCGCAGGGATGCGAGAAGTTCGCGAGGGGAAACATCCTGTGACCGGAGCTCCTCCACACGTGCTGTCATCTCAGAAAGCACCACAACTGACTCCAGAGACCTGTAAGTATCATTCCCGAGCGGCACGGCAGGTGTCCTGAAACGGTCTTTCGAATAGAGCAGATATATCGCGAAGTCCATCATTTCCCGGCTTCCCATCGCTTTTCCGTAACGGTAAGTCAGATAGATGTCAGGAGTCATGGAAGCAGTGGCATCAGCGAAGTTCACCACCCTGGAACTTCCTATATACGAACGCGATATGTATTCCCCCATATTCCTGATCTGGGGATTGTCGAAAAGCGACACCTTTCCGCCGGTAGCTTCATAAAGTATCTCCAGATAGTCGAAAAGCTTTCCTGCGGCATGCCCCCAGTACGAAGGGCCTTCCTCGCATGCCCCGTCGCTCTTGACGAAATTCACGAACTTGTCCACAGATGCCGTGGAAAGTTCCAGAGCCGCATCCAGACGCTCCTGATCCTGCTCCATCAGCAGAAAACACAGGAGGACATTCGAGTTGCACCACGGATTCCAGTTGTTCACCATCTGTCCCGGCTGCCAGTCATCCGCCATCCACCAGTTCGCCTTGCGCACTGTCTCGTCGAAAAACGGATCCAGAATCCTCTCCTTCACGGCAGCCTCGACGCAATAGTTTATGGACGGATCGAGTTCAGCTATCTCGTCCCTGAAAAAATGCCAGGCTATCGCCAGAGTCGCCCCATATTGACCTGATACCAGGTCAATGATATATTCACGGGGATCTGGCAGAGAACGCCGGCTCGTCTGTCTCGGATTATGCGCGGACAGCACCCATGACGTCATCTGGCAGCTCATCCACATTCCGTTTGCTATCTGGTCTATGAAACGGCCCTGTCCTTCTGCGAGTTCCGCCAGTATCAGGGTATTGAGAGCCTTTCTGTTGGATTCGAGAGGATCCTCCATGATCTTCCTGTTGCCGCTCCTCTCGTATTCGAGATAAGCCGAAGCTGGGATGATTTTCCATTCATAGCCGAGAAGTTTCTCCCCCTGTCCTATTATGCGGGAAGCATCGGCTCCGAAAAGCCGCGCCCAGCCCTCCCTGTCCGAACAGGAAGGATAAGGGAACCAGTCTCCGCCTGTCTTCACCAGGCTTTCACCTCCGTTTTCAGACAATGCCGCCGAATAGGCGGAAGATACATAATTTCTCTCTTCATAGGCACCGGCCTCTGAAGACATCAGCGCCGACAGCAGCCCTGTTGCCAGCACCATGCACATGATTTTAAGCAGGATATCGCTTTTCATGACGTTATATTATTGGTTATCAGTCAGTGTTTTCAGTCGTGTGGCGAAAAAAAAGCTCAGCGCCAGACGTTCACCTGGCCGACATACAGTCCCCAGCATCCGTCCGTGACTATCGGGACATCCTTGCCTCTGGAATCCTCCTCCGTTTCCGCTTTTTCCAGGAAAGTATGGGAATGTCCGCCTATCACCAGATCCACATTCTCCAGTCCCCTGACCAATTCCCTGTCCGTGAAGAACTCCCCTTCATATCCGAGATGAGTCAGGCATATGACCATGTCACAATGCTTCTCTTCCTTCAGAATCCGGGCATACCTGTTCGCGCATTCGAGCGGGTCCAGATATTCTATCTTGTCGGCGATGGGCTTGTCCACCACGACAGAAAGGTCTGTAAGCAGACCGATGACACCTATCCTGAGACCGCCCCTGCGCAATATGCAGTATGGCCTGACGAGCTTCTCAAGGGCGGGATTGTCAAAATCGTAATTCGCGCACACCACAGGAAAGCGGCAGGCGGCTATCCTGCGGGCCAGTTCATCCAGGCCGTTGTCGAATTCATGGTTTCCCAGACATGCTGCATCATAACGCATGGCGTTCATGCATTCCACCTCCACGTCTCCTTTCATCAGAGTGAAATACGACGTGCCCTGGCTGAAGTCCCCGGCATCCAGCAGCAGGACATTCTTCCGGCCCATGGCATGACGGACACTGTCGACGAAAACGGCGCGCTCGATGACCCCGCCCATTCCGGCGTATTCGCCGGCACGCACAGGGTCGACATGGCTGTGGGTGTCATTAGTATGCAATATCACCAGATCCTGCGCACCTGCCATGACAGAAAACAGCATGCACGAAATCGCAGACAATATCAGATATCTTTTCATATGCAGTATTTTTGGAGGGGACAACCCCTTTTCAGTCCAGTATTTTCACCCTGCCGTCGGTATGATAGACGATATCACGGCCGGCCGCAGTCTCCGCATTGACATATTCAAGCATGATGTCTATGATGTCTATATCATCGTAGTCCAGAATCTCCAGGGCATTCTTCCCTACATGGAGATTGTCGCCGCCGTCGAGAAGGAAAGAGATGGTGGCGACACCGTAGACCTTCCCGTCATCTATTGGCTGCCCGTCTATCGTCGCACAGAGCAGCTTCCCGTCAGAGACCACTATGCGGACGCCGCCGAGCACCTGTACCCGCGTAGCAGCCATCTGCTCCAGAATATTCCTCAGGTCCTTGCCTTTCAGGGCCACATACACTATGCTGTTCTTGAAAGGGAACATCGAAAGCAGGTCATCCAGCAGTATGTCTCCCTGCGGCATATCCACCCTGATGCCTCCGAAGTTGCCTATCCCGACATCCACATGACGGCCCGACTTCTGCTCTACTGCCGCCATGATCCTGTCCACGAAAAGATTCGAAAGGGCGCTTTCCGGCTCTTCCCTGACCATTGCTTCCGGAGCATGTCCGATGACTTTCTTGACAGGAGCCATCACCGGCTGGGCATCGAGGACTACGGAAGCCACGGCAGCCGCAGTCCCGCCGCGGTATACTTTCCCGCCAGGAGAACAGTAGGTCTTTCCCTTCACGGTACCGATTGTACTTGCGATATCGTCCGCTGACGGGGATACACAGCCTGTACGCGAACCGTCCATTCGTGTCCGCGACCATTCTATCCTGAAATCATCGTCCGCCGCACAGAGAGACACGACAGGGATTGCGGCCAGACAGGCCGTCAGCATGAATTTTCTGATGTCGGATATTGCCATTTTCTGAAAATGTCAGTTTGTCATTTTTGTTTCAGCCACTTGTACAGATCCTTGAACGTCGTCTTCTTCCCGTACATGAGGATTCCGACCTTGTATATCTTCGCAGAGATGTACGCCATGGCCACGAATGTCAGCAGAAGCAGTCCCACCGAAAGGGCCAGTTCCCAGAACGGGACTCCGAACGGAATACGTGCCAGCATCACTATCGGCGAGGTGAACGGTATGATCGAACCCCAGAAAACCACCTGGCTGTCAGGCGCCTTGAATGCATAGAAGGCTATGAAGAAAGCCAGAAGCAGAGGAATGGTGACAGGCATCTGCAGCTGCTGTGTATCGGCCTCATTCTCCACTGCCGACCCTATGGCGGCAAACAGAGAAGCGTATAGCAGGTAGCCCAACACGAAATAAATCACGAAACAGAGGAGTATTTCTCCGTAGTTCAGCCCGGCCAGAGTGGACATGACCGCTGAAAGTTCGCTGTCAGAAGATGCGGCCAGCATGTCAGGAGACACTGTCATCCCAGTCTGGTCCATCATGGAAGGATCCACCCCGAGCCCCTCGGCCATCATCGTCATCTGGTCACCCTGCATGGAAGCAGATGCCGTGACAGCATCCATACCAATGAAAGAACCGACCCCCAGCACTATGACGGCGGTCAGGACTATCCACAGGAAGAACTGGGTGAGCGCCACGGCAGCCACACCCACGATTTTGCCGAACATCAGTTCCAGCGAATTCACCGATGATATCAGCACTTCCACCACCCTGGTGGATTTCTCCTCTATCACACTCTGCATCACCATCGCCGAGAACATGGCTATGAACATGTAGATGATCACCGAAAGTACCAGAGAGACGATCATGTACACCTCGGAAGAAGTGATCTTCTCCTGCCCGCTGTCATCCATGGTATATGTCGAAACGGGGACATCGACCCTCACATCCTCGAGAATCTGTTTCAGCCCCTTGATATCGTAGGAAGCCAGACGGTATTCCTCCACGGCATTGTTCACATTCGCACTCAGCGCATCCTTCATGTCCACACTGAGCGGCTTCTGAGAATATGCCGACACTGAGACGGTCCTGGCGGCAGTATCGAGTTTCGAAATGATGACCAGAGCATCCAGATCCAGACTGAAATACCTGTTTTTCAGTGTATCTACCGGCACATCGGAATAGTCCGTATAGTCTATCTGCTCGCTGTCTGTCATATAAGGCATCACTATCCCGGATTCATCCACGACCCCGACTTTCTTTCCCGTGTCCTCCGCCATGAACATGATCAGGCTCGGAAGAATGCACAGGGCGGCGAAAAAGATCGGACCGAGAAAAGTGGTCAGCAGGAAGGATTTTTTCCTCACCTTAGTCAGGTACTCCCTGGCAATGATGACATTTACTGTACGGATATTCATGTTCTACTCCTCCTCTGTGACTAATTTAATGAAAATGTCATTCATCCTCGGCACCAGTTCCCTGTAGGAATTGATGACGAGCGGCTGCGAAACCAGATTTCTGAGCACGGACGTCTTGTCCGAAGCATCATCCACAGCCAGCACCGCGGTATGGCGGCCAGATTCGTCATTGTCCGACAGGACCCTGAATATGCCCGGAACGGAAGAAACCGGAGCGTCGGCGGTATATACCAGTTCTATATGGTTGTTCCCGTATTTGCGTCTTATGCCGTCCACTCCGCCGCTTATCACTACGTGGGACTTGTTTATCAGGGCTATATTGTCGCACAGTTCCTCGACAGACTCCATATTGTGGGTCGAAAGCACTACAGTGGCTCCGGCAGCCTTCAGCCCGAGGATCTCATTACGGATTACCTGCGCATTCACAGGATCGAAACCTGAAAACGGCTCGTCCAGAATCAGCAGAGACGGCCTGTGGACCACCGTAGTGATGAACTGGACTTTCTGCGCCATGCCCTTCGACAGTTCCTCCACCTTCTTCCCCCACCAGCTCTGGATCCCGAACTTCTCGAACCACATCTTCAGCTCGGAAGCCGCATCCCTGGCACTCATGCCTTTAAGCCTGGCGAAATACATGGCCTGGTCCCCGACTTTCATCTTGCGGTACAGACCCCTCTCCTCCGGCAGATAGCCTATCTTCTGCACATCCTGTTGCGTGATGGGGCGGCCGTCGAAAAGTATAGTGCCGCTGTTCGGTATGGTGATCCTATTTATTATCCTGATCAGTGTGGTCTTTCCGGCCCCGTTAGGCCCCAGCAATCCGAAAATCTTCCCTTTCGGAATATCCACGGAGACATGGTCGAGCGCCGTTTTCTCCCCGAAGCTCTTGCACACGTCCGCGCACCTTATCATAAATTCTTCCATCATTCTTCCCGGCTTGCGCCAATTTTCATTTCCGGCTTACGCCAATATTCATTTATCCTGCAGCTTGCGCCAATTCCATTCCGGCTTACGCCAATTTTCACGTATCCTGCGGCTTCCGCCAATTCCATTTCAGGCTTGCGCCAATTCCCGTACCGGTTTCCGGCAATGTCAGCAGTTCAATATCCTGGACACCAGTTCCATAAGCAGCTCCGCCTGGGTAGCCTCACCGGCATTGCCGCCCTTGCCCTTGAAATCATACTCCTTTATCAGTGATATGATAGCCAGACACTTGCGTGGAGGGTAATTGGCGACAGCCGTATCATACTCCCTCAGAAAATACGGGTTCACGCCCAATGCCGCCGCCTTGTCAGCGCTGCCCGCCCCCGGGTTCTTCATCAGAAGAGCCTCATACCGGAGAATCCTGTAGAAATGGGTGAACAGAGGGGCCGTAGCGAGAAGGAGCACGAACTTGGGCGCATTGCCGATATAGGCAGCTATCTTCAGCGCCTTGGACGCATTTTTCGAAGACAGTTCCCTCGTCAGCTCGAACACGCTGTACTGGCGGCTGATGCCCACATTGTTTTCGATATCTTCCGCCGTGATTTCCGTCTTGTTTTCCGGCAGGTTCTTGCGCATCTTTTCAGTTTCGATGGCGATCTTGTTCAGATCCGTACCTGCATACTCGGCCAGCAATGCCGCGGCTTCCGGAGTGACGGACAGGCCTTTCCCGCTGAAAAAAGAAGTGATCCAGCGGCTCATCTCATAGTCCCGCACAGGATTCGACTCCACCACGACACCGTTCTTCCTTATGTTCTTGTAGAGTTCCTTGCGCTTGTCAAGCGAAGCCCCGTGCATATAGATGACCAGCACCGTGGAAGGCAAAGGATTCCGGCAATATCCTGCCAGACTCTCGATATTCTTCATCGCCTGCGCTTCCTTCACCGCCACCAGCTGGCGGGAAGCGAAGACCGGATATCTCATGGCCGCAGTGACGACCTTGTCCGCATCCGTATCCGTCCCGTAGCATACGGTCTGGTTGAAATCACGTTCACTGTCATCCAGAACATGTTCCACTATAGCCTCATATACCTGCTCGGGATAGTACGGTTCCTCTCCCATGAGCAGGTATACAGGACTGAAGATACCCTTTCTGATATCTTCCACTATATCACGGCACTGCGCGTGCGTCTCTGCAAATCCTTTTGCCATATCAGATGGCAAAGATAATAATTCCGTCCGAAAACAAGGAATTTTATCAACAGTTGTCAGGCCGCGTGCCGGAATGTGCCGGCAAATTACAGCCAGCCTCCGGCAGAAGCGCCTTCACCGGAAGAACGGAATTCCACCGCACCGGAAATCACTTCTGCAGGGATGGTTTCCTTTTCGTATGTACAGACTTCGCCTGAAGCATTCGCGGCAGTGAGGATCAGGGTATTGCCGTCCACGGCAGCCTCATAGGAACTGCCCCACGGGATATCTCCGCTGTAGGTCCCGCTGACCTGTGTTCCGGTCACGGCATAGCGCCCGTATTTCAGACGGTAGCGGCCCTCCCCTATCATCTGATAGAGTTCGAAATCGCCGGCAGCCCTGAAATCGATATAGACATCTATACCTTCCGACTCTATGTCGATCTTGTCGGAAGATACCAGATGCCACTGGCCGGAAATATCGGCGTTTGACGGAGTCTCATCTTTCTTGCAGGCCGCCACCGCCGTCACAGCCAGTGCCAGCCCCAGAATCTTAAGTGCTATCTTTTTCATTTTATTGAATTCAGGTTATATCAATGATTACAGCCAGCCGTTGTTCGATGCGGCAACGCCTCGGGTGACTATGGAGATTTCCTTGGAGATCTCCTGACCGCCGTTTATCGAATCATTGCCGACATTTGTTCCACCGCCTACCGCGCGGACAGTCAGTTTGCCTGAGCCGAACTTCATCGGATGTATGAGCAGTTTTCCGTCCTGAATAGAAGGCTTGGCGTCAAGGCCGAGAGAAGCCATGTCCGCATCTGAAATATCCACGCCGAGATAAGTCAGGCCGTCGGCTCCGCCTCCGAAATATTCATCCAGGCTCAGCGACTGTTCTTCACCTGCCACTGCCATGATGCAAGGAGTCCCTTCTATCTGCATGAGCAGACGCCAGGCATCGATGCTTCCTGTACCCATGTATGTCCTGTAATTGCTCAGATTCATCTGCATGAGAGCACCGTTGTCGGCACGGAGAGAACGCTTGGAACCTTCCAGCATGCCGTCCAGATCATTCACGGAGGAGAGTATCATGGAAACGAACTGCTCCCTGGAGTAATGCTTGCCCAGCTTCTTTGCATATGCAAGTCCCAGCGCAGCCACGCCGCTCACATGAGGGCATGCCATGGAAGTTCCCTGCATGTACGCATACGTCTCACGCTCCCATTCACCGTCAGTAAAGCCTTCCGGGATAGTGGAAAGGACACAAGCGGATATGTTCGTCTCCCCGCCGGTGCCTGATTCTCCGCCAGGTGCGGCAATGTTGCTGCCGTAACCATAGTTCGTATACAAGGCCGGAAGTCCGTCAGCGCCAAGGGCCGTCACGCAAATGCAGTCGGTATATGCCCCGGGATAGCAAATGGTGCCTGTATAATTGTTGCCTGCTGAAAATATGGCAAGTCCGCCGTCAATATACGGGCTGAAATTGTCATTGTTGTTCAGGAAGTCATCCAATGCCATCGCCTGCGCCTCGGCAGGACCTGTCTTGTAATCTAGGTCATTCCTGTAAGCTCCGGGATCAAAGCCGAAAGAGCCCTGGATAATGACGGCACCCTGGTCTTTAGCATATTTGAACGCCGCAGCTACCTGGTCGACTGTCGCATACAGCTCGCCTTCGAAAATCTGGCATGTGATCATGCGGACTCCGTCATTGTTTCCTGTCCCGCCGGCCACTCCGCATACTCCTATCCCGTTGTTGTTCTCGGCAGCCACAGTTCCGGCTACATGTGTACCGTGTCCTGAACCCCTGTCCCATCTGACAGGCTGGTAATCATCATAGCAGAAATTCACTCCATGGATATCATCCACATAGCCGTTCCCGTCATCATCCACCCCAGGTTCTCCGTTCAGTTCAGCTTCATTCGTCCACATGTTGTTTTTCAGATCAGGATGGTCATACCAGACTCCGTCATCTATCACGGCTACGATGATTTCCCTGTCACCTCCTGTCAGACGCCATGCGTCCAATACATTGATATCCGCGCCTTCTCTCGCTGTCCTGCACACCGAGCCGTCATTCGAGTAATGCCACTGGTCTGCAAGTCCGGGATCATTGAAGACAGGAGACTGCCCGGCGGCAACCGCCATAGAAGAAATCCTTGTCCCAGGTCCCTGATACGGATATACCTGAGGCTCCACCGCAGGATAAACTATGGTGTTGTACTGCACCGCCTGGACATGAGGCAGGGCGGCAAGAGTCTCTGACATCTGCACAAGGCTTTTCTCCGGGGAGAAAGTCACCTTGAACCATCTGTGATACTTGTAATCCGATCCTGAAGATTTGGTCAGCGCCTCGCGGTCACTGCCAGGGAAAATCCGCCTGATACAGGCATCATCCGCCTCCGGCAAAACAGATTCTGCCGATACCGAAGATCCGTCTGAAGGAACCATAGCCGCCAGTTCGGAAGCGAATTCCTCATCTACATAAATCAGAAGGGAACCAGCGGCGGCATCGGATGCTGTGCCCAGTATCTTTGAAGCAATATTGTCAGAATCTCCCGGATTTACGGAAGATTCTGACACAGAACATGCCGCAACGGCAAAAATCATGGCCGCCGCGACCGCCGGCATGGATATCCGGCTCATGATGGTTTGAATTCTTTTCATAATCAATACCAGAAGCCTGTCGGGTCAGGGTTATTCAAATCTGTCACAGCCGAATTCGCCTGGAGTTCACTGCGAGGAATCACGATATTCCACTGAGGGGAGCGGCCCTGGACATCATATGTAAAATCAGCCACGAAATTGCTTCCAGATCTGGTGAAACCGATATTCAGACGCTTGTGGTCATACATGACTATGCCCTCTCCCCAGAATTCGACACGCTTCTGGAAAAGCATTTCCTCGAGAAAGTCCGAAAGTCCGGTCTCTTCACAAGTATAGCTCTTGTCCACATAACGGTAATTGTTCAGGAAGTCCTCAAGCAGGCCGGCTGCGTTGATGCCGTTTCCGTCACGTTTTGCAGTGGCCTCGATTTTGATGAAATACATCTCTTCCACCCTCATCAAAGGGAAATCAGCGCATGAACCCATGGTGAAATTGTCCACTTCTCCAGAAGCCGGCCTGAACTTGATATTGGTATACGGCCTGGCATATGACTTGAAATTCTCCTGCTGCTCGGACGAACCGCAGAACTTGTAATCATAATATCCTGCCTGCCAGTCAGGATCGAGCCACGAATGTTTTCTGAAGTCCGCATCATCGATTTCCCTGTAGAATGTCCGGCTTGCCCCGGGAAGCACACGGCATCCGTATGCCCATGTGGCTTCAGAAGACATATGGGAAACATGGTTCATGATGTTGGTGGTGCTTGCCGCAGTAAGCGTAAGCCCCCATATCCAGGAATTGTTGGCAGCCCCGTTGTTGAATCCGTTCACAGGATCTTCCCACTGGGACTGGGTCAGAGGCGTCCTTCCGCTTGTAGAAATGGCCAGGTCGGCATATTTTATGGCATTTTCATATGCGGTATCTGCTCCGGCATCATCACCGGCATCCTCAAGGTCAGCCCCTACTTCCAGATAAGCTCTTGCCAAAAGGCCGTAGGCGGCGGCCAGTGTCGGCCTTGTATAGCCTGTCGACGCCGAGTTCCCGAAATAAGTCACGGCCGCATCCAGATCGCCGAGGATGAAATCATACATATCCTCTCTGGTTGCCCTCGGATTGTTCTGCGCCATGGCTTCCGTGGTGTTCTCTGTCACTATCGGGACAGTAAGATTCCTGATATTGGCATAGACACGCACATAGTTGTTCTCTTTAGGAATATACAGCCTGGCAAGATCAAGATAGAACATTGCGCGGTAAGTATAGGCTTGCGCCAGCCACTCCCTTTCCTGCTGATCCTCGGTATTATGATCAATCCTGGATATGATTTCATTAGCCTCCTTGATCCACGCGTAATATGTATCCCAGTAATATCCGCAATACTGATAGTCAGGGCCCATGCTCAGACATCCGATATAGTAGTTGAACTGGTTATAGTTCGGCGTGCCGAGCGAAACGATATCAGCCAGCATGTAATCTGTCCTCAGGCATATGGACGGATAGCCGAAATCCGTCTGGTCTCCGTATGAGGAATAATATCCTGCAGTGTTTGACGACATCAGGTCTGCCGGAAGTCCGTTCAGGAGCAATTCCACCGAATATTCATCCAGCTGGTCATCGGTAAGGGTGCCATCGTCAGGAAATGCCTCTTCAATACATCCGGCAGCCAATACCGGGACTGCCAGAGCGAAAGCAAGCCTTGTCAAAATTCTGTTTGTCATATTCTTTTCTCTCATCATTAGAATGTTATGTTAATACCTCCCGACAATGTACGCACAGGAGAATTCACTGCGGAATTCGTCGTTCCGCTGAAGCTGTATCTCGGATCGAATCCGGCGCGTTTTGACCAATAGACTATATTGTCGCATGTCACATAGACACGGAGCCGGCTCACATGGAATTTCCTGGTGATATGCTCAGGCACGGTATATCCTATCTGCGCATTCTGGAAGTTCAGATAGCTCGCGTCTGTCAGATATCTGTCGGAAGTGACACCTGCATTCACGTCACCGTAGACGAAACGGGGAATATTGGAATCCGTATTTTCAGGAGTCCACGCCTTCAGCACATCCTTGTGGAAATTGTACCCGATGGTATTTCCTGTAGGGGCCATCATGTATGAAGCATATCCGCTGTCGTATGAAAGGCCGCCTATCGAATATGTGAATGACACGGAGGCATCGAAACCATAGAACTGGAGAGATGTTCCGAAACCGCCGTAGAGATCAGGAGTCGGGTCATCGCAAAGATAGAACGTAGCCTTGCTGTAATCATCTGTCGGCAAGGTCCTTCCGGTCTTTTCCCCATATTCGTTCACTTCTTCCATCCACCAGCGCTCAGCCCCGGTAGCCGGATCGACTCCTGCAGACTTGGCCATATAGAATGTATTCAGCGGCAGACCTTCCCCGATAAACCTTTCTCCGCTCGCATATCCTGCATGCCCTTCCACTACCGATGTCTTGTTCTTGTCAGGAATGCTGAGAACCTTGTTCGTATAATGCGTGAAGTTCAGATATGCATCCCATGAGAAATTCTTCGAACGCATGATATTTCCGTTCAGGGCGACCTCTATACCGGAATTTCTCATGTCTCCGATGTTATCGTAATATCCTCCATAGCCGATTGATGGCGGAAGGGTGAAGAAATAGAGCATGTCGGTGGTCTTGCGGTAGAAATACTCGGCAGAACCTGAAAGGCGGCCGCCGAACAGGCCGAAATCCACTCCGGCATTGAAGTTCGTATTGGTCTCCCAGGTGATATCCTCGTTCCCTTTCTGCCTGAAAGATACGCCAGGGCGGTCTTCATTGTTGTAAAGATTCCACGTATCGATATACAGATAGTTCGGGATATTGTCATTTCCCTGTGAACCGATGGAAGCCTTGAGCTTGAGCATGTCCACCCACGGGGCTTTGAACCAGGACTCTTCGTTGATGAGCCAGCCGGCTCCCGCAGACCAGAAATTTCCCCAACGGTGATCCGGGTGGAATCTGGACGATGCATCGCGCCTGTAGGAAGCGCTCAGGAAAATCTTGTTCGCGTAGTCATACTGGGCACGTGCGAAATATCCTTCATTGTTGTACATGGACTGTGACGAAGTGGATGTCTGGCTGTCTATGATAGCTTCGTTCAATTCATACATGTTTCCGGCAACCATCTGGGTCTTTGAAGCCCCGAGATAGGAATCCGTGGTCTTGTAGGACTCGTGGCCGAGAAGAACAGTGGCGTGATGCTTGCCTGCGAATGTCCTGTCCCAGCTGAGAAGCTGCTGGAGATTGAAATAGAAATTCCTGTTGTGGTTCTTGGCCAGCACTCCTCCTGATGAGGCGAACTGTCCGTAATACGGATTCTGCACCTGTGTAAGACGCACTCCGTCCACACCTGCTCCGGCATTGAAAGTAAAGGTGAAATCCTTCAGGAACTTGATTTCTACGAAACCTGTTCCGTTGAAAGCGTTGCCTTCATTGTTCTGGACATCGAGCTGCGACTGCTGGAGAGCGTTGGTGTTGTAGAAGCTCGGCCTTACTGCGCCGTTCTCTCCTGTACCATAGTCATACATTGACCAGCCGTGCTGGTCTTTCATTATATTGTGATTGGCATCCCTTACATAAAGAGGGTAGATAGGGGCTATCCTGGTCGCCACTGCAAATATATTCGATGTGCTGTTCACTACACCCTCTTCGTTTACTCCGGAATCCCAGTTATAATTTGCATACGACATGTTGAGTCCGGTCTTGAGCCAGCTCTTTGCCTGATAGTCGGCTTTCAGTCTGACTGTATAGCGGTACATGTCGGAGCCGTCCACTATGCCTTTGTTGTTCAGATATCCGAACGACGCATAATAACTGGACCTTTCAGTCGAACCGGAAATGCTGACATTGTATTCCTGGCGGAGAGAGTTGCGGTATGCCTCGTCCACCCAGCTGTCCGGCTGGAGCCAGCGCTGTTCCCCGCTCGGCAAAGTGACGAGATTTCCGAGGGTGGCGTCAGGATTGATATGTCCACCTTCATTTATCAGGGTCTGTCCCCTCGGAACAGTATAAACCATATATCCCAAATCATCGAGAGCCGCATTCGCATTCAGATGAGCCATTGATGCGCTCGAACCGAGATCAGTCTCATAATTGTAATATGCATTGTAGTACGCTTCATAATACTGGCCCGGGTCAGAGATGTAGTCGTAGTCTTTGAGAGCTTTCGAGTTCCAGCCCCACTTCGCGTCAATGTTCACTACAGCATCCCCTGCCTTGGCCTTTTTCGTGGTGATCATGATGACTCCGTTCGCTCCACGAGCACCGTACAAAGCGTTGGATGCGGCATCCTTCAGCACGGTCATGGACTCGATGTCGTTAGGGTTGATATTGTTCAGGTCTCCTGAATATGGCACGCCGTCCACTATATAAAGAGGTTCCGAACCCGCATTGATGGAGCTTATACCACGGATCATGATGGATGGCGACGAGCCGAGCGAACCTGAAGAAGTAGTCATCTGCACACCTGCCACCACTCCTTCAAGCGAACGTGTCACATTCGAGTTCTGCACTTTCGCGATGTCGGAAGATTTGACCACTGATGCCGATCCTGTAAAGGATTCGCGGGTAGCCGTACCGAAAGCCACGACTATGGTTTCATCCAGCATCTGGGTGTCAGGAGACAGGGCAACATCATGCTGGGCTGATCCCGCTACCTGGACTTCTGTCGTCACATAACCTATGGATGAAAAAACCAGCACGGCTGTTTCCGGCGCCGATATGGAATAATTTCCTTCCCCGTCGGTGCTGGCGCCCGTCATTGTGCCCTGAATCTGGATAGATGCAAAAGGCACAGGCTCTCCGTTCGAGGAATCTGTCACTTTTCCAGTGACAATGATATCCTGGGCATACATCACCAGCCCGGACAGAATCACTGTCACTGACAATAGCAGTTTTTTGATACTCATTTTCTGTTCTAATTGATCTGTATTTATGAAAAAACTTCAGTTTTTACCTTGAAAAAGGGTGTGACCCAAAAGCATTAAGGCTTTCAAGCCACGCCCCTTTCATACTGCAGGGCATACGCCGGGAAATGATTACCGTTCGTTGTCTCCAGCTACGCCTTCATCACCAGACTCTCCTGATCCGCCTGCCGAACCTGGAGCCGGAATGCCCAGGAACTGATAGTCGCAAGTGGTCAATTCCGTCTGATGATACATTCCGTCAACATCTTTCCATACCAGTCCGAGATATCCTCCATAAACTATGAAAGGTATTATGACATCGCTGGATGAGGATGTGGCATATATACCGCTATATTGTGCATTTGACAGAACATAATACAAGGCATTTACCCAATCACTCGTCATAGAGGCATCCAGAGGACACAGATAATATTCAGAGCACTCTGCAGGCATCGTAATGTCCACGGTAATATCGTAAAAGGACTCATAAGGATACATGTCATTATAGCATGACGCTGACTTTAACGTAACCGTAGGTTTACCTTTCTGATAGTCCGCATCAGTATCCCTCATAATCAAAGACGGTTCAATGCCTGGAGTATAGGTGCACTCGACACCCTTTGTAGGCTGGCCATTTTCATCAAGTGCCACCAGATAGAATACATACTCCCGTCCTGCACTCAGATAGTCTATATTGATGACATTGTCTTCCGGCAGAGGATTCATTCCATACTGGTCAGGAATGATGGTGACGCCATACTGGACACTTCCGTACTGGTCAGGCTCCACTGCTGCCAGATATTTCTCCATGACGGCCAGATCCCTTTCCCATCCGATGGCTCCGCCGACCTGAGGGAATTCCTCTGCAGTCATGTTGATATATTTAAGACCTGTCACACTGCCTCCGGTAACTGTATAAGGTATTTTTACTGAAGACATTCCAATTTCCACTTCGCCGAGAGCAATGGAAGTAGTCTCCGACCATGTCAGGGTCTTCAGGTTGGCTTCCTGTGAGGCGACGGCATATTTCGCATCATTGTCCACAGCTACAGCCACAAGATATCCTTCTTCACCTGCTTCCAGATTGCTTATGCTGAATGAATAAGGTTCATACAGAGCTACGGATGCAGTCACCTGAGCCACCATTGCCGCCTCATCGGCAAAGGACTCGTATTCGGCCTTCGGAATCCACTGGGCATATACCTTATATGCTCCGGCAGCCACTATCTGTGCGGATACGGATGACATGGATGTGGTAAGTTCCGTAATCTGAGGGGTTACAGAACCTCCTGCTGTAATGCCCGGTACCGAAATCTCTTCATAGAAGAAATCATCGGCGGTATAAGCGGCAATATCCTTTCCATCGATCAGAGGAAGCGCATATATTATATAATCGCTGTCTGGAACGAGCGGAGTATCACCATAAGAACCATAATAGAGCAATGAGCCGTTAAATGCAGGCCCATAGTTCCGGAAAGACCAGCCGCCTTCCAATGCAGCTGCCGCCAGGATGTCATCGAAAGTCTGGGCGCCATCGCCCTTGATGATGAATCCTGGGACGAAATCATTTGTTCCGGAAACATTTACAGTCATCTGGACATCATCGAATTTAATGCCGGTAAATTCGAATGTCACTTTGATCGGCTGATAGGATGCCGAGTAGACGTCATCTGCAGTATAGCCTGTCCATGAACTTACTACAGCCCACACAGTATAAACAGTGTTTTTATCCAGCTCTGCACCGAGAATTTCGGAAAGAGGCTTGTCAGTCACTGAAGTCTGCGTCATTTCATACTTCAGAGAACCGTCGTTCAGGCCGTCGATAACAGCTTCAGGAGAATACTCTGAAATCGGCATTGCTCCATAGAAGACGCTGCTGTCATATCCGAGATTCGCCATTACCGTAATATCGGCCGTCTGGTCAGAAGATACTGTTATTTCCAACGCAGGCTCTCCGACCTCGACATACACTTCCGAAATGAATGACTTGCCGTCAGCAGTCACTCCAAGAATCTTTACGACACCGGCAATATCAGCATCCGTATCATCCGCTGCCGGAGCAGTAACAGTAAGAGAAGATCTGGTAGTAACGGCATGCCATCCGGCAGGAACTTCCATGACAGCGATATTCGAGATGCCTTCAAGTACGAATTCGATTATCCTTTCTTCTCCGGCATCGAAGAACTGCTTTCCTACGAGAGGATAGATATCTGCTTCAGCAGCATCGAACTTGTTCACTTCCAGCTCTGTACCGTCTGCAAGCGTGAAGATGACGGAAGTTTCCGTCTCTTCAGCTTTCGCAAAAATGGCGGCATTCTCGGATGTAACGCCCAAACTTGTCCATGAACTTCCGTCAGCAGACACCATCCACTCCCCGTTTTCGCCAAGTTTCAGGACAGGTGTTTCCGCCTCTACCGGAATCTTGTTCCCGGCAGCGTCAGTCATGGCTGTCTTCACCCCGCCTTCAGAGACTGTCGCCCAATATTTGACTCCTTCCTCCTCAATATAAGTGAGCACAGGCACCATTTCATTACCCACGGCAGGAATCTCGATTACAGTATTCTCCTTGTCAGACAATGTTATGGTATACATGCCGGTCTCTTCATCAAGAAGGCATGAAAGGATAGTGGTCTTTCCGTCCACTATAGCCTGGAGAGCCGCGAGCTGAGTGTCCATCTCAGTCTCCAAGGCAGTCAGGCGGTCATTGATGTCCGTAATCTGTTGTTTAAGCTCCGAATCATCAAACTGCTCGCAGGAAGTCATCGGCATAAGGCCGGCTCCGGCGACAAGCAAGGCGGCGGCCATATGCGCCGTCTTGCTCCAAATTTCGAGTTTTTTCATAATATAAAGATCTAAAGTCCGTTATTTTCCATTAAAGGAAGTCTGCGACATCATAATGAAGCTCATGGCCGTCGTAGATGACATAAAGCAGCTCTCCGTAAACTGGTGTGCTGCCATCTGCTCCTACAGGGATGCACATAGTAATGCACGGTTCGGTGCCGGTATACGGCATCTCTGTCTCCGTATAATAGGTCAGACCGCCGGTACCGCCGTCTTCTGTACCGTCGCCCAATACAGCAGCGCGCAGAGTAGTAAGTATATCATTTTCATTGAGCAAGCCGTCTTCCTTCACTTTCCCGTTCACCAGATCGGCAGGACTCCATGAGGCAGAAATCTCGTTTGAAGTGGTAGCCTGCATGACAAGCATTCTTCCTACCTGTTCCACCGGATTGAATATGACTGTGAATCCGCTTCCGTCAGTATAAGTCTGGGCAGTCATCTGCACCTTAGGATTCGGACCTGCCTCCAATGCGGCAGTATATCCTTCATAGAGTTTCGTTTCTCCTACATTTCCGTCCCAGTCTTCAGGAGCAGCCACAAGGCTGTACAAGGTTCCAGGCACCATATCGGCATAAGTCCACTGGTCCGTAACGGTACCGTCATCGTTCAGCACTGTAGTTCCCGAAGAATTGCTTACTGGATTTCCGAGAGGGTCCGTGCCTGAAACGAGGTCATCCCAGTTGTAGAACCAGATATTGCAAAGAGGATTGCCGTATGAATCTTCCGCCTCGAAATAATACTTGATCCACTGCTCATGCGTAGTGTTTTCCCAATCAAGCTTGTCCCCTTCCAGAAGAGGATATCCCGGGACAAGGCCGCCCTGGCCACCAGCAATAGGTGCTACCACCTGCCAGTAATAGGCAGCTACATCCTCAGGATCGTACGTGAATTTCACCGTGATTCCTATCGGGCTTTCTCCATCCACGATTTCCACTTTGAAATTCCCGTTGAACTTAGACGGATCTGTAACATTCCTCGGTTTGGTTTTAAACGGCTCGGTAACATGAACATCATCCGCCTCACCGAAATAGTTCACAGCTATGTAGGCTATCACATATTCCGTATCAGGGAGGATATCCTTCATGTCTATCCTGTAGGCAGGGACCTCGGCACCTTCACCCTGGGCATCCATGATGGAATCGTCATACTTGAAATTAGGATTCTGGATCACCCAGCCTTCATCCTTGAGTTCCGGGATGAGAGCTTTGCGCGCTTCCTTATCATTTGCGAATTTGGAATCCCATTCAGCTTTGGTGTAGTGTCGGATATCCACTTCTCTGGTGTACTTGTCCATATCTGCCGAGAGCCAGAATACGAGAGAACCTATATGGTTCTGGTCCACAGTGACAGTAGCTTCGGCAATCTGGGCATTTTCAGGTATTTCCTTCACGGACACATCGGCTGTCCTGAGTTCTCCAGGTGTGCCGTTCACATCGACTGCCACTGCAGCGGCCATGGCATCGGCCGCCTGCTCTGCTGTGAGTTCTATCGGCATAGGGAAAGGATTCTCTATCCCGTCGAACGGATAGGCATCCTGAAGCATCATGTTGCGGAGATAATCAGTGAAGGTTTTCTCTCCGAAAGCATCGATATATGCCTCTATCTCTGACTTCACGCCTGTGAATTCATAGAAAGCGACGGCATCGGCAGACATAGGTGCATAATCCAGTATGAAACCGCCATATGCAGGCTGTATATCTATCTCAATGTCAGGATTGCCGACCAGAGGCCTGTGAGGAGTCCTCACATAGCAGATGGACAATCCGGCCTGGGTCTGGGCATCTTTCTCGTAATATGCCAGAGCCAGAATCAGGTATTCGGCATCCGGAACGATAGGAGGCACGAAAGTATAGCCTGCTTCAGACCATACTATCTCAATCTCGTTGTCATCCTCACCTTCGATATTATATGTAAGGTCTGCACCGCCGACATACCCAAGTTCAGCTCCTGAGCTGCCCTCATGAAGATATGAGCGGAGGATTTCTTCGACTGCTTCTGCAGTGATTCCGGCATCCCAGTTGAGGTTGATGAGATGGTTGTAGAGACCTGAGAGAGGGAAGGCGCAAACCTTGAATGACTTCACTGCCGAACCTGGACGGCACACGAAAGTGAAATCCTTTTCTGAAAGGGAAGTCACTTCTATGGATACGCCGTCAGCGCCCTGCTCGACTACATACGGAGTCCATGCGATAGGGTATGCGACGGATGAATGATCCAGCGGATCCGGGAATGTAGACGGATCTGTCTGTGTTCCCCCGGGATTGTCCGGGTCGAGAGTCTCATCCTTGCATGAAGAAAGAGACAAAGCCGCGGCAGACATCGCCACCGCTAAAAGAATGTTGAAAATCTTTTTCATTGCATTGATTTATATTTTGTTTATTGTTGTTTTACGATTCAGTCGTTGAACTGATAATCTTCCTTGCCGCCGTCCATGCCGCAGCCGAGGCAATTGTTCGCATATCCGTTTTCGTCATATGCGACTGCGCATACAGTGACATTTTCAATATTCCATGAAGGGTCGACCTGCACGGTATACTCTTTCGTGACTTCCTGACCCGAGGCCAGCTCTCCGAAATTGTCGCCCTGCCAGCTTCCCGTGACTACAGAACGGACTACATCCCTGTGGACATAATCATCCTCATGGCCCAAAGGAGTATCCTGACCAGCCTGTATTCTGTCTTCGACTACGAAAAGCGCCACCCTGTATGAAGAGTTTACGGATGAGGTGAGCCCAACTGCCACTTCCGCTGTCTTTCCGTCAGACGAAAGCTCTGAAGACAGAGACAGGGCGCAATGAGCCGGATATTCAGTCTTTGATGCCTGGAACGCCGAACTCAATATCCCCCTTGAGCCTGCATCGCGCATGTCGAAGACAAAGGACGGCAGATCCTGGCTTCCGAAATGCGAACGCATTTCTTCCGTGCCGTCAATATAGAATATGTCTTCCCCCATGCTGTTGCTGTGAAAAGCCAGGACCACAGCAGTTTCTCCCGCCATGCGTTCCGGCAGGAAATATCCGAACAGGAAATCAGATCCGTCAGGGCAGAATGTGCACTGCTGCGCCGTAAACTCCACTATGCAGTAGTTTCTTTTGAATGCAGACACTTCCCCTGAAGCCGTTATGGTGACAGTCTCCGAAATTTCGCCCTGATATTCGGCATAAAAGCCGTAATTTCCGGGTGCCCCGGTACTGAATACAGCTCCGTCCAGGACAGAACCGTCAGCTACGGATATTATGTCGGCATCGGCAGTCACGTCAGCTCCGGACATTGTGACGGCAAACGTCACAGTCTCTTTTCCGTCTGCGCTAATTTCAGTCTTGTCAGCCTCGAGGACCAGGCCTTCACCACTGTCATCGACATTGCCCGAGCATGAAGCGAGGGCAAACAAGACAGATATGGCTGACAGAAACTTGTGTCTAAAAATCATTCTCATATCAATTCCTTTCTTTCGGCCCGGTACAATAAATCGCCGGGGACGCGTCATTTTACAATCTGATAGTCTGATGAACCTGCGGCGAGCGGACAACTGTTCACATTGTCGGCATAATACGACGAGCCGTCCTCTGTCGGGACAAGCACGGCCGCCACGACTCTCATATTCCCGGTATTCCATGCTTCAGGCAGGTCCGCGCTATAAGTTTCTTCATATTCGGTTCCCGGATAGAGAGCTATCCTGCCGTTCAGGTAGTCTCCGTATATGCCTTCTGAGAGAACGGTCCTCACTACATTGTCATGTACATAGTCCGGGTCGTCTATCTGCGTAGCCACTATGCCATCCTCAACCAGAAATACTGCCACACGGCATCTCTGCTGGAGATTTGACTTGACTTTGACAGATACGGAGACCGAGCCCCCTGTTTCCGCCAATTCAGATGACACGGCGACTCCGCAGGACGGTTCATAAGTGTCCAGTTCCCTGTCCAGCTCTTCATCAATGACAGCCTTGACATTTGACATGGACACAACAGGCTGGTGCATGTTGAAATACAGCGCCGGCAGTGCAATGGAAGAACCGATGAATTCCGCCGCGAACTGTCTGGACTGCTGGATCGTCATAGGATCGGATCCCTGATAGTCGAGATGGAATGCGACAGGGCACAGCACCCCGGGCTTCTCAGACTCTATGCTTTTCAGCGCGGATGTAAGATCAGGACATCCTATGCATGTAGTCGAGGTGAACTGGAATGCAAGGACTTTCTGATACCATTGTGATGTCTGGATTTCACCTGCCGGAGAGGCTGTGACGGTCACTTCATTGTCTGTGTACACAGCACCGTCATCATAGTATCTCGCAGTGAAGGTATATGTACCCGGTGTAGTGGTCGAAAAGACATTGACACCTGCCGGAAGACGGCTCTCGTCACCATCGAAATTGCGTATGATGTTCATTTCGGGAGATGAGCTGACATCCGTCGATCCATACATCACGCGGAAAACGACTTCCGTCCTGCCATCGGCAGGGATCGTGGTCTCACCATCCACGAATATCCGAAGCACACCTTCAGGAACCGTTTCGTCCTCGACATGGCCGGAACAAGACATGACACCTGCAGCGAGCAAAGACAACTGTGCTATTTTTCTTATAACATTCTTCAGCATCAGCGGAAAAGATTATTCATTGTAAACGTATCCGACATTCCCGTTCACAGGGCATGACACTATATTGTCCACCATGGTGGTGCCGTCCTCAAGCCTCTTCAGCGCATAAATGACTATGCTGCAGTTCTCAGGCTGCTCCGACAGTTCTTTGCTGGACAGGGTGAAAGTCTTTTCGTGTTCTTCGCCGGCAGCCACCTGCACTGCATTTCCGGAAGCATAAGAACAGAAGTCGCCTGAATAGCTCCTGACTATGTGATTGTAAATCCCGTCAGGCTCTGCTCCGTCAGCGACATACTGGTCGTCTAAAAGCAATGCACATTCGATATCGTAAGTCCCGCCTTTGTCCGACATCAGCGTGGCCTTTGCTGAAAGTTTTCCGTCTTCGCACACTGACTCCACCTTGATTCCGCATGTGGCCGGATAGTTTCTGCGCTGCTCATTGACAGCCTTTTCGATAGCCGAGCTGGTTCTCTCCGTAAAAGGTGTATTGAGGTTGATGACCAGCGAAGGGAATCCCTGAAGTCCGAAAGTGGAAAGCATCAGATTTCCGAGATCGACATCCGCTCCGGAATCCACCACAATGCGGAAAGGATCAGAGCCGGAACCGTTGCCGTGGCATGCAAGAATGACCGTATGCTCTTTAATGGCATCCTCCATTCCATTGAGACCGGCAGTCATGGACGGACAACTCGGACACCATGTCCCTGTCATTTTGTAGATAGCCACATTCCTGTGGAACTTCTCATACTTGCTGCGGTTCACGGCAGTGACTGTGACGGTGTTCTCGCTCGGCGTTCCCTTGTAGACTCCCCTGAAAACATATGTGCCGTTGTCGAAAGCGGAATAAGTTTTCTGCAGACGGTCAAGATATTCATATTCACCGTTTTCATATTCTATCCTGAAATACACTCCGGAAGGATCGGACAGCGTAAGATCTATTCCGTTCTCGTCCTTGAGAGTGAAGGTCACTACCGAAGTCGCATCCGCCTCCAGCTCCGTCTTGTCCACGGAGACTGTATAGATGCCGTCGGCCGTATCGGTTCCGCTTCCATTGCCGTTCCCTTCCGGATCGACATTGCCTGTACATGAAAGCGCCGCTGCAGCGGAAAGCACCGCTGCCGATATCATATAAATCTTTTTCATGTATTGAAATACGTTTTACTGTTAAACAATCAGAACGAAGTCGTTATCGTGAAGTTGGCTCCCGTATACGCCGGTATGGCGCGGCAGACACCTCCGGAGCAGATATATCCGGCCTTGTAGCGTCCGTATGCCAGTGAAAATCTGGTTCTGGACTTGGCATAGCTGACCCCTACATTGTAGTAATGCGTCCCTGTGTCGCCGTGATTTACCATGTCGCTGCCGTAGATGCTCCAGCGCGGAGCGAAGTTGATCTCCAGCAAGGCTGCCATCCAGTCTTTGTGATCCTCACGGGTAGTAAGGTACTGGAGTTCGAGTCTGGTAGAGAATTTGGACGTGAACTTGTAAAGCAGGTCAGCCACGATGATGTTCGAAAGCCAGGTGGTCTTGTTCGCTCCGTAGCTCGGGTTGTATTCCTGCATGGACCACAGGAGAGTCATCTTGAATTCCCTGGTCCACTGTTTCTCCACATCGACGCTCAGATCCCTGTAGAGCATATTCCCGGCCTTGGCAGTCCCTTCTTCCTCGATAGTATAGTACGTGGAGAAGTTCGCATGGAGTTTTGTACCCCTCTTTCCGCCCAGAGCAGTTCCTCTGCGGAAATTGTAGAACACATCCACCTGCCCTCCTATCTCGCCGCTGTTCACGAATCTTCCGTTCAGATCGCCTGTACGGGAAGTGTACGGATGGAGAGTCGTGAGCAGATACGTGTATTGGGTGCACATCGCCGGCACATAATTAAGCATATTCGAGGTAGATGTATTGCCGGTAAGTATTTTCGAATCCATCCATTCCAGACGTCTGGCCGTCACATTCAGGCCGAGGCCGTGACCGTTGTAGCCCATTTCCACGAGCTGGGCGTTTCCCTTTTTCCCGAGATATGCAGGGTCATCGGCTGACTGGATATAAGGATTGTTGTAATACTTGTTTCCGGCATCCACATATTCACCTTTGAAGAAAAAGCCAGAAGTTTCGAGATTAAGCCTTCCTGACCAGCCGAAATTATTGGCTGCGGCTCCTGACTCTTCAAGGTCGATCGACGGATGTTCATATCTGTCCAGAGCCGACCCCTCCAGCGCCAGATATATTCCGTCCCAGCCTATGAGGTTTGAAAGCGCGAAGCTCAGGTCCGCCCCTTTCACCTGGGTGTCGGTATATTCCATTCCGAATCTCGGCATTCCCCAGAGAGCCTTGAAAGAAACTATATCCCTGTAACTGTAAGTGAATCTCGCACCGAAGAGAGCATTGTTCAGTCCCAAAGCCCTGTCTTCCCAGCTTCTGAACAGCAGACCGCTGCCGAACTGGTCATAGAACGACCCCGCAGTGATACCGAAGTTTTCATCCTGCCACCCGACATACAGATTCGTCAGGCCTGCCTTCTCCAGCTCTACAGGATAACCTACCAGAGCCGGCTCATAAGCCTCCACCTGCATTCCTGCAGAAAACTTTCCCCTGTAATAGTCGAGTTTCAGATAATTGTTCGAACCCCAATGCTCCTCAGGTACGGTCGCATTGGTCCTCTTGTCCTCGTGGTACCACGTAGTATTGGTCTCGAAACTGCCTTTCAGATACCCTTTGGGCGCATTTCCGTCCTTTTCAGGTGCTGCTGACGCAGCAATGCACGCCGACACCCCCGCAAGGAGTGTCAGGCAGATGACTTTCACCGCCTTTTCCATCTTGCAGGATGCCTTTATTCCAGACCTTTGATGACCTCTATGAGTTCCTCTTCATTTCCGGGAACATATCCGGTATGGGAATAGACGATCTTCCCTTCCCCGTCCAGGACAAATACCTGCGGGGTGACAGAGACACTCATGGCTCTCATGAACTCCTGGTTCGTGTCGTAAAGGTTGATGAAGTCATACCATCCGTGGCCTTCTGCCAGTGAACGCGCCTTCGTGGTGAAGCGGCTGTCATCCGTAGACACTGCCACTACCCTGAAATCGGCTTCATCCAGCCAGTCAGGGAGCACGTCGTTGATGGCGTCAAGTTCCCGGATGCACGGTTTGCAGATAGTCGACCAGAAAGAGATGATCATAGGTGTCTTCTCTTCCAGAAGCGACGATGTATTGAAGGCGTCGCCCTTGTGATCTTCTATGGTGACAGATGGCATCTGCGCCATAGCCGACACGGACAGAAGGCCCAGTGTCAGTGAAAGAATCAGAAATTTTTTCATACTTAATATACGGGTTCTTAAAATTACGGTCTGCGGGAGAATAAAAAAAGGACCCGGTATCATCTTGCATACCAGATCCTTTAACATAAGGATAAAACGCTGCGTCAGTATTCCATACTACGGAATTCCATACAGCAACTGAAGATACGGCGTACCCCCCCCCAATGATTTCGGAGGTATTGAGAACAGGGTATGATGATATCTTCAGATCCATATTTCCATTGATGTCCGGACTTCCGGACTATGATTTCCAATTCGTACTTCCGAGCAAAAATACGAATTATATTTATGTTTGCAAAATTTATTTATTTCAAATAATTTCAATCAGCCCTGTCGGCGGTACTGGAGCGGGGTGAGACCAGTATTCCGTCTGAAAAACTGCACGAAGACCGAAGGACTGGAGAAATTCAGCTCTTCAGAGACCTCCAGAACGGTCCTGTCCGACGCCTTCAGCAGATTCTTGGCTTCCCTGACCAGATTCGAAGCTATCCACTCCGGTACGGAACGTCCGGTGAGCTTTCTGATGGCTCCCGAGAGATATTTCGGAGTACGGTTCAGTCTGCCGGCATAAAATTCCACCGTATGTTCCTGACGGTAATGCATGGCCAGCAGCCTGAAAAAATCATCCGTCAATGCCTCCTGTTTCGGTTTCGGCATATCGGCACTTTCCGCCGCCATTGACCTGAAAAGGTCACATATTTCGAGGATAAGGGCATAGAGGACGGACCTGGCGATCTCTTTCCGGTAGGCATTCGGAGTACAGGAATCCTGCCTGTCCAGAAGATCGTAATACGCCATAAGACGCCCCCTCCTTTCCGTGTCAGGCTCCGATACTGGAAAGCGGATAGCCAGATTTATGATATCTATGTCCACCGGACTCGGGAAATCCAGTACAGTATCGAGGGAAACCGATACGGATTTCTGGAGATAGTCCTGTGATTTGCGGACTATGGCGGCAGACCCGTTCATCACCTGCACCATGACACACCCCGGCTTCACGGCGTAGTCCATGCCTGCAGTCCTGAGCACAGCCGTACCATGACAGCACAATGCCACGGAAAACCCGTCAGAATTCTCTTTTTCTCTATTTTTCATCGCAAATCCGACCTATCCTACATTTTTTATTCTGCAAACTTAACAATTAATCTGTTTTCTCCCACTATTTTTGCAATCGGTTTTCCGGTATAATATGGCCTGACGGCCAATGCCGGGATGAATGACAGACAGAAAATCAGTAATATCCGGATAATGGAAAAAATTTACAGCAAATCTATCGGGGATGTTGCCCGTGAGATGGAGACAGATCCCAAACGTGGTCTGAAAAAGGATGAAATCACAGCCAGGCTCGAAAAATTCGGAAAGAACACCCTGGTACAGAAGAAAAACAGGTCATTCGCGGCCATGTTCTTCTCACAGTTCAAGAGTTTCATGATCATACTGCTCATCATCGCCGCAGTAATTTCCGGCGTGATGGGCATCAAGACAGGGGAAGGACTGCTCGACACCTATATTATAATGGGTATCCTGCTCCTAAATGCATTCATCGGAGCATATCAGGAATTCAAGGCGCAGAAGTCGCTTGAGTCTCTGAAGAAAATGGCAGCACCGATGGCCAAGGTGGTCAGAGACGGAGAGTCCATGGTCGTGAATGTGGAAGATGTCGTACCGGGCGATCTGGTGGAACTGGAAGTGGGAGACATAGTCCCTGCCGATATCAGGATCACCGAGTCGGTAAACATGAGCATTCAGGAATCTTCCATGACCGGAGAATCCGTGCCGGTGGAAAAAAGCCCCGAGACCCTTGCCGATGAAGACATTCCGCTGGGAGACAGGAAAAACATGGCCTATTCGAGCGGAGTCGTGACATTCGGGCACGGAAAGGGAATCGTGACAGGCACCGGAATGAATACCGAAATAGGTAAGATAGCTGACATGCTGGGCGGAGAATCAGACACCCAGACACCGATGCAGGCCCGCCTGGAGAATCTGGGCAAGGTGATAGGCACGGCTTCGGTACTGATATGCGCAGTGATATTCATAATAGGCGTACTTTACGGGAGACCTGTCATAAACATGCTTATGGTAGCTGTATCTCTGGCCGTGGCGGCGATACCGGAAGGCCTTCCTGCCATTTCCACCATCATATTGTCCATGGGCGTCCGCCGCATGGTCAGACACAATGCCATCATCCGCAAGCTCCCGTCTGTAGAGACACTGGGCTGTACGACAGTCATATGCTCTGACAAGACCGGTACGCTGACGAAGAACCAGATGACAGTGGTCGAGGAATATACAGTCAGCGGAAATCTGTCGAGGCTGCTGGAGATTTCGGTCCTGTGCTGCGATGCGAAAATGGTGAAGAACAGCGAAGGAGGTGTCACAAGCGTAGGGGACCCTACCGAAATCGCCCTGATAGACCTGGGGGACAGGCATGGAATACGCAAGGCTGAACTGGAGGCCGCCTGCCCGCGCGAAGGTGAAGTGGCCTTCGACTCTTCCCGCAAGAGGATGACTACCATAAACAGGATGAAGGACGGTTCCCTGCAGGCGAACGTGAAAGGCGGTCTGGACGAGATACTTTCAGTCTGCACGATGATTGAGACTGCGGACGGAGTGAGAAAGATCACGGCAGATGATATAGCTGACCTCCAGGCCAGAAACAAGAAGATGGCAGACTCGGCTCTCCGCGTATTGGCCATGGCATACAAGCCTGTCACCAGAGTATCTTCGGAAGTGGACGAAGTGGAGAAAGACCTGATATTCGTGGGTATCACAGGCATGATCGATCCGGAAAGGGAGGAGGTCATAGGTGCGATCCAGGAATGTCACGATGCCGGAATCCGGACCATAATGATCACCGGCGACCACAAGGCGACGGCATTGGCGATAGCCAGCAAAATCGGAATACACAAGGACGGCGACCTTTCCATCACAGGGACGGAACTGGAGAAAATGGCCGATGAAGATTTCAACAGGAATGTGGACAAATACACCGTTTACGCCCGAATCGCTCCCGAGCAGAAAGTGAAGATAGTGACAGCTTGGCAGAAGAAAGGCGAAATCGTGGCAATGACCGGTGACGGGGTGAATGATGCGCCTGCACTCAAACAGGCCGACATAGGCGTGTCCATGGGCATCACAGGTACAGAGGTCGCAAAAGACGCTTCAGACATGATCCTCTCAGATGACAATTTCGTGACCATAGTGTCAGCTGTGTCCGAGGGCCGGAGGATTTACGACAATATCCTGAAGACAGTCCTCTTCCTGCTTTCCACGAATCTGGGTGAAGTGCTGCTGCTTTTCGTGGCGTCTATCATGAACATGGGTATTCCTCTGCTGCCGATTCACATATTGTGGATAAACCTGGTGAGCGAGACCTTCCCTGCCCTGGCGCTGAGCCTGGACCCGGCTGCGAAGGACATCATGAAAAAGAGTCCGCGAGGTCAAGGCAAACAATTCATGGATAAGGGTATGGTATGGAGAATCAGCTATCAGGGAGTGATGATGGGTGTGATCACATTAGTGGCATTCATCATCGGAAAGGACATGGGCATGGAGATATACGGTGACAGTTCTTCCGCAGAGACTCTCGGACAGACCATGGCATTTGCCTCTCTGATCGCAGCCAAGCTGGTGCATGCAGGAAACCTGCATTCGAATACCGAATCCAGATTCAAGTTCAATCCTTTGGAGAACAAGCCTCTGATTTTCGCGATATTCGCGTCCCTGGTGTTCTCTCTGGCCGTGCTGCTGGTACCGTCATTCTCCCATGCGTTCAGTTTTGCGGAGATGGGATGCGAACAGTGGCTGACAGTGGCAGGTCTTGCCCTCGTGCCTCTGGTGGTGGTCGAGATTTTCAAGGCCCTTAAATGGAACGGAAAATAAACAATTCACAAATTACGCCGATGAGCGGCCCAGAGAACAATTCCGACGGAAACGGAGACATTCAGCGAATGTTTGGTCCCGTACTGAGGTATTTCAAGTGCGAAATCGGAGGCATCGACGACCTCCTGGTCCACTCCCGACACCTCGTTTCCGAAAACGAAGGCATACTTACGGCCTTTTTCCGGAGAAAAGTCGTCCAGCGAAACGGAATTCACGGTCTGTTCCACACTTACTATCGTGAAGCCTTCTTCCCTGAGCCTGCGTATGGCATCAATGGTCCTGTCGAAATGCTCCCAGGGCACACTGAATTCGGCACCTATGGCCGACTTGTGGATCTCGGCCGAAGGAGGCACGGCGCAAATGCCGCACAGGCAGATTCTGTCGACCTTGAACGAGTCGGAACTTCTGAATGCCGATCCTACGTTATGGGCGCTCCGGACATTGTCCAGGACCACTGCGATCCCTGATTCGGGAGATTTCCTGTATTCCTCGACAGACATGCGTCCGAGCTCTATATTCAATAATTTTCTATCAGTCATAGTCTTGAAATTCAATCATTTTCCGGCAAATTCCAGAAAGTTGGGGAAAACTTCCGGGTGCAAAGGTAGGGAAAAATCAAAAAATGAGTAAATTTGCTCTGCTTTTAAAAAGAGAATATTATGAAACAGGACCTTCAGATTTTCAATCTGATCAAGAAAGAAGAAGAAAGACAGACGACCGGTATCGAACTTATCGCCTCTGAAAACTATGTCAGCAAACAAGTGCTCGACGCTCTCGGTTCTGTCTGCACGAACAAATATGCGGAAGGATATCCGGGAGCCAGATACTATGGCGGCTGCGAGATCGTAGACCAGATAGAACAGCTTGCCATAGACAGGTTGTGCCAGCTTTTCGGTGCGGAATACGCAAACGTGCAGCCTCATTCCGGAGCTCAGGCAAACATGGCCGTAATGATGGCATGCCTGAAACCGGGAGAGACATTCATGGGACTTGACCTTGCCCATGGCGGACATCTTACACACGGTTCTCCGGTAAACATGTCCGGCATCCTGTATCATGCCGTATCCTACGGCCTGGACGAAGTCACCGGTCTCATCGACTATAACGACATGGAAAGGAAAGCTTTGGAATACAAGCCGAAGCTGATCATCGGCGGTGCGTCCGCATACTCCAGGGAATGGGACTGGGAGAGGATGAGACGGATAGCCGACAGCGTAGGCGCCATCTTCATGGTCGACATGGCACATACCGCAGGGCTGATCGCTGCCGGACTGCTCAGCAATCCTGTAAAATATGCACATATAGTCACCTCCACTACACATAAGACCCTCAGGGGACCTCGCGGAGGCATTATCCTGATGGGGAAGGATTTCGACAACCCGTGGGGACTGACTACCCCGAAAGGTGTCGTGAAGAAGATGTCACAGATACTCAATTCCAGCGTATTCCCAGGCGTACAGGGAGGTCCGCTTGAGCACTGCATAGCAGCCAAGGCCGTATCGTTTTACGAAGCCCTTCAGCCTGAATTCACGGAATACCAGAAACAGGTAGTGGCAAACGCTTTCACCATGGCTGAAGCATTCAAGGCAAAAGGATACAAGGTAGTGTCCGGCGGTACGGACAATCATCTCATGCTTATCGACCTGAGGACAAAGTTCGCGGATCTGACAGGAAAAATAGCGGAAAGGGAACTGGTCAAGGCCGACATCACGGTGAACAAGAATATGGTGCCTTTCGACTCCAGGTCTCCGTTCCAGACTTCCGGAATCCGGGTCGGCACTCCAGCCATCACTTCGAGAGGACTTGTCGAGAAAGACATGGAATTCATCGTATCTCTTATAGATACGGTTCTGTCCAGCGCAGCGGAACATCTCGACTATGTAAGCGGGAAATCGGAAGAGGGCAAGGAAGAGCATGAAGCAGTCCTCGCCAGCGTCCGCAAGCAGGTCCGCATGAAGATGAACGGCATGCCGCTGAACAGATATTGACAAGCGGAAGTCCAAACGGATTTGAAAGAGGGTGACCAAAAATGGATTTTTGGTCACCCTCAAACGTCTTTCTTCGAAACCATTGACGAACCGAAAGTAATCGTACTTGTACGAAGTGCCGTCTTCCTTATTCGAAAACATATCTTGCATAATTGTATCCCAGCATGTCATACAGGTTTAGCTGCCTTCTGAGCCGTTTCAGGAAATCCGCGTACTGACGCGATTCCAGGGGGCTCCACTGGACTTCGGACAGGGCATCGATTCTCGGAATCACCATGTATTCGGCATGGGAAGGCTCCGCGATGAATTCAGTCCAGAGATTGGCCTGCACTCCGATGATATACTTTCTGTCTTTCTCAGGAATACCGTCATAAGGATCGTAATTGAAGACTTTCTCCACAGTCACCTTGCCTCCGGCGGCAAAAGGTTCCTGCGAACGGTCGTCCGTCTGATAGTAGTCGAAGTACAGATAGCTGTGAGGAACCATGATGGCATCCATCCGGTGTTCCGCTGCAGCGATACCTCCTTCCGTTCCCCTCCACGACATCACCGTCATGTCATCGCCTGCAGCTCCGCTTTCCAGCAACTCGTCCCAGCCTATGACAGTCTTTCCCTTGGTTTTCAGGAAATCTGTCATTTCCTTCATGAACCATCCCTGGAGAGCGTCTTCTACGGATTCCGCACTGCCCTGTTGTATGCCTTCAGACACTATTCTCGCCTGGCAATCAGGACATTCCTTCCATTCGGTCTTGGGACATTCGTCACCTCCGATATGGATGTACCTGCACGGAAACAAGTCCGCCACTTCTGACAATACATCCTTGGCAAACTGCACTGTCTCATCCTTCCCGGCACAGAGGACCTGATCGGACACGCCCCATCTTGTCCATACCTTATACGGTCCTCCCGTACATCCGAACTGCGGATATGCAGCCAGAGCAGCCAGCATATGTCCCGGCATGTCGATCTCCGGAATTATCCGTATATGACGGTCCAGGGCATACTGCACTATTTCCCTGATATCTTCCTGAGTGAAATAGCAGCCCTCGCCGTAAGGTGTACCGTCATTCCTGTCATAATCACGTCTGATGACGGTATAGTCTCTCCGGCAAGACTTTTCAGCCAGCAAAGGATACTTTCTGATTTCAATACGCCAGCCCTGGTCATCTGTCAGGTGCCAGTGGAAAAAGTTCATGTTATGCAGGGCAAGCAGGTCGATGTATTTCTTCACGAAATCCTTGTCGAAAAAATGTCTGGACACATCCAGATGCATGGCCCTGTATCTGAAACGCGGTTCATCCATGATCTCGGCATAAGGGAAAGCCACCTCGTCATACTCCCCCACCGGCAGACTCTTCCGTATGGTCTGGATTCCGTGGAAAAGCCCGTCGGACGAGTTCCCCGAGACATGTATTCCGGTTTTGTCCACCGTGACCGTATACCCGTCAGGATTCTGACCACAGGAAGCCGAAACCGAGAGCCAGATGGCGTTCTTTCGCGCCTGCCCCGTCACATGGCATTCTATTCCCGTACTCTGTCTGATATACTCCGACAGAAAATCAGCATCCTTTTCGGAAACTCCTTCGCCGCGGACAATCTTCGTCCTGCCGTCAAGGACAAAATAATCATTGCCCGGTACTTCAATGTGCCGTGGCAATGGAATCACATTATAATCGGCCATTGCGGCCTGCTCCCCTGCAGGAGCGGCCGCAATAGCGGAAAAAAGCAGTATACTGGCAATACTCATATTATTTATTCGTTAGTGATGACTTTGATGCAGCGGGCGTAGCGGCCTCCGGAGGCATTGGTCTTGCCCGGAGTGTCTGCAGGATAGGATTTGTAGGCCTTCCCGAAGGTCATGAACGAACCGTAATGCTTGTCCCCGTCAGTAAGTTCCGTACTAGTCCAGTATCTGTCACCCTTCGTAGTCGGATCTGCCGTGTTCATGGCCGTCCCGCCGTAAGTCGTAAGAGAAAGATCGAAAGCATCCCGTGAAGCCTTCTCTTCGTCAGTTATCTTGTCTGGAGTGGCTGTAGCCTTGTTCTCCTCCAGCTCCGCATACGGTACACCGTTGTAAATGTCGAAAATCTCCACCATTTCATTCAGTGCGGGCCAATACCAGCCCTCGCCCAGCGATTCGCAGAATGCCAGAGCCGGTATGTCGGCAGCTTCCGCACTCGCCTTCAGGATTTCAGTATTCGCTGCACCGTCGTCCTCGTCATCAGCACCGAGGAAGGCGGAACCGTTATATGACCACGGAATGGATTCGGTCCTGGACAGACTCAGTACTTTCGAAGTCTTTCCGTCCTCCGAAGTCCAGTATACGATTCCAATATTCTTTCCACCCTCCTGATATACAGGGAATTCGGTTTCCACAGGCACGTCAGGGTCATCCGGGTCCGGATCAGGAGTACTGCCATTCAGCGATACGGCCTTGATGACGCGTACATAGCTGGAAGCCTGTTCCTTCTTCTGTGTATCACCTCCGCCGGAAGCATAGGCCTTTCCGAAACGGAAGGTAGAACCATAGACGACACCATCCTTTGACTGCTCGGTGCTGGTCCAGTACTTGTCTCCGATTTCAGTTTCGGCGGCAGTATTCATGGCTGTACCGCCGTTCGATGTCAGCAGTTCATCGAATGCAGCCCTTGCAGCCTTCTGTTCGTCCGGAAGTTCGGCAGGAACGACGTTGTGCTTGCCTTCAGTATACGGAGAGCCGTTGTAGGCTTCGAACAGAAGCATCATTTCATCCATGGCAGGCCAGTACCAGCCCTCCCCGTGCGCATCGCAGAAGTCGATGGCAGGTGTCTGCGAAGCTATGGAACTGGCTCTGATGAGTTCCGTGTTTGCCGCTCCGTCCGATTGTCCGGTGCCGACCGCCACAGTGTTGTCATATGACCACGGCACCAAGGACGGAGTCCTGTCCAGACTTACCACGAGCGCGGACTTATGGTCATCAGATGCCCAGAACACTATACCTGCAGCCTCGCCGTTCTCATAGTAGACATCATAGACTTCATATGAAGTGACCTCTCCAGGCTCATCGGGGTCGGGGTCGGGTTCCGGTTCAGGCTTCGTATATGCAGCCTGGGTCAGAGTGACATCGATCTGAAAAGAACCGGCAGTCACGGACACAGTACCTGTACGCTGTTCGGAAACGGTATTTTCCGAATAAACCAGTGTAAGACATCGCCGGGAAATTTCCGCGGTCAGCCATTCTTCCGCAGCGGCATCCACTGTGGCGACAGGATCCCTGTTGGTGGAGAGCAGGATATCCGTCTGTCCTGCCTCACTCGTCTGCAGGACTATATCCGTAGAATCGATATTGAAATACTCGGGCTCTTCTTCAACTTTGGTGCATGCGGACCAGACAGCTGTCATGGCCAGCAGCATGATTATCATTTTTTTCATCGTCTGTAATTTTATCAGTTCCATCCTTCATTCTGCGGATAAACATCCGAACCTCCCATCAGCAGTATCTGGTTGCTCGGAATAGGCCAGCATTCGTGTTTTCCTATCACGAAATTCTGCCTTGCGAACGTATAGTCCCTGTCCAGATACGGATTCTCGGCCATTGACTCGCCTTCATACAGCTTGCAGTATTCACCGAGAAGACCGAGGCGTTTGAGAAGAGGCCATCTCACGCCTTCGAAATTCAGTTCGCGTGCATACTCGTCCAGCAGTTCTTCCAAAGTAAGCGTGCCTTCGAATTTCTTCCCGACAGCCCGTTCGTATGTCATGTTGAAGTACTTGACGGCATTGTCATTGTCACCCTTGTGGAAATACGCTTCCGAACACATCAGGACAGTCTCCGCAAGTCGGTAGACAATAAGGTCCCTGAAGCTGGTCTTGCGCTCCGGATCATCGGCATTGGTCCAGAAATCCGCATGCTTGCTGCTCATAGGATGGATATTCGTGATATATGAAGCACCGCTCGTACCTCCTCCTGTCCCGGGAACTATTTCCTGTCCGTATTTCGGCGATGAAGGATCATTGTAGTAGAATTTCGTCACGAAATAGCAGTCCAGCCTCTTGTCTCCCGGCTCATACATGTCCAGAAGATGCCGGTTCGGGTAGTCCCTGCCATAGCCGAAGCCTCCCTGGTCCGCCGAACAGATGGTACCTGCCACGCTGGAATATCTGGAAGTGACATATACCGATATCGGATGTCCTTTCAAAGCCGTCCCCTGAAGCACTCCGCCGCCTCCAGGATTCTTGGAGAACTGATATGCGTAAAGCACCTCTTTCGAACGGAGGTTTTCCGACGAGAATATGTCTGCAGGGTCTGATTCCATTTCCGTGATTCCTTTCGCATCGCGGAGAATGTCCTCTGTCTGGGTGATGACACAGTCCCAGTCATTCTCCCACATGGCCACCTGCGCACGTACATGCTTGGCCGTGGCCTTGGTATATCTGCCGTACATGACCCCGTTGTTGTAAACAGGAATATCATAGGACAGAGCCTTGATGGCGGCATCCAGGTCTTTCTTCAGAAGAGTGAAGATCTCTTCTTTCGCAGCAGGCTTGTAAGCCCGGTCCAGATTCGACACCGTGGTCGGCTCCGTATTCAGATATATCCTTTCGAATCTTTTCCAGAGTTCGAAATACGCACGGGCGCGGAAAAGACATGCTTCTCCGTATATCGAATTGATTTCCGGGTCCTCAAGGCCGAGATTTTCAGCCGAAGCTATGATCTCGTTAGCTCTGCCGACGATGGCATACCAGAACTCCCAGTAGTCCTCCAGTACTCCGGAGTCGGGTGTCAGGTCGGTAAGCCTGCCGAGCGAAGCCCAGTTTCCGGCATTGAACAGGAAAATATCGGTGTTGAAATCGAAAAGTTGGGGAATGATGACGATTCCCTTTTCATTGGAATTATCCACGATATTGTCCCTTTCATAGACATACAGGCCTGCGATAGCCCTTTTCAGACCTTCCTTGTCGGTCTGGAGATAATTGGTCGTGACCGCTGTTTCCGATTCGAGATTCAGCAGATCACTGCATGAAACTGTCAGTATTGACGCTGCCATGAGCAGCGGTATGTATATTTTCTTTTTCATCGCTTCTAGAATGATAAGTTAACGCCGAATACAGTCTGTCTCGCCTCGGGATAGATGTTTCCTGTCACTTCAGGGCTGTATGAAAGGACTTCAGTGAACGTCAGAAGGTTCGTCAGCGTGACATAGAATCTCAGGTTTTGGATCCGCAGCTTGCTGATGGCTTTTTGCGGCAGCGTATAGCCGAGCTGGATGGTACGCAGTCTCAGATATGAAGCATTCTGGTATGCCATGGATTTCATGTAAGGGACTTCGGAACCGTATGATGGGCGCGGATGACTGTTCACAGGATTGTAAGGAGTCCAGTAATCCACCTTCATTCCGTTCGAGCGGCCGCGCAGGTCACCGCCGTATTCTCCGTCATACATCAGCGGATTCAGGATATAGCCGCCGATAGAAGCATACCAGTCCATGAAGAAGTCGAACCCTTTCCATGACAGGCTGGTGGAGAGAGAAAGAGTGGCATCGGGATCACGTTTGTACACTACCCTGTCGTTCTCATTTATCTTTCCGTCACCGTTTACGTCAGCGAGTTTCACGCTTCCGGGTTCCACCACATCGTTTCTCTGGAGGACAGCATCAGCCACACCGTCACCATCCGTATCCACCGTCGGCTTCAGTTCATAGTACAGGGTGCCCCTGTCGCTGTATACGTCGAAATCATCGTACTGGTACACCCCGTCTGCCTTGTAGTCATAGTAGATGTTTATAGGAGCACCGATGATCCAGTTGTTCCCTGGCTGGCTGACATAGTTCCCGTCTTCGTCCACGGTGTCATCTATCTTGACTATCCTGTTCCTGAAAGTGCTGGCAGTGGCGGTTATGCTCCAGTTTACATTCTGGTTTCTGATGATGTCGAAAGTCGCGTTGATATCGAATCCGCTGCTTCGTGTCTCACCCAGATTGTCAAGCATGGAGGTATACCCGAGAGAAGCATTCAAGGCTCTCGATACCAGGAGATTCGTAGTTCTGGTATTGTACCACTCCACTGTTCCGGAGATCCGGTTGTCGAGGAAGCCGAAATCCAGGCCTATGTTCGCAGTCGCGGACTGTTCCCATTTCAGGTCCTTGTTCGGGAGTTCCATTCCGGGAAGATATCCCATATAGTAGGTATCCCCGAACTCACCGGGCATCTGCTGCGCGATTCCCAGAGTAGTGTAGTTGTCGATTCCGTTCTGGTTTCCGACTATACCGTAGCTCGCACGCAGTTTCAGATTGTCTATCCAGGATACATCCTTGAGGAAACTTTCCTGGGATGCTCTCCACGCAAAGGCGAATGACGGGAAGGTTCCCCATTTGTTGTCAGTACCGAAACGGCTCGACCCGTCCCTGCGGACCGCGACATTGAAAAGGTACTTTTCCATCAGATTGTACTGCGCCCTGAGCATGAAGGATACCAGGTTGTTCGCGGTATACAGTCTCTCCTGCCCTGTCACCTCTCCGTTGGCGATATAGTTGTACGTCTTGTCCACAGGCAGGTTTTCCACTGAATAGCCGAGATTCTTGCTCAGCGATTTGTCGACAGACTGTACTGCCGTGATGTTGAGTTTGTGATTCCCGTTCCTTATCGGGACATCATACCTGATGGAATTCTCAATGAGCAGCTGCGTGCTCGTCGCATTCGTGATGGAAGCCGTAGAACCGCCGCCGTTAGGGTAATAGGAATCCCTCGCATGGCCTTCCTCATTGACTCTGTTGTAGTAGGAGATATTGAACCTGTACGTGAATCCCTTGAACGGAGTGATATCCGCAAAGGCGTTTATCCTGTAATTGTTCGATTTCTGGTCATGACTGTCATGAAGCGCACTGTATACGGGGTTCGTGTCCTTGTTGCTGTTTATATAAGGAGTGTAGTCACCGTTTTCATCGTACACCTGCGACAGCGGCGAACGTGTGATGAACTGATAGAAGGCGCCGTTCTCTATGAGTCTCTTCGAGAATCCGAACGAGGTGTTGGCGCCCAGCTTCAGCCATTTCTTGACCTGGTAGTCCAGATTCACCCTCGCACTCAGCCTGTCATATCCCGAGCCGAATCTCATCATACCGTCCTGGCTGAAATATCCGACACTGGCCATGGCGCGAAGCTTGTCGGTACCGCCCCGGAAACTGAGTTCATGGCTGTGGTACAACGCCGCTTTCTTGAACATAAGATCTTCCCAGTCAACGAATTCTCCGCTTTTCCATACGTCTTCCATGACTTCGTCGGCCAGAGCGGTCGTGATAGGTACAGTCGTCGCATCCACCACACCCATATCATGAGCCACCGCTTCGCGGCGCAATGCCAGATATTCGTCCGCATTATAGAAATCGAAGTTCCTGTGCAGAGTCTGGACGCCGACATATCCGTTATAGGTCACCGTGCTCTCCCCTGCCTTTCCGCGCTTGGTGGTCACGAGGATGACTCCGTCGCTGGCTCTGGCACCGTAAATGGCCTGTGACGCCGCATCTTTCAATATCTCGATGGACTCGATATCACCGGCATTGATCATGGAAAACTCGGTATCCGAAGCCACACTGCCGTCGATGATGTACAGCGGAGTATTGCTGGCTGAAATGGAACGGGAACCGCGGATCTTGATGCTCGGCACTGAACCGGGGCGTCCCGATGCGCTGGTCACCGTGATACCGGCGGCACGTCCCCTCAGCATTTCGGCAGCAGATGAAGCGGGGAATATCTTCATCTCGTCGGTATTGACCGAGGCTATGGAAGTAGCGAGGTCACTTTTCCTCATCGAACCGTACCCGACGACCACCAGCTCATCCAGCATCATGTTCTCCGGCTCGATGTAGATTTCGAAATAATTCCGGCTGCCTACGCCCACCTCTTCGGATTTATATCCCAATGAGCTTACCACCAGCACATCCTCAGGGGATGCTGTCAGAGAGAACTGGCCGTTTTCATCCGATACGGTACCGTTCTGAGTACCCTTGACGACGATTCCGGCACCTATGACAGGCATGACACCGTTCCCGGTATCTTCAAGGACCGTTCCGGTCAATATTTTCTCCTGTGCAAATGCCGTTGCCACGGCCGATAGCATAAAGAATGCGGCAATCAAATGTCTGATAGTATTTTTCATGTCACTCAGCATTATATTCATTATCTTCTTTCCATTCCCACATAGTCTCCAGAGCTTCGTACTGGAACATGTCCAGGCCGTTGAAGCATCCGTATTCAAGGCCTTTGTCCCTGAGGACAGACATGGTTTCGAGCAGGGCTTTCCAGCCGTTAGGCATGAGCGTGGTAGAAGCCTCGTCGTTTGTGGCAGTCTTCACGCATATATTGACACAGTCCTCCGAACTGCAGGCCTTGAGCGTAGGCTCGCTGTATGACCAGACCCCGTCGGTAGTGTTCCGGTAGGCCATGATGGAAACCCAGTCACAGACTTCGGTAAACTGGTTTACGTCACCATAGGTCACTTTGCCTTCATTGTACATGTTCTGGTAGTTCCACCAGATGGCTTCGTGGAGGGAGAGTCCGTAGAGTTTCGACTGCGCATAGTCCAGACGGTCGAGAGTGACCTTCAGCAGACAGTCGTTCTGGCCGCCAGCGCCGTTGTGGTTCTGGGTGTCCCATGTCCAGCCCAGACCGATGTCTTCCTTTATCGTATGCGGCTCCAGGTCGGCAGAGACTCCGGCAAAGCGTTCTTCATACGATACGCTGCGGTTGTATGTCAGGAACTTGTCCAGACTCGCATCCGCACCGGCCTGACTCACGAACACGGACGGATCTTCATAGAATGTGGCATATACATCCAGGCCAAGACCGGTACATGTGGATATGAAAGTCCTGAGCCACTGGTCCTGTGTCGTCAGTCTGTTTCCTCCGGGACTCAGATACACACCCTTGAAACCGAGCAATGCTATCCTGGCGGCCAGTTTCTCCGGCTCGTCCGCATATGTTTCCAGGCTCGGGGCATAGACATAGACACAGTTGTAGAGGCTTTCGTCATCGGTCTGGGTGGCCGATATGTAGTCCAGAGCCTTCTGCGCCATAAGTTCCGTCACTCCGGCCATTTCCAGACATTCGTCGTAGCCGATTTCCGGTTCCGCAGCGTCGTCCTTCTCGATGATTTCTATTTCATCGACAGTAGGACCCATTTCCTTCACATCCGCTGAGCATGAGAGGAACCCCATGGACAAGACTGAGCATGTCAGGGAAAAAAAAGTCAAAGCATTCATTTTAGTGTTATAGATTAATGTTCCAATATATTTTCCAAAACAGAGATACGGTTCTTCATTTTTCCGTAGTATGTCCATTCGTTGAAAGACTGTGCGGCATCTTTCAGATAAGCGCCGTTCATGGCGATGAATTCACTCCGCAGCTTTTCGCATGACTTCTCCACTTTCCGGAGATCTTCCAGAAGTGTTTCAGATGAAGCCGGACTGAAATCATCCTGCTGCATCTTCAGATCCAGCTCCTTGAATTCCAGATAATTGATCCTGATATCGAGCATCAATCGTAAGTGTGCCGCGATGTTTCCGGCTTTTTCCGGGAAAGGTACTGCCTCCAGTTTCTGTCTGGCTGCCAGGCATTTTTCCAGCTCGGCAGCGGCACGTTCCGGTTTTCCCCCGAAAGCGGAAGCAGGAATCTGAGACATGTTGAAATACTCTTTCACAGCAGATACATCTCCCTCATTTTCAAGACCGAGCCTTTCCCTGCAATAAGCGTCGAGGAATTCATCAGGGTCAGTGTATTTTCCTGAAACCGCAGCCGAAAAGGCCTGTATCAGCATATCGAAACCTGACTGCGGATAGACTTCCCTTACCGGCTGTATATCCACCACTTCATTTCCGTCATCCCAGATATATCCGTAAGTTCCTGAAGTGGACCATGAAGTGTTGATGATGCCTTGAAAACCATGGTCAGCGGCATAAGCGGTATAGGTAAAGATGTTTTCGAGATGTTTCCTCCACTGGACCAGATAGAGGTTGTCCGGATGAGAACGCATGGAGGCGGCACCCCAGATGACATGACCTGAATCCTCTATGCTCTCCATGCTGCCGAAATAATCCGGCTTCCAGCCGTAATTCCAGTCCGCGATGATGACATCGTCCGGCAGAAGTTCCAGTGCTTCAGGGTATTTCAGGATGATGTCGGCCCATATCACCGGAGTCTTTCCCAAAGCTGTCACTATCCGGCACATCCTGGAGACATATTCCACATAAAGCGAGGATATCCCCTTTTCCCTGACATATTCGCCGCATTCGCGGCAATGCCCGAGAAGCCGGGTCTCATCACAGCCGATGTGTATATAATCCGATGTGTGCATTCGCGCGATCTCGGCGAATATGCTTGAAAATACAGTACCGGCTTCGTCATATTCCAAAGGGCAGACCTGGGAACAGTCCTTCCTGTCTTCTTTCAATGCCGCATAGCGGTCATGTCTGAGTATGTATTCGGCATGGCCGAAACAATTCTGCAGAGGAATGACTTCCACTCCGAGAGAAGCACAGTATGAGATGAAGTCCGAAACCTCTTCTTCGGAAAAGGCATGACGGTTCCGGAGTATCAGATTCCCGGTAAACGGGAAAGTGCCCTCCCATTCCACGATTATGGCATTCATACCCAAATCGGAAATCTGTCTTGCAAATTCCTTCATGGCTTCAGGAGTCATGACCTGAGTACGGAAGTCCAGATATGCTGCCCTGACTTGAAAACCATCCTCCTGACGGGACTGCGGTACCGACATTGATGATGCCATTCCCTGAAACAGGGAGATCAGGAAAACGATGATACATGCAACTGTTCTCATACGGCGGCATCCATTATATATTCGGCACTGTCTTTATCCGTGTAGAGTACGGCATTCTGATGCGTTCTCAGAATAGAGGCCGGACACTGTTGGGAAACAGGCCCGAAGACTGCAGCCTTTACGGCATTGGCCTTGGTCGAGGCAGGGACTATGCAGAACAGGCGGGAAGCCTTGAGCATTGTCGGAATAGTGAGCGTAAGCGCATATTCCGGCACCTGGGAAATATCATCGAAGCATCCGTCATGGACCTGCTGGAGACGGCATGTTTCATCCAGATCCACCTTCTTGATTTTCAGCGGATCATCGAAGTCCGCCACATGAGGGTCATTGAATGCTATATGGCCGTTCTCCCCTATTCCCATGCATACCATGTCCACGGTGACCGAATCGAGAATCCGGGTATATCTGCGGCATGCCTCGTCCGGATCGTCGTCTGACCCGATATAGTCGACACCGGCAAACGGGACTTTTCCGAAAATTGCAGCTTTCAGGAAATTCCCGAAGCCCTGTGGAGCATCAGCAGGAAGCCCTACATACTCATCCATGTGCAGTGCATGTATCCGGTTCCATTCTATTCCGGGCTCGGACACAAGCGCCTCCAGAAATTCATTCTGGGACGGGGCTGCGGCGAAGATAATCCGGATTTCATCTTTCCGTGAAAGAAGGTCCCTGATACAGGCCGCCACATCATCGGCTGCCGCCTGCCCCATACTCTTTCGGGAATCGTATATTCTCACATCGAGTTTCCCTGATTTGAAAGTTTTTAAAAGCATATCGTTCAATATATTACATTACCGTTAACTATTGTCCTGCCGATATTGACACCGTCATCGAAAATCACGATGTCCGCATCCTTTCCGGGTGCTATGGAACCTTTCCTGTCTGAAATACCCATGATTTTCGCAGGGTTTTCCGTAATCATTTTCACCGCCTGCGGAATACTGCAGCCTCCCATGGTCACCATCGTCCTGACCAGCCGGTCAGCAGTAGCCACGCTGCCGGCAAACGCTGATCTGTCCGGAAGTTTGGCGACCCCGTCTTCCACTATCACGTCCTATCCGTCCGAGAGTCCTCCAAGTACGCTCGGTCCCTCAGGCATACCTGCTGCTCTCATGGAATCCGTAACCAGTGCCACGCGGCTGTCTCCTGCTATTTTCAGTATGAGATGAAGAAGGTCAGACGGTACATGAATCCCGTCAGCTATGATTTCCAGTGCTATACCGTCCTGCCAGTATCCGTATTCTATGGTGCCGGCATACCTGAAGGCGTTCCGTCTGGAAATGGTGCTCATGCATGAATAGAAATGGGTCATCAGCGATGCTCCTGCCCTGAAAGCGGCATCACACTCTCCGAATGTGGCATTCGTATGACCGATGGATGCCACGATTCCCCTTCTGCGGAGTTCGGCAGCGAATTCCGGGGCACCGTCAAGTTCCGGTGCGAAACTCCATCTGGCCAGGTCCGGACATCTGTCCAGAATCTGCATATACTCTTCAGGCCGCGGATTTCTAAGGTATCTGGAATCCTGCGCTCCGGCAAATGCCGGACTGAAATAAGGGCCTTCCAGATGCATTCCGCCGAAAGCCGCCCCTTCGGTATTCTGAGGTACAGCCTTTCTGTATGTTTCGAAAGACTCGTACAGAAGTTCGTCAGTGCTGGTGAGTGTGGTAGGATAAAGCAGGGTGGTACCGTGCATTGCATGCATTCTGGCTGCCGTGATGTAGGCTTCCACAGTACAGTCCATGAAATCCGCACCTCCGGCTCCGTGTGTATGCATGTCAATGAACCCGGGACTCACGTAGTTTCCTTCCGCATCTATGACCTCCGCTCCTGCCGGAATATTATTCTGAATGCCTTTTATCCTGCCGTCCTCCAGAACGAGGATACCGCGGCAGAGTCCGTCAGGCAAAATGACGTTTCCGTTTATTATTGCCGTTACCATTTGTTTATCTTATAACCGTAAACTGCGTAGAAGACCATGTATACGAAACATGGGATGAGAAGCCAGTATGAAGCCTGCAGGCTGAGATGGTCAGACACATAGCCGTACAGCAGTGACAGCACGGCATTTCCGCACAAAGCCATCACCAGCAGAGACGAGCCCAGACTGGTCCACCGTCCGAGTCCTCTGATGGCCAGAGGCCATATGCCTGCGTAAATAAGGGAATTAGGCACGCCGAGAAGAACCAGGCTCCAGATTGATGCCTTCTCTGGAAGTACAAGCACCAGTACTGACAGGACAAGACCTGTCACTGTACAGATTACGAGGGATTTCTGCTGGCTCAGGTATTTGGGGATCAGAATGACTCCTGCCAGATACCCGATGAGAATGCACGCCAATGTCAGAGACGGGAAGACTTTCGCGGTGTCCAGACTCATGCCCATGCTCTGGGCATAGCCGATAATCGTGCTGACAGATATCTGCTGGCTTCCAAGATGGGCGAAAAGGGCTATGACACCCAAGACAAGATAAGGATATTTCCAGACGGATTTCCTATCTCCCCCACCCACTGCCGGAGTAGCGTTGTCTCGGTCCGGATTGATATCCCTGACAGGGGATTTGTAGAACAGGATTCCGAAAATGAAAAGGAGTACGGCAAGTATCACATAAGGGGGAATGACTCCGAGTATCATCTCATCAAGCGCCGCTTCTTTGGCCGCTCCTGTCAATATGCCGCTTTCCACCTGCGACATTATCATCTCATCCTCAGGACTGATGACGGCGGCAGCAAAAAGCAGAGGAGCCGCTATACCGGCGAATTTGTTGCATATGCCCATGGCGCTGATCCTCTTTGCGGCACTTTCGTGGGGGCCGATGATGGTGACGAAAGGATTTGCCACGGACTGGAGAATGGCCAGAGCGGTACCGATAACGAACAGCGCCATAAGGAAAAGGGTGTAGGATCTTGTCAGTGCGGCAGGCCAGAACATAAGGGCTCCGGCTGCCATTATCCACAGACCGATCAAAGTCCCGGCCTTGTATCCTGTCTTCCTCAACAGGTAAGATGCGGGGACTGTCATTACCAGATATGCAATATAGAAAGCGAAGGTCACCAGATAGGTCTGGACTCCGCTTTCAAGTTCGCACGCCACTTTGAAATATGGAACCAGAATAGAGTTCACCCATGATACCAGGCCGAAAACGAAGAAAAGGCATCCGAGCATGCCCAGTGAAATATAATACTGACGGTCACTTTGCATAAGATATCGTGTTATTATTATCGGTTGATGCAAAGTTATACAAGTAGACTATACTTTTAGCGGAATAAAACGAAAATCAATCTTCAATAAACGCAATTCTTTCGTCTGTACTCTATCGGAGAACATCCTTTGAACTTTTTGAATATCCTGGCAATATTGCTGCTGTCCTTGAAACCGACTTCATAGGCTATGTCCGTCACAGGACGGTCGGTAGTAGCAAGCAGATATGCAAAATGCTCCACTCTGGAGGATATTATATACTGATACACAGTCGTTCCGGTCTCGGACTTGAATCGCATCTCTATGCTCCGTCTTGAAAGAGGCACCATACCGAACAGCTCGTCCACCTGCAGATCGGTATCATACATCTCATCGATGTACTTCATGATTTTTTCCACATACGGATCTGATATATTGTACAGGAGGGAAGACTTGCGCTGGACTATCCCTGTCGGATTTATCACCACGTTGAACGGGGCGGTCCGCTTCCCGTCCAGATATTCATGCAGGTGTCTGCACGTCATATATCCGCCGTTTTCGACATCCAGATCTATCGAGGATATAGGAGGATCGGATATGTTGCACAGCAGGTCATCGTTATCGACTCCGAGCAATGAAACATCTTCAGGAATACGTATACCTGCCATCTTGCATGTTTCAGTGATGACCAGAGCATGGGCATCGTCACAGCAGAACATGGCTACGGGCTTGGGAAGCGAGTTCAGCCATGCCGTGATTTTCTGACGGTCATCCATGCCTGACGGCTCCACCAAATAAGACCGGAATCTGCCGCCGGACTTCAGGACTTCGTCCTTGAAACCGGAACAGCGTTCCTCTGACCAGATTATATCCTTGATCCCGAAGAAAGCATAGTCACGGAAAAGTTTCTTTCTGAAATAGGAGGCAGCCATGCGGCCTGTCCCTTCGTAATCTCCGGTAAGATTCGAATAGATGTCGCTACGGGTATTGTTGTTCTGAAGGACTATCGGGATATTCAGCCTGCTGAGCAGGTTTACCTTGACTTCGTCCCACCTGCCTATGATGGCATCGGCTTTCCATGTCCTGGCCCATTCCAGAATCCATTCCTCCCTGTCCTCTCCCCACTTGAAACCGGAAGGCATCCTGTAGAACAGCCACGGGCCGTTTTCCCTTGAATACCTCATCATGCCCCTGAGGAGTTTCCTGTCGAACTCGCTGGCACAGTCTATAAGCAGTATCACCCGAACCATAATCCTATAACGACTTTAGCGCATCAGCGCACAAAAAAAGGACCTCCTTAAATTAACAAGGCCGAAGGCCCGCGACGGATGTCGCGCAATACCCCTCGGGGTACTGCCGGAGGCAGTGGGGGTATACTGGGCGCATCAGCGCACAAAAAAAGGACCGTTTCCCGGTCCTTTTTTTGTGCGCAGGAGCAGAGTCGAACTGCCACACCATTTCTGGCACTACCTCCTGAGAGTAGCGCGTCTACCAATTTCGCCACCTGCGCCTCAGTAAAGTGGTGCAAAGGTAATACAATTTTTTTTATCCGCAACATTTTTTTTCAAATTCAGAAAAAAATCCGCACCGCACATAATCAGATGACCACTTCATATTCGAACGAGCCTGCCCAGCTCTCTACATCTATCGTAATGTACGTATGAGCATAATCTATGCTGACCTCAATATCTTCCAGATCGTCATCCGTCCACTTGTAGCCGGTCTCCGCTATATACTCCCCCAACGCGAATTCCCTCAATATGCGGCCGTCTTCCCTTATCTGCAGTATAAGGCTGCTGTCTGTCTGGCGCGGTACGCGTACATCTCCTTGTCCGTACATGTCCGGAACGAACGTGTATGAAAAATCCCCTTCCGTCACGGATCTGTCCGGATTTATTCCGTTTACATTTCCCGACACGGTGAGTTCGAACGGGTAATCTCCGTCAGAAGACAGCATTCTGATAGCGATATTGCAGTAATCTTTGTGCAGCCTGACCTGTTCGGTACAGCGTTCCGAATAAGCTTCCACTTCCGAATAATGCATGAACACCGGAGGACATTCCTCCCCCAGAGGAATCGAAATGCCGGTATCGGTCGAAAACAGATAGCCGGATTCGCATACCACAGACACTTTAAGGGTACTTTTCGGCACTATGACATTGTAAAGCAGGCTCGGGACTCCATCCCTGAATTCCTCCACCATTCCCTCGCCTGCATCCGGATCATAATAAAGGAAACCATCTGCTGCCCCGATGGACACTTCCGTCGCATCAGCAAGCGATATTTCCACCTGGCTGAAATCCAGATCGAAAGAACACGGGCACATACTTCTGTCTTCCTTTATCGAGCACCCCTGACTCACTGCTGCCGCAAGCATCGCGGTCACCATGAGCATAAACAGTCTTATTCCTTTATCAGCCATTGTTTTACAATTTAAATAGTTATTTCTGTCGTGTGTCCGGTATCCCAGTCCTTTATCCTGATAGTGACGCTCACTGCTCCGGTTTCCACCATTTGGTCAGGATCTTCCGAACCAAGCCTTGTGATCTTCACTTCCTTGACATCATAAGTATGATTTGCCGCTATCTCAGGGATATCCACAGGATAGTAGTATGTGACATTTCTGATCTGAGTCTCTATCACAAGCCTGGTAGCCTGCGGTGAGGAAGAATCACCGGAACTGTCAGAACCGGCAGGATTCGCATAACAATAGAAATAATGCGGGGTGGTGTATGGTTTGCTTTTGGTAATACCGGCATTCAAGGCATCATCGCAGAGCAGGGCCGGACAGTCTTTTTTGGAACCTCCGGTATTATACCACTTTGTCGGCTGCCCCGAATCCAGATAACAGGCATCTGCCGCGACATTTGAAATATATATCGCTTTCAGGACTATAGGCGTACTCGCATATCCCGGAGCAGAAAAGGCATTCGTAATCTTGCTCACCGAGACTCTGGCCGCCAGTCTCGAAACCACGATCTCGACACTCTCTTCCACTGATGAAAGCGTTTTCGTGGCAGTACCTGTCATCACAAGTCCCGACACGGAATTGTGGGAAAGATCGGATCTCATGGCAGCCAGCTGGCTCCGGCTCTGGATGGCGGTCAGCTGAGGGGCATTGATCACAGCCACGAATTCTTTCTGGCCGGAAGTGCACTCTATGACCAGACGGCTGTCATCCGCCATGGCATAGGCATCCAAAGCGCCGTCAGGTCTGAAGACAAATACCTGCAGATTGTTTATCATGTCTTCATTCCCCACATCCGTCACCCTGGTTTTTGCCGTCTCGGGTATGGATACTTCTACCGGCACTTTCTCCCCGGCAGATGCCGCATCATGCCCGGGCTGTTCCTTTTCACACGACAGCAGCAGAACCGACGCTGCCATCGTCATGACCGCTCCGGCGGTCTTCTTGATTTTGGAATTCATCATAATATAAAGATTTAGTTAGTATTGGTTTCTATTATGGAAGAAGCATTCCGTATTCGGAGTTTCCTTTTTTCACGATGTCCGAAAGTTCCGGATCCAGATTCGCCCTGTGGGCCATGGAGGGATCTTTCCTGACGCTTCTCCTGAAGCTTTCAGCCGCCAGCTCATATTCTCCCATACGGGCTAAAAGCACTGCTCCAAGATAATCTGCCTTCGCTCCGGCATCTTTCAGTTCCGAAAGTATCGACAGCGCCGTATCATCATATCCCGACGATGCCATGGCCAGAGCGGCATTGTAGTCCCTGTACGGGCCCAGAAGGGATGCTGCGGCTTTGTAATCCAGATTCTTCAAGGCTTCAAGGCCTTTCATATACACTGTATCAAGCACTTTCGTATGCACAGTATCTTTTTCCACATCAGGACGATGCATATGAAAACTGAAATTCACTGTTCTCAGGCGCGGATAAATCTTTTCCCTCAGATACCGGTATTCAGGCATCACAGCCAGCCTTGACTCGGCACTGTCCTTGTCCTTTTCTTCGGAAATCCTCAGTATGAGGTCCCTGCGGGCAGGAGACAATACGGTATCATTGGCTACCAGCGTCCTGAAATATTCCCAGTTTTCCGGCACGGATTCTGATCTGACAAGACTGTCTTCCAGTCCGTCCACTCTGTCAAGTACATACCGTTTCACTGACAGGGCTCTTCCCCCGGCAAGTCCGGAATTGAATTTCACACTCCCCTCAGGTGAACACGAAGCCGTGACTATGATGGAATCCAGGACCATATCCCTGCGGGAATACACATCCGAAAAGCATTTCCTGATTCTGGCGAGTTCGGAAGCATTGCCCGGTCTGAGAGTATCGAGGGAGGTACTTCCCTGGTCAAAATCGAGGAAGGCGTCAGTATTGTCGGTGACCACCCTGTCGATGATCATGAAAAGATAGCGTGGCGTGTCATCCGCCAGAGATGACAGGGAACTGACGTAGAATGTCAGTTTTTCCGGCGAAGGCATCTCCAGCACCTGCTCACCGTCCCTGAAAACAGTACCGCGCAGACTCACGGACAGTTTTCTCAGCCCGGGAGAAGAAGACATGGTATGTGTGTATCTGTACACCAGACTTCCGTCACCTGCCGACATGACCGTATCCAGCCTGACATTGTTCACAAAAGGTGATTTGACGAATTTCCTGAAATACATGTCCTTGTTCTTTATTTTCCAGTCATTCCTGCGTTTGCGCTCATGCATGGTATAATGTCCGAGGGCAAGTTTCTGGTTTACCCCGAAAAGGTTCTCAGCCATAGGTTCCGGAACGATCGAAGTATCGTTCTTCATGGCATATGTCTCCGGGAAATAGCGCTCCAGAAACATTTCCAGCTGTTCCATGCGTATGAACAGGGTGCTGTCAGTGACAAGCGACTCCAGAAAAGCACGATAGCGTTCATATCCCCGCATCTGTCTTTTCCTGTAGTCCGAACCGGTGATGAATACCGGTTCCAGAGACAATGTATCTCCCATCACCTCCAGTTCGGGAGAGAACCTCAGCTGGAATTCGGAAGAAATAAGGGCTTCCGGCACACTCACATCGAAACTGAATGAGATGCTGCCCAGCCTCTCGGCGATATTGCGGAATCGGGCCACAACTTTCGAGGCGGAAATCACATCGGTTGCAGTCATCTCACCTGTCTCGCTGTCCCTTATGGCATTGAGAATGAGCGGACCGTCGGAAGAAGTCCGGCTTGAGTCCACGGTAAAGGCCTCTGAATCCACGTCCGGTTCAGGCTCGGTTTCATCCGGCAAGGATATTTCCAGCCGGTCAGGACCGGCTGCTATCCCTGCATACTTTTTCAATGGAGAGCATGCGGCCAGCAGCACTGCCGCAGCCATAGGCAGAAATATGTGCTTAGTATCAGAAAACATATACCAGAGACAATAAGATTTCGTTCGGGAGAATAAAGCCTTTGGTGCCTGACTCCGTAGTCAGCCCGCATGACGGACAATCATATACAGCATATTTCTTTACTCCTGTCCAGAATCCGAGTCCGAACTCGAGGTTCAGAGACGGAAGCAGCATATACGAATACCCGGCAGAAAAGCCCAGCCCGTATCCGTCACCTTCTTCCGTCCGGTCGGAAAACAGGCCGCCGATATTGTATTCCTGATATTTGGCCTTGGCCGCAACCCACCATCCCGAATACACGTGCCACGGCCACATGCGTACGCCCAGTTCATAGGACTGCCTGCGGCTCTGCATCTGGGAATCCTTCCCGGGAATCCTGTAGGTGAACGGATTGTACCGCACGCCTGCGTTCACGCTCCAGTGCTGAGCCACTCCGTATGAGGCCTCCATGTTCAAAGTACACAGGTTCAGATAATCCATTATGTTTGTAGACAGCGAAAAGCGTCTTGCCTGTGAGTATTGCGGCAGCACGAACAGTGCGGCAGCCGCCAGCAGTATGATCCTTTTCATGTGGTTCCTTTTATTTATACCTGAAAAACACTTGCTCGATAGTCATGGCACGCGACGGATAAAGCGATATCATTTTGCTCTGCAGTGCAGGCAAGCTGGTGACATCCGGCTGCATGGCATCCAGGAAATCCGACCTTTCCATGCCGCGCTCATCAAGATAGCGGAATATCTGCGGACTGAACCAGTAGCTGGTCCCGAACTGAGGCATCGGTCCGCCATACCTGTCCTGATACATGACGCTTTCCAGATAATATGCCCACATCTCCCCTACTTCGCAATAGCCTGCATAGTCTCCGGAGCCTTCCCCGTAAGTCATGCCTCCTGTACTGACATACGACCGGAGAATATACTCCACATACCTGTTCCAGTAGTCCAGACCGACCTGGGAGAAATGGCTGCAATGCGCAAGTTCGTGGCACACGGCCCTGTATACATCACTGTAGCTGTTCATATTTTTCGTACCGATGGTCACATCCGGAGCGAAAAACGATATCAGTGATGCGAAATAGCCGAGAAAATCCTTCACCAGTTCATGAGAGACGCCCACCTTGTGATGAAGAAGGACGGCACTGCTCGCATCCAGTTTCGACATCAGCCATATTCTGAGATCCCCGGGAGGAAGAGTCAGATTCATGTCCTCGTTCCCGCATCTTGTGATATACTCGTATGCAGCGTTGTTTACTGCAGAACGGAGGAAAAGCGTCCTGTCGGAATTTCTGGTGATGGTGGCATTTATCCCCGATGCGGGACCTTTTCCCAGTGAGGAGGCCGAAGCAGGCTGAAGAATCAGATTGAAGCCTATGGCGAAACCTTTTTCATTCTTGAAGACCAGCCTGTATTTCAGTTTTGCTGAAAAAGTACGTGGGATTGTATAATATCCGTCCCTGTCGGTAAAGGTGTTTGAAAACTTCACGAAGGTATTGCACCTGATCCTCACTCCGGCCAGGCCGACAGGCTTGCCTCCGTTCGCCTCGTCATCCACAATGGTTATACGGCCCGTCGGGTTTACTTTTCCTCCCCTGGTCCCGGCATCCAGCATGTTTCCGTTTCCGGAAATGCGGTAAGCCTCGGCTTCTACTGCCGCCCAGTCCGCTCCGCCGGCGAATCTGGTGTCTGGATCTGTTTCAGTGATGAAGCATTCATCCAGGATTTCATGCCTGATGTTGTCGGGAAATTCGAATTCCGCAGGCACCACTGCGTACTGCCACGTAATATTCTCACCTACGGACGGGTCCTGATAATAGTCGCCGTCCACCAGTATTTCATAATCCAGCGGATAATCCACCAGGTCCAGTCCGGCCGATGTCAGCTGTTCGAGTTCGTCCTCATCTGCAGGAAGGAAACGCACGTACAGATGTGATGTTTCCACGTCATACCGCGATCTGGTAGGATAGAGCGAGGCATAGGCATCCCTCATGTTCTCTGTGGTATAAGGATTGTCCAGTTTTTCCCCGAGGACAATCATTGCAGGCTCGGCATCCGGTATTTCCACGGGAGTGACATCCATTCCGGACCCGACTTTGGTACAGGCCGCCAGCACTGTACACAACAGTAAAATCGTACCCAATCTGCTCATAGCTCTCTCAGTTTTGCCCGGACGTACACCGGGACTGTTCTCGATGCAAAAGTAGGAGGAGCTATCCGTGTTATGAAGGATTAAACGTTTAATTTGAAAAAAACGGCTGTACGCGCATCTACGGGCGATTTTCAGAACCTGGAAAACATTATCCGTTTAACCGGTGTTTTTTAAGAAAATTTACGTAACTTTGCGCCCGATTTCTGAAAAAACACTGTAACATAACATTCAACGCTATGAATTTCATACTGTTGGTAGTCGTAATACTGATCGCCATCATCATGGTGGCAGCAGCGGTAGGGATCGCGAAAGCCATCGCCCCCCGCTCTTACAATCCACAGAAAAGCGAGCCTTACGAATGCGGTATCCCGACCAGGGGAAAATCCTGGATGCAGTTCAAGGTCGGATATTATCTTTATGCCATCCTCTTCCTCATGTTCGATGTGGAGACGGTATTTCTCTTCGCATGGGCTGTCGTGGTACAGGATCTCGGCATATACGGCCTGGTCAGCGTGCTGTTCTTCCTGCTGATTCTGGTGCTGGGCCTGGCATATGCATGGAGGAAAGGCGCTCTTGAATGGAAATAAAAAGCCGGACACATATATTATGAAAAGAAAGGTCAACATCAAGTCGATGAAATATGAGGATTTCAACGACAACGAGTATATAGAAGAGATGCTGAAGGAACTCCGCGAAAACGGAACCAATGTGATAGTAGGGTGTCTCGATGACGTGATAGAGTGGGGACGGAGCAACAGTCTGTGGCCTCTTACTTTCGCCACCAGCTGCTGCGGAATAGAATTCATGGCCATCGGCGCCGCGAGATACGACTTCGCCCGTTTCGGGTTCGAGGTAGCACGTTCTTCACCACGTCAGGCTGACTTCATCATGGTCGCAGGGACCATCACCCATAAGATGGCCCCTGTCCTCAAACGTCTGTATGACCAGATGGCTGATCCGAAATACGTGGTGGCTACGGGCGGATGCGCCATAAGCGGAGGCCCTTTCAAGAAATCCTACCATGTAGTGGACGGTGTGGACAAGATCATTCCCGTGGATGTATATATCCCCGGCTGTCCTCCGAGACCTGAAGCCATGCTCTACGGTCTTATGCAGCTCCAGCGCAAAGTCAAGGCCGAGAAGTTCCTCGGCGGACTGAACAAGGGCATCAGCGAGAAAGAGTACGAAAGGAAGATGAGGGAGGATACAAACACGAAGGAGGATATCAAGGAGTACGACGAGTCCGGACTTGCATAGTCCGGGGCAGGTTCGACGGAATCATTATCATTGCGGTTTCCCGGAAACCGCCAATATGAAATATATGGACAACATCATTGACATAAAATCAAAACTGGCTGCTTTTGACGCCGTATGGTCTGAAAAAGGGGACGGGCGTTTCATGATACCTGTATCTTCTTTCAGGAAAGCTGCGGAATTTCTGAGGAACGAGGGAGGTTTCGACTTCCTGCGCAGCCTGACGGGTATGGACTGGGGCGAAGACGGACTCGGGTGTGTATACCACCTTGAGAACACTTCCACCGGAGAGAATATCGTCATTGCGACAGCTGACAGAAACAGGGATGACGCGAACCTGCCGTCGGTGCACGATCTGTGGAAAGGGGCGAACCTGAACGAAAGGGAGGCTTATGATTTCTTCGGCATCAAGTTCATGGGACATCCTGACATGAGAAGGCTTTTCCTGAGAGATGACTGGAAAGGACATCCTCTGCGCAAGGATTACGACCCGTCGCTCAATCCACTGAACATGGAAAACGAGGTGGCTGACGATGATGCGCCAAGCTACGAGATGACTCCGGACGGAAGCTACATCCTGAAAAGACATCCTCTGTTCAATGAAGAAGAGTATGTGATAAACATAGGCCCTCAGCATCCTGCCACACACGGTGTGCTGCGGTTCTGCGTTTCGCTCGAAGGAGAGACCATAAAGAAAATAGACCCTCACTGCGGCTATATCCACAGGGGCATAGAAAAACTTTGCGAGGCAAGCACTTATCCTCAGACTTTGGGTTTCACGGACAGGCTGGATTACCTGGGTGCGATGCAGAACAGACATGCACTCTGCATGTGCATCGAAAAGGCCATGGGGCTGCAGGTTTCTGACCGCATCCAGTATATCAGGACGATAATGGACGAGCTGCAGAGGATAGATTCCCACCTGCTGTTCATCTCCTGCCTGGCTCAGGACATGGGCGCGCTGGAGGTCTTCTTCCTCGGGTTCAGGGACAGGGAGAAAGTGCTCGAAATCCTGGAACAGACCACAGGAGGACGTCTCATCCAGACTTACAACACTATCGGAGGAGTCCAGGCCGACATCCATCCCGGTTTCGTGAAGAAAGTGAAGGAATTCATCCCTTACATGAGATCGAAGATGAATGAATATCACGATATTTTCACCGGAAATGTCATAGCCAGGAAGAGACTCATCGGAACAGGCGTACTTTCACGTGAAGATGCGATATCATTCGGGGCGACAGGAGGAACAGGCAGGGCTTCGGGCTGGGCCTGCGACGTGAGGAAAAGACACCCTTACGGAGTGTACGACCGCGTGGATTTCCAGGAAATCGTGCTTCATGACGGAGACTGCTTCTCACGCTACATGGTGAGGGTGAAGGAAATAGAGGAGAGCCTCAAGATCATGGAACAGCTCATCGACAACATTCCTGAGGGAGAATACCAGATGAAAGTGAAGCCTGTCATCAAGCTTCCTGAAGGCAGCTGGTATTCCGCCGTGGAAGGCAGCCGCGGAGAATTCGGCGTATTCATAGAAAGCCATGGAGACAAGTTCCCGTACAGGGTGAAGTTCCGTTCTACAGGTCTTCCGCTCGTATCCTGCGTCGACACCATATCCAGGAATGCGAAAATCGCCGACCTGATCGCCATAGGAGGAACCCTCGACTACGTAATCCCAGACATTGACAGATAAAAAGGACAGAATATGTTTGATTTCGGTATAATCACCAACTGGATCCATACTCAGCTGACTTCGCTGATGCCGGAAGCTCTGGCAATATTCATCGAATGCGTCATCATAGGAATCTGTCTCCTGCTGCTGTATGTGATCATAGCCATCATCATGATTTATATGGAGCGCAAAGTCTGCGCGGCTTTCCAGTGCCGTCTCGGGCCGAACAGGGTGGGACCATGGGGAAGCATCCAGGTCATCTGCGACGTGTTCAAGATGCTGACCAAGGAAATCATCACCATCAGGCATTCGGACAAGATGCTTTACAATCTGGCTCCATACCTGGTCATCATAGCTTCGGTGACGGCATTCGCCTGCATCCCGATAAGCCGCGGGCTGGAAATCCTTGACTTCAATGTCGGCGTGCTATTCTTCATGGCTGCATCGTCCATCGGGATCATAGGCATCCTGCTGGCCGGATGGAGCTCGAACAGCAAGTTCTCCCTCATCGGGGCAATGCGAAGCGGAGCGCAGATGATAAGCTACGAACTTTCTGTGGGTCTGTCAATCCTGACCATAGTGGTTCTGACAGATACCATGCAGTTTTCGGAAATAGTGATGAGACAGGCTGACGGATGGTTCATCTTCAAGGGTCATATCCCTGCAGTGATAGCTTTCATCATCTATCTGATAGCAGGAAACGCGGAAGTGAACAGAGGTCCTTTTGACCTCCCGGAAGCAGAGTCCGAGCTGACAGCCGGCTACCACACAGAATATTCGGGAATGCACTTCGGTCTCTTCTATGTAGCGGAATTCGTGAATCTGTTCGTGATATCCAGCATCGCTGCCACCATTTTCCTCGGAGGATGGATGCCGCTCCACATCCCTGGGCTTGACGGGTTCAACGCGGTGATGGACGCCATACCGGGATTCATCTGGTTCTTCGCCAAGGCCTTCTTCATCGTATGGCTGCTGATGTGGATCAAATGGACATTCCCGAGACTCAGAATCGACCAGATACTGACCCTCGAATGGAAATATCTGGTTCCTATAGGACTCCTGAATCTGCTTCTGATGGTAGTCGTTGTCGTATTCAAATTGCATTTTTAGTCATGATCAACTATATAAAAGGTATCTTTAGCGGCTTGGGATCGCTCCTGACCGGAATGAAGGTGACATTCAGGGAGTTCTTCACGAAGAAGATCACCGAATGCTATCCGGAGAACAGGGCTACACTGAAAATGAACGAAAGGTTCTGCGGAGAGCTGACCATGCCGTCCGATGAAAACGGGAATAACAAGTGCATAGCCTGCGGTCTCTGCCAGATGGCGTGCCCGAACGGAAGTATCAGGATCACATCAGAAACGGTGACCGACCCTGAAACGGGAAAATCGAAAAAGCATCTGGTAAAATATGAATACGACCTCGGCTCATGCATGTTCTGCCATCTCTGCGTGAACGCCTGCCCGCATGATGCGATAGAATTCTCCACCGCATTCGAGCATGCGGTATTCACCAGAAGCAAGCTCGTCAAAACTCTGAACAAGAAATAGCCATGAATATTACTCTAGATCTGATCGTATTTGCAGTGCTCGCCGTGTTCATCGTGGTGAGTTCCGTCCTGGCTGTCTCCACGAAGAGAATCCTGAGAGCGGCCACATATCTGCTTTTCGTACTGATAGGTACAGCCGGCATCTATTTCCAGCTGAACTACTCTTTCCTGGGGGCTGTCCAGCTGCTGGTCTATGCGGGAGGTATCACTGTACTCTACGTATTCTCCATCCTGCTTACTTCGAGTGAGGGTGACCAGGCCGAGAAACTGAAGAAAAGCAAATTCTTCGCAGGACTCGTGGCCACGCTGGCAGCCATGGGCATATGTCTTTTCGTCATGCTCAAGCACAAGTTCCTGAATCCGGTCTTCGAGCACGGCGAACTGCCGGTAAAGGAAATAGGTTTTGCTCTGATGAGCACGGAAAAATATGGTTACGTACTTCCGTTCGAGGTGATAAGCGTACTGCTCCTCGCCTGCATCATAGGAGGTATCCTGATAGCCAGAAAAAGATAAGGAGGATTTTTTATGGTACATATGGAATATTACCTGATCGTCTCCACCATCATGATGTTCGTGGGCATATACGGATTCCTGACACGGAGAAACCTGCTTGCCATGCTCATAGCCGTGGAGCTGATACTGAATTCGGTAGACATAAACTTCGTAGTGTTCAACCGCTTCCTGTTCCCGGGACAGCTTGAAGGATTCTTCTTCTCGCTCTTCGCCATCGGCATCAGCGCGGCGGAGACAGCGGTGGCTATCGCCATCATCATAAACATCTACCGCAACATGAAAAATATCCAGGTGAAGAATCTGGACAAGATGAAGTGGTAAAAATATCGAGACTGATATGGAATATACGATTCTGATACTTTTGCTGCCTTTTCTGAGCTTTCTGCTCATAGGCCTGCTCGACACTAAACTGAAGCCGACTGCTGCCGGGATATTCGGTACTGTGGTGACAGGCGCAGTGGCCGTGCTCAGCTACTGGACGGCTATCTCATATTTCGTAGGAGGCAGGAATGCCGAAGGGCTCTTCCCTACCATGATACCATGGAATGCCGAATGGCTTCCATTCGGAGGGAATCTCCACATTGACCTCGGAATACTTCTGGACCCTATATCCGTAATGATGCTGGTGGTCATTTCCACCGTTTCGTTCATGGTCCACATATATTCCTTCGGGTACATGAAGGGAGAGAGAGGATTCCAGAGATACTACGCTTTCCTTTCCCTGTTCACCATGAGCATGCTCGGACTGGTGGTAGCGACCAATATCTTCCAGATGTATATCTTCTGGGAGCTTGTGGGCGTCAGCTCATACCTTCTGATCGGATTCTACTATACGAAGAAAGAGGCTATAGCCGCATCGAAGAAGGCGTTCATAGTGACCAGGTTCGCGGACCTCGGCTTCCTGATAGGCATACTGATCTACGGGTTCTACACCGGCTCATTCTCCTTCACCCCTGATTCAGCCGTGATCGGCTCGGCAAAGGTTTTCCTGCCGTTGGCTCTCGGTCTGATGTTCATCGGAGGTGCCGGAAAGAGTGCCATGTTCCCTTTGCATATATGGCTTCCGGATGCCATGGAGGGTCCGACTCCGGTTTCGGCACTGATACACGCTGCGACCATGGTCGTCGCCGGTGTCTACCTGGTGGCGAGGATGTTCCCGCTGTTCATCGGATATGCTCCTGAAGTGCTTCATATCACGGCATATGTGGGCGCGTTCACCGCACTTTATGCAGCGGTGGTGGCCTGTGTACAGAGCGATATCAAGAGAGTCCTGGCTTTCAGTACGATATCCCAGATAGGCTTCATGATAGTGGCTCTGGGCGTCTGCACATCGGCAGATCCTCACGAGGGAGGACTCGGATACATGGCTTCCATGTTCCATCTGTTCACGCACGCCATGTTCAAGGCTCTCCTCTTCCTGGGAGCCGGCTGCATCATACATGCAGTGCATTCGAACGAAATGTCGGCTATGGGCGGACTCAGGAAATACATGCCTGTGACCCATGTCACGTTCCTGGTGGCATGTCTTGCCATAGCAGGAATCTGGCCGCTGAGCGGATTCTTCTCAAAGGATGAAATCCTGGCTGCATGTTTCGGTTTCAGCCCTGTGATGGGATGGGTGATGACATTCATCGCAGGTCTCACTGCATTTTATATGTTCAGACTTTACTACTGCATTTTCTGGGGAAAGGAAAACAAGGAACTGCATGCAGAGCATACGCCTCATGAGGCTCCTCTCACCATGACAATCCCTCTGATCTTCCTGGCAGCCGTGACACTGTTTGCCGGATGGATTCCGTTCGGGGAGTTTGTCAGCAGCAACGGCCAGGCCTATCACATCCACATTGACTGGGCGGTAGCGGCGACCAGTCTCTGCGTGGCGGCCGCAGGCATTGCGATAGCTACCTGGATGTATCTCAGGGAAGACAGAACGGTGGCTGACAGTCTCGCCGCGAAGTTCAGCGGTCTGCACAAGGCTGCATACCACAGATTCTACATAGATGAAATCTATCAGTTCGTCACGCACAGAATCATATTCGCATGCATTTCCACTCCGATAGCATGGTTCGACAGGCACGTGGTGGACGGATTCATGAACATGCTGGCATGGATTTCCAACCAATGCTCATGGCTCATCAAGGGGATGCAGAGCGGAAACGTGCAGAAGTACGGGATATGGTTCCTCGGCGGTGCTCTCGGCCTCGTGGTGATACTTCTGCTGATTTGAGATAGTATATAATTTTGTCGGAATGACGCTAATAACAGAATAAACTGACATCAAGATATGAATATATTGTCACTTTTCCCTGCTGTCCCCCTGCTGATGATGCTCGGGCTGTGGATATCCAGGAACACCAAGCAAATACATGCCGTCATGGTGGCAGGCTCATCCGTCCTGCTGGGTCTGGCTGTCGCCCTGGTGTTCATATTCCTGGGAATGAGAGCTGACGGACAGACTGCCGAAATGCTCCTGACTGACAGTTTCATGTGGTACAGGCCGCTGAACATCGAATATGCCGTAGGCGTGGACGGGATTTCAGTCGCCATGATACTGCTTTCAGCCATAATCGTTTTCACCGGAACATTCGCTTCATGGAAGATGAAGGATGGAGTGAAGGAGTTCTTCATGTGGTTCTGCCTTCTGAGCGTGGGAGTGTTCGGATTCTTCATTTCCGTGGACCTTTTCACCATGTTCATGTTCTACGAAGTCGCGCTCATCCCGATGTACCTGCTGATAGGCGTATGGGGTACAGGCAGGAAAGAGTATTCGGCCATGAAACTGACCCTGATGCTGATGGGCGGTTCGGCACTGATACTGATAGGCATTCTGGGTATCTATTTCGGTTCCGGAGCGACTACCATGAACCTCAACGAAATAGCTGCCCTGCACAATATCCCGGTAGAAATGCAGAGAATATGGTTCCCGATAGTCTTCATCGGATTCGGAGTGCTCGGAGCCTTGTTCCCGTTCCACACATGGAGCCCGGACGGTCACGCTTCAGCACCTACGGCAGTATCCATGCTTCATGCAGGCGTGCTGATGAAACTGGGAGGCTACGGATGCTTCCGCATAGCCATGTATCTCCTGCCGGAAGCAGCACAGGAACTCAGCTGGATATTCATCATACTCACTACCATATCCGTGGTTTACGGAGCATTCTCAGCCTGCGTGCAGACTGACCTCAAGTATATCAATGCATATTCATCCGTATCACACTGCGGTCTGGTGCTTTTCGCCATACTGATGATGAACACCACTGCCGCCACCGGTGCAGTCCTCCAGATGCTGAGCCACGGTCTTATGACGGCCCTTTTCTTCGCCCTGATAGGTATGATCTACGGCAGGACACACACCAGGGACATCAGGGAACTCAACGGTCTGATGAAAATCATGCCGTTCCTGTCTGTCTGCTATGTGATCGCAGGTCTGGCAAACCTCGGACTTCCGGGACTGAGCGGTTTCGTGGCTGAGATGACCATATTCAACGGTGCCTTCATGGTCAACGATACATTCCACAGGGTCGTGACCATCATAGCCTGCACATCCATAGTCATCACCGCTGTCTATATCCTGAGGCTTGTAGGAAAAATCCTCTACGGTACATGCACGAACCCGGAGCATCTGAAACTCACTGATGCCACATGGGATGAACGTCTGGCAGTCATCGTACTGATCGTGGCCATCGCAGGACTGGGTCTCTCTCCGCTGTGGATGAGCGACATGATCAGTGAAAGCGTATTACCGATAATCTCACATATTTTGAACTGATATGGACTTCTCTACTATATTGACTTACATGTACACTGAAATCGCCCTGGTAGGGGTGATCATCGCAGCCCTGCTTTATGACCTCATCGCAGGAGCCAGGGGTCGCAAGTATTTCCACGGAGTGATATGCACCCTCATGCTGCTCTTCATAGCAGGGACAGTCTGGCCTTACCAGCAGGAAAACGCTTCGATCTTCGGAGGGATGTTCGTTTACGCCCCGATTTACAGCATTGTGAAAAGCGTTCTCGCCATAGGCACGCTTCTGGTTTTCCTTCTGTCGGATTCCTGGCTCAGGAAACCTGATACGGAATTCAAGAGGGGCGAGTTCTATGTCCTGACCCTGTCCACCCTTCTGGGAATGGACTTCATGGTCAGCGCCGGCCATTTCATGATGTTCTTCATCGGGCTGGAGCTTGCTTCCGTACCGATGTCGTGTCTTGTGGCCTTCGACAAGTACAAGCACAACTCGGCAGAGGCAGGAGCCAAGTATATCCTGAGCGCACTTTTCGCCAGCGGTCTAATGCTTTACGGAATTTCCTTCTTTTACGGGACCACAGGCACCCTCTACTTCGAAGACATGGTGCCTATGATCAACGGCAGCGCATTGCAGATACTGGCCATGGTGTTTTTCTTCACCGGTCTTGGTTTCAAGATATCCCTCGTGCCGTTCCACCTCTGGACAGCCGACACCTACGAAGGCGCGCCTACTCCTGTCACATCATACCTGTCCGTAGTATCCAAGGCCGCAGCGGCATTCGCACTGATGGTCGTGCTGATCAAGGTGTTCGCTCCTATGGTGGAATACTGGCAGACACTCCTGTACATCGTCATCGTACTGAGTATAACCGTTGCCAACCTCTTCGCCATCAGGCAGAAGAATCTGAAGAGGTTCCTGGCATTCTCGTCCATATCGCAGGCCGGCTACATCATGCTGGCAGTCATCAGCGGCACTCCGTATGGAATGACATCCCTCGTCTATTATGTACTTGTGTACATGGTGGCGAATCTCGCGGCATTCGGAGTGATCACCGCAGTGGAGCAGAACAGCGGGAAAGTGAACATGGAAGACTACAACGGACTTTACAAGACGAATCCGAAACTGGCGATCGTGATGATGCTGGCCATTTTCTCTCTGGCAGGAATCCCTCCTTTCGCAGGGTTCTTCTCGAAGTTCTTCATCTTCGCTGCAGCTTTCGAGCAGGGTTTCCATGTGCTGGTCTTCATAGCCCTGCTGAACACGATCATATCCCTGTACTACTACATGCTGGTGGTCAAGGCGATGTTCATCACGCCGAACGACTCCCCTATCGCAACGTTCCGCAGCGACAACAGCACCCGTCTGAGCCTCCTGCTCTGCCTGGCCGGAATCCTGATTCTGGGACTCGCAAGTTCGGTCTTCGACGGAATCAATCTCTACGCCTTCGGAATGTAGTTTTATCATGGGCCGTCCCCGGCCAATGACAATATAACGAGAAAAAGCGGCTTGACGGCCGCTTTTTTTCATATCAATTTCAGAAAATTAAAATCACCCTTTTAATAAGCCGGACTCAATAATAGTTCACTGTCCGCTGCTCGATATCCGAAAGGACTGTATTAGCCAGACGGCTGACGCCGAAACGAAAGAGAGACTTGTCCAGCCATTCCTTGCCGAGAACAGTCGAAACTATGGAATAATAGCAGACAGCGTCAAGCGAGGTCGAAATGCCGCCTGCCGGCTTGAATCCGACCTTCCTGCCTGTCTTATCATAATACTTCGCTATACACTGGCACATCACGTAAGCTGCGGCAGGAGTGGCATTCACACTCACCTTTCCCGTAGAAGTCTTTATGAAATCCGCACCTGACTCCATGGCCAGGAATGACGCCTGCGCGATAAGCTCGTGAGAGATAAGTAGCCCTGTCTCCAGAATCACCTTCAGCGTAACCGTGCGTCCCTGCGCTGCAGCCGCAGCATCTATTGTCTGACGAACAGCCTTGATTTCATTTCCTGCAGCCTCATAATCACCGGACAGGAAAGCACTCAGTGAAAGAACGATATCCACCTCATCTGCACCGTTGCACACAGCCATTTCGCATTCCTTCAGTTTCACCTCCAGAAAACTCTGGGATGAAGGAAAACAGGCAGACACCACTGTCACATGCACATCGTCACATTTCTTCGCGGCTTTCACCACACCTGCGAAATTCGGATATACGCAGATGGAAGCAGGAAGTGAGTATCCCGGGAAACTCTCGTGGAAAGCATTCACCTTCTCCACCAGTTTCGTAATGGATGCCGGTGTATCCTCTGTCTTGAGGGAAGTCAGATCTATCATCGAAAGACAGTCCTTCAGTACATCATGCGACATGACACTGTCCGCATTTCCAGCTATGATTTCAAGCGCATGGTCAATCGCCACCTTGTCAGGGGCATAATCGTATTTTTTCAATAAATCCGTCATATGTCACTCCTTGGTTTTGGAATCAATTATTATGGTCACAGGCCCGTCATTCAGAAGCGAGACTTTCATATCCGCCCCGAAAATGCCTCTTTTCACATATTTTCCTGAATATTCCTCGAGAACCTTGCAGAATTTCTCATATAAAGGCTCTGATACAGCAGGTTTCGCCGCCCTTATATAGGACGGTCTGTTTCCTCTCGCCGTAGAAGCGTAAAGGGTAAACTGGCTGATACACAATATCTCTCCACCGACATCCATTACCGACAGGTTCATCACTCCCGCCGCATCGTCGAAAATCCTGAGAGCGCAGAGCTTTTTCGCCATCCATTCCAGATCAGCATCTGTATCCGAATCCTCGAAAGCCGCCAATATCATGAGGCCTGCGCCAATGCCGGCTTCGTAATTCTCCGCCGGAACAGACACCGAAGCATGCGCCACTCTCTGTACTACAGTTCTCATATAACATTCCTCCCTATTCCTGCCGGATGATCCGCCTACCCTCTTATCTGGACGAAAAAGCCTTCGTCTATCAGAGGCTGTACCAGAGCAGTCATCTCTTCCACAGTGTATTTCTCCAGATCCTTTTCCGGTGTCTCCCTGTCCAGTGTATAGACCATGATCTCGCGAGGTCTCAGCCTGCGGACTATATCCATCCAGCCAGGCAGATTACCTTCCGATGCCGTGTCGAACTCCGGAGACTTCAGGAACATGGTCTGCAGCACGAAATCACCGCCGAATCTGGAGAGACCGCTGACAATGGCCTCTATATCGTAGCTGCCTGACGGCCTGTTCACCAGAACCACTCCATCATAAGTGGAAGCATCCAGCTTCATTATCGGATTGTCCACCTTAGTGAGCGCTTCGAAAATCTCCGGTCGGTTCACCGTCGTCGCATTCGTAAGCACCGACACCTTTGCCCGAGGGCAATATCTGTCGCGCAGACTTACTGTCTGCGCAATGATTTCAGGGAAATGAGGATTCAAAGTCGGCTCGCCGTGACCTGAGAATGTAATGGAATCTATAGGAGTCCCCTGTTCCGCGCATTCCTTCAGTTTCGCTTCCAGAGCATGCGAAACCTCTTCTGCAGACGGCATGACCGTATCTCCGCGTCCGTCCTTGTTCCAGCCGCATTCGCAATAGATGCAGTCGAAATTGCACAGTTTCCCGTGCTCGGGCAGCAGATTGATGCCCAATGAAGAACCGAGCCTGCGGCTGTGTATCGGTCCGAATACTATGTTGTGGAATCTAAGCATGGCGACCCTGTCAGATTATTCTCTCCGATGCACTGGCGGAAGTCAGTCTTGCATCTGCATCCAGATTCTTCACCCACACGAGTCCAGGAGCCTTTCCAGGCTCTATCGAACCAAGAACAGCGGTTTTGGACAGGAAATCCGCACCGTTGTAGGAAGCCCAGCGTACTATCTCCCCTGTCGGAACCTCAGGAAAAGCTTCCTGGAGACAGAACATCTCTTTCACCATGTCCAGAGTATCGTTGCTGGACAGGGAATCAGTACCTACCGTAATCCTGAGTCCGTTCTTCCTCATAAGCGGAATCGGCGGCAGGGCGTTGTGTATGAATATATTGGACAACGGACACACTGTCCACCAGACATTTTTCAGATAACCGAGTGCATAGTCCAGAGCTTCCTGCGTCAGGCAAACATTGTGGACCAGCAGTATGTGTTCGTCGAAAGGAGGTTCGTGGACTTTCAGAAGCCTGTCGACGAAATACATCAGGGACGGCTTCCCTGTGACAGGAGGAGTACTCAGGTGACGGCCGTGATAATTGTCCGCAAGGGCACCTGTTCCTGAAATCAGAAGCTCCTCCTCTTCCCGGCTTTCTTCGGAATGATAAGAGAGATACCCGGCAGCAAGACCTTCCGCAGAGGCCGCAGTCACGAGTTCCGGACTCATGGTATAGCAGGCATGGGGAGTAGGTGCCGCATCAATACCGAACGAGGCAGCTTCCTCCGAGAGTTTTCTCACTCCGTCGATGACAGATCCGCAGTCCTGAGGCTCTGTTCCGAATACTTCGAGGAATGTCCTGGTATAGAGCGGACTGCGTGATTTCAGGGCAAAAGTGTCATCACAGTTGCTGATATCCGACATGGCAGATACGCCCTGCTTCCAGAGGATGTCCATCCATCTGGCGGCTTCCGCCTTCTTGTTTTCCACCGTAGTGAAATCCCGCAGTTCGTTTATCTGGTCTATGAAACCGGACATGCCGCTGCCTTTCGTGAACTTTCCTCTCAAATGCGAAAGTTCCAGATGGCAATGCGAATTCACGAAGCCGGGCATGATGGCGCCCGGACGGAAATCCGTCTCCGAGGCCAGGTCCTGACACTCGCCGATGGCAGTGACTGTTCCTTCGTCTGTATATTCCACAAACCCGTTCCGGATAGGTTCATCCGAGAGTCCGGTATAAATGAAATCGGCTGCTGTTCTGTTCATCCTTGTTTTTCTCTTACATCATTTTTTACTGGACCTGTCTCCCGGCCGTATCCCCGACTGCAACCGAATCACAGACGGACAATGTATCACCTGCGGTCAGGGTATCAGTGACCGGATCCGGCGTGATAAGCGAATCCTGCGGGAAATAAATTTCCGGGCCTGACACTTCTTCAGGGTCGGCCAGAGGTTTCAAATCCAGGATGAAATATTCCTGTTTCCCGACAAAATACTCCAGGCTGTCCCTTCCGGCAAGCCGCGGATAGCCGTTTTCGAATATCCAGATACTGTCAAAGTCGAACTCGAATGTAATGTCCGGCTGCGCCGCTTGCAGCGACTTCAGCTTTCTGAGTTCGGCTTTCTGATCAGCCATCCTGTCTTCAAGGACAAGGACAGTCTGCCTCAGAATCCTGGCAAAACGGTCAGGATCCTGGATATAGTGGTCCACGCTCTTCCTGTAATCTTCAGAGTCATAGCCGTATTTCTCGAAGATGGCTTCATATACCATCGTCGTGTCAGCTACTCTGGACGCCTTGTAGTTCTGGCTTATCCACTGGTCCGCCGTAAACATGTCCGCATATATCTCGGACATCTTTTTCTTGGGTATGACCCGGCCGTCTCCCCCGCATGAAATCATGAGCAGGAGAGCGGCCAGAAAAGCGGAAAGTGTCAGAATACGGTTCATGCGGGATCTACCTCAATGTGGCTCCGAATTCCTTCGAGAATACATTTACGAAACGTGACATGATATTCTCCACATCCTTGTCCGTCAGAGTCTTCTCAGTATCCTGAAGGACGAAACTCAAAGCATATTGCTTCTTGTTCCCCGGGATCTTGTCTCCCCTGTAGACATCGAAGAGCGAAACGCTCTTGAGCAGCTTCTTGCCTGTCCGGCATGCGCACTTGTACAAATCCGCGTATGTCACGGACTCGTCCAGAAGAAGAGCGAGGTCACGGCGGACCTCAGGGTACTTAGGCATCTCGGTATACTTGATCTTGTCCCTCTTGACAAGAGCGAACAGCTCCGGCCATGAGATTTCAGCCGCATATACAGGCTGTTTTATGCCGAACTGTTTCAGACGGGCAGGAGCTATGACACCCATCACTGCAAGAGGGCGCGAACTGCCCGGAAGAGTATACACCAGTCCTTCGGAGAAAATGTCTGCAGGAGCCGGAGAATACTCCAGATTGTATATGTTTCCGCCGAAACGTCTGAAAAGCTGCTCAAGATGTCCCTTCAGTTCAAAATAGTCCGACTTGCACTGGCCTGTCCTCCAGGATTTCTCTCCAGGGCCTGACAGGAACATGGAGAAAGCCGTGCTTTCGTGATAGCTGTCCAGAGTCTTTCCGTCCGTACCGGGCTCGAAAGAATATACCGAGCCGTACTCGAAGAGCCTGAGATTGTTCTCCTGACGGTTGATATTATAGGCCACTACCTCCAGACCGCTCAGGATCAGGGTCTGTCGGAGAACATTGAGGTCAGAACTCAGAGGATTCAGTATCCTTACGCATCTTTCTTCAGGGAAGGTCTTCAGTTTCGAATAATAATCCGATTTCGTGAGGGAATTGTTCATGATCTCGTTGAAACCGTTGGCTGCCAGATAGTCTGAGACAGCGTTGCGGACCTGTTCAGGTTCAGGTTTCGCCGAGGTATTCACGGACATCCTTACATTTGACGGAAGCTCGATATTGTTGTAGCCGTAGATACGGAGGATTTCCTCTACCACATCGCATTCCCTGTAGACATCTATCATATAGGACGGAGCGGCCACCTTTGCACCCCTTACAGTTCCGTCAGCTGCATACTCGCGTGAAATGAACTCATACTGAAGGTTTTCCAGAATGGTTTCTATCACGTCATGGCCGATTTTCTTGCCTGTAAACGCCTCTATCCTGTCATAGTCCAGATCTATGACCTTCTTCTCTATCTTCTCAGGATAAAACTCCTGCATCTTGCCCACAATATGACCTCCGGCAAGTTCACAGATGAGCAGGGCGGCCCGCTTGGCTGCCCACTCGCATACGAGAGGGTCGGCCCCCCTTTCATAACGGAAAGAAGCATCTGTGCTGAGACCGTGTCTTTTTGAACTTTTCCTTATGGAAACAGGATTGAAATATGCGCTTTCGAGGAATACATCTTTCGTAGCGTCGGTGACACCGGATTTCTCGCCTCCGAACACGCCGGCAAGGCACATCGGCTTCGAGATATCCGCTATCATGAGGTCATTGGACGAAAGCGTCCTCTCCACACCATCGAGGGTGATGAATTTTTCCCCTTCCACCGCCCTGCGGACCACGACCTTATTGCCTTCGATCATGCCTGCATCGAAGGCATGGAGAGGCTGGCCGATTTCCATCAGGACGAAGTTCGTGATATCGACGACATTGTTTATTGGCCTCAGGCCGATGGAAAGAAGCTTTTTCTGAAGCCACTCGGGCGACGGTCCGACCTTGACATCCTTGATAGTGGTGCCGGTATAGCGCGGAGCCCCGTCAGGAGCCTGGACATCCATGGTTATGGCTCCGTCGATTTCATCAGATGACGTGCAGATGCCTTCAGGTCCTTCGCAGAAAGCGGAAACGTCCGGGATCTCCAGAGAACAAGGTATGTTGTTCAGTTTGAGATATGCATAGAGATCCCTGGCTACGCCTATGTGTGAAGCTGCATCCACCCTATTCGCGGTAAGGCCTATCTCTATGACCGAATCGCTTTCGAGCTTCAGATATTCCCTGGCAGGTGTCCCCGGGACCGCAGACGGGTCGAGGACCATGATTCCGTCATGAGACGTACCGATGCCGAGTTCATCTTCCGCACAGATCATTCCGAAGGATTCCACTCCGCGTATCTTCGATTTCTTTATCTTGAAATTCTCTCCGAGCACGGTCCCTACCGTGGCCAGGAGCACTTTCTGTCCGGCAGCCACATTGGGGGCCCCGCAGACTACCTGCAGAAGTTCACCGGAACCGGTATTCAATTTCGTTATATGCAGGTGATCGGAATCCGGGTGGTCATAGCACTCCACCACTTCCGCCACTATCACACCGGCCAGCCCGCCGGGAATCTGCTCGACTTCCTCTACCGCGTCCACTTCCAGACCTATCGAAGTCAGAGCTTCAGCCACTTCTTCCGGATTAAGGTCACATTTGAGATAATCCTTCAGCCAATTATAAGATACCTTCATGATATAATGTTTACTTTACTTTCAATTGATTTTACACGCCGCACCGTCATCACCTGAGGTCTTCCTTGGAAAACAGGGAATTCACGAACTCCCTCTTGTCAAAGACCTTCAGATCGTCGATTCCCTCGCCTATGCCTACGAATTTCACGGGGACCTTGAACTGGTCCACAATCCCTATCACGACTCCCCCCTTGGCCGTGCCGTCCAGTTTGGTGACGGCCAGCGCAGTGACTTCCGTAGCCTTTGAGAACTCCTTCGCCTGCTGGAAAGCATTCTGCCCTGTAGATCCGTCCAGAACCAGAAGCACCTCGTGAGGTGCATCCGGAATGACTTTCCTCATTACATTCCGTATCTTCGTCAGTTCATTCATCAGATCCACCCTGTTGTGAAGCCGCCCCGCCGTATCTATCAGCACAACGTCGGCATCCTTTGCCACAGCCGACTTCACCGTATCGTAAGCCACGGATGCAGGATCGGATCCCATGTTCTGCTTCACGATATCCACACCGGCCCGCTCGGACCATATCGTAAGCTGGTCTACAGCCGCAGCCCTGAACGTATCTGCCGCCCCCAGGATCACTTTCTTCCCTTGGGATTTCAGTTTTGAGGCCAGCTTGCCTATGGTAGTAGTCTTTCCGACTCCGTTCACTCCCACCACCATGATGACATACGGCTTCTTCGAGAAATCGAAAGGAACTACAGCATCATCTGCGGTTTCCGACTCCGATACATTCAGGAGTTTCGCGATCTCGTCATGAAGCAGATCTATCAGTTCGTCAAAAGAGACAAACTTGTCCCTCTGGACCCGTTCTTCAAGATTGTCGATGATCTTCAATGTGGTATCGACCCCCATATCGGTGGCGATCAATGCCTCCTCAATCGCATCAAGAGTATCGTCATCCACCTTGGACTTGCCCATGACAGCCCTGGAAATTTTCTCGAAAAAATTTCGTTTGGTCTTTTGTACACCCTTATCAAAAATACCCATAGGAAATACGTTTCAAAATCCTGTAACAAACTTTCAAAGGTACTGAAATTTGAGGAAAAACAGAAATAAAAAAGAAAAAGAGCCGACTTTTGCCGGCTCTTCCAAATATGATGGAATCAATGCTATTTCTTAGCGAAGAAATCCTTGACCTTGTCAGCCTCTACGAGCTGCTCGTTGAACATGTATGCTCCTGTCTTGGATGACTTGTCCATGCGGATGCACTTAACCATAGTCTTAGCGCCTGACTTGGCACTGAAGGTTGCGACTGCTTTCTTTGCCATAAATCAATCCTCCCGATTATTTGATCTCGCGATGAAGGGTTACTTTCTTCAGGTATGGATTATATTTCATACGCTCCAGACGCTGAGTTGTATTCTTCTTGTTCTTGGTCGTGATGTATCTTGACATTCCAGGTACACCGCTTTCCCTCTGTTCAGTGCACTCCAATATTACCTGCACTCTGTTGCCTTTTGCTTTCTTTGCCATAACTCACTGAATTAAACGATGCTAACATAACCCTTGTCCTGTGCAGCCTTGACAGTAGCATCAAGACCGTTCTTCACGATGTTCTTCATACCCTTGCATGAAACCTTGAGCGTGATGAACCTCTGCTCTTCTTCTGACCAGAACTTCTTGGTCTTCAGATTGATAGCAAAAATACGCTTAGTGCGTTTCTTGGAATGGGAAACATTGTTTCCTACCATTCTCTTTCTACCTGTAACTTGACAAACCTTTGCCATTGTATATAACTTTTAAAATTTTCTAAATCAAGGGACTGCAAATATCGATAAAAAAAATCTAAATTACAAGGATTCAGACGAATTTAAGGAATCTGCTCCACCTTATGTTCTTTGGAAAGGACTTGTTCCTGTCGGTCGACAGCCATATCACCACCGGTTTCCCTACTATATGGTCTTCAGGTACAAAACCCCAGTATCTTGAATCGAGGGAATTGTGTCTGTTGTCGCCCATCATGAAGAAATAGTCCTGTTTGAATGTATAGTTCCGGGCTTCATCACCATTGATGAAAATCCTGCCGTCTTCTCTGACTTCAAGCGTATTCCCCTCATAGGCGGTAATGATGCGCTCATACAGAGGAAGGGTCAGGGAGTCCAGAGGGACAGTCACACCCTTTTCCGGAATCCAGAGAGGTCCGAAATTGTCTCTGGTCCATTTGTAGTCTTTCGAGAAAGGGAAAATGGTCAGATACGAATCCGGCTCGTCCGGCGGATAAACGTCGATATTCGGCTCCACGGAAACCACGTTCGCATACTGTCTTACCTTCTCAAGACGCTCTGCCGTCAAAGGCATATACGGATATCCGGGCAACTGGCTGTCATACCACAGTTCTGCGGTATTCAGGCCCAGGGTTTCCAGATTCACGGGATTAATCCTCTGCCCGTCTGTCACTACCCTGTAGGAATTCTGGACTCCCGGATAAACCTCAAGAGGTTCCGAATTCACCATGACAAGACCGTTGCGGATCTCAAGAGTGTCACCGTGTACGGCTACACAGCGTTTCACATAATGGTCCTTCTTGTCCATCGGGCGGGTTTTGACAGGGCCGTAATAGGAAATGACATTCTCACGCCCTATGGTCCTGCACATGGCATAATAATCCTCTGCAGGAAACTTGGTGAGGACAGTATCTCCGTTCGGGAATCCGAACACCACGTAGTCACCTCTGCGCACCTCACGGAAACCCTTCAGTCTCCTGTAGTCACTCTGTATAAGGGTCGAATACGACTCTTTGCCGAAGATGACATTGTGGGTGAACGGAATCGTCAGCGGCGTCTGCGGGATTCTCGGTCCGTAGGTAAGCTTGCTGACGAAAAGGTGGTCTCCCGTCATAAGGGAACTTTCCATCGATGACGAAGGAATCTTGAATGCCTGGAAAAAGAAGATATTGATGAATGTCACGACGATCACCGCAAATATTATGGCATCGAGCCATTCGTTTACGGCACTGTGCTTCTCACCTTCCTTGTATGTCTTTTTCCAGAAAGCCCACTTCACCTTTTTCGTGATGTGGAGATCGAAAATGACTGCAAGGCCGAAGAGCCACCAATAATTTCCGAGCCAGATCACCCACAAAAGATAGAGCAAAGCCCAGAAACCGAACCTCACCCACCTGTTATGGTAAAATTCCTTCCAGCCCATTCAAAGAACTATTTTACTGAATTGACAATAGCCTCAAAAGCTTGAGGGTTATTCATAGCGAGGTCTGCAAGCACTTTGCGGTTCAGACCGATGTTCTGCTTTCCGAGCTTGCCCATGAACTGTGAGTAGGTCATGCCATACTGACGTGCGGCAGCGTTGATTCTCTGAATCCAGAGAGCACGGAAATTACGTTTTTTGGTCTTACGGTCACGGTAAGCATAAGTAAGTCCTTTCTCGTAGGTGTTCTTTGCTACCGTCCAGACATTCTTTCTGGAAAGGAAATAACCGCGGGTCTTCTTAAGAATTTTCTTGCGGCGTGCCCTTGAGGCAACTGAATTAACCGATCTTGGCATAAATTTAACTGTTTTATGGAGGCAGTGTCCGTCAACGGAGCTTTTCTACTGCATTCCAAGTTTGACATAAATTGATAATTACATTCCCAATAAAGCTTTGACTCTCTTCTCGTCGGCGCTGTGAACGATAGCGAAATGAGTCAAATTTCTCTTCTGCTTTTTGGTCTTCTTGGTGAGAATGTGGCTCTTGTAAGCGTGCTTTCTCTTCAGTTTTCCCGTTCCGGTAAGCTTGAAACGCTTTTTTGCACCGGAGTTGGTCTTTGTCTTTGACATAGTTAAACTTTTTACTGTTAATAATATATAGTTCCGGACTGTCCGGACTATTTTTTCTTGATCGGGGCGATCATCATCATCATCCTCTTGCCTTCAAGCTTAGGCATCTGCTCCGCCCGCCCGTACTCTTCGAGTTCTACGGCGAATCTGAGCAGCAGTTTTTCACCCTGGTCCACATAAAGTATGGCCCTTCCCTTGAAAAAGACCGAAGCTTTCACTTTTGATCCCTCCTGAAGGAAACCTATGGCATGCTTCAGCTTGAACTGGAAGTCGTGCTCGTCGGTATTCGGACCGAACCTTATTTCCTTTATGACTACCTTGGTGGAATTTGCCTTCATCTCCTTGGCTTTCTTCTTCTGCTGGTACAGATACTTCTGGTAGTCGATGATCTTGCAAACGGGAGGATCGACTTTAGCAGTGATTTCAACCAGGTCAAGTCCAAGTTCTTCCGCCTTCTTCAAGGCTTCAGACGTAGAAATTATCCCCTGCTCAGGCACGTTGTCACCGACAAGCCGCACCCTGGGAGCGGTGATATCTTCATTAATTCTCAATCCGTCATCGTCCTTCCTCGGTCTCTGGCCGTTTCCTGAAAGACGACCTGCACCCTGCGGACCTGAATGGTTCGGTCTGGGTCCGGAAAATTTCGGTGCAGATGGTTTAAATGGTGCTGCGATAAAAAAATCCTCCTATATTAAGTTAATAATCATGTATCTAAGACAACATGTCTTCGACTTCTTTCTGTACGAGTGCGATGAAATCCCCGACCTTCATCGAGCCTTCATCCTTGCCACCCTGTCTTCTGACGGAGACTGTACCGCTCTCCATCTCTTTCTCTCCTACGATGACCAGGAACGGTATTCTCTGCAGTTCGCTCTCCCTGATTCTCTTCCCGATGGTTTCGTTCCTGTCGTCTATTGAGGCGCGAATATCGGAATTATTCATCAAATCGCAAACTTTTTTTGCATAATCCGCAAATTTTTCACTTACAGGGAGTACGCTTACCTGATCCGGAGTCAGCCAGAGAGGAAGCTTGCCTGCGGTATGTTCGAGAAGCACCGCCACGAATCTTTCGAGAGAACCAAATGGAGCCCTGTGAATCATCACCGGCCTGTGCTTCTTTCCGTCGCTGCCTGTATATTCGAGATCGAATCTCTCCGGAAGGTTGTAGTCCACCTGTATGGTTCCCAGCTGCCATCTTCTTCCGAGCGCATCCTTCACCATAAAGTCGAGCTTAGGGCCGTAGAAGGCAGCCTCGCCAGGTACGACGATGGTCTTGAGACCTTTCTCGGCAGCGGCATCTATGATGGCCTGCTCCGCCCTTTCCCAGTTCTCGTCAGTACCGATGTATTTCTCCTTGTGATTCAGGTCGCGCAGGGAAACCTGTGCTATATACTCGTCGAAATGCAAGGTCTTGAACACATAGAGAATGATATCAATGACTTTGCAGAACTCCTCCTTCAGCTGGTCAGGACGGCAGAAGAGATGGGCATCATCCTGAGTGAAGCCACGAACACGCGTAAGCCCGTGGAGCTCTCCGCTCTGCTCATAACGGTATACCGTACCGAACTCGGCAAACCTCAGAGGCAGATCCTTGTAGGACCTCGGCTTGAACCTGTATATCTCGCAGTGGTGAGGACAGTTCATCGGCTTGAGCAGGAACTCCTCCCCTTCCTGAGGAGTATGGATAGGCTGGAAAGAATCCTTCCCGTATTTTGCATAGTGGCCTGATGTCACATAGAGATCCTTGTTGCCTATATGAGGCGTGATGACAGGCAGATAGCCGTATGACTTCTGCACCTTCTTCAGAAAGTTCTCGAGTCTTTCACGCAGTGCCGCCCCCTTAGGCAGCCACATTGGAAGTCCCTGGCCTACCCTCGAAGAAAATGTGAAAAGCTCCATCTCCTTTCCGAGTTTCCTGTGATCCCTCTTTTTGGCCTCCTCCAGCATTTTGAGATAATCGTCAAGCATGGATTTCTTAGGGAAGGTGATACCGTATATTCTCGTAAGCATCTTGCGGTTCTCGTCACCTCTCCAGTATGCACCCGCTATGGATGTCAGTTTCACAGCCTTGATCACGGAAGTATCCCTCAGATGCGGTCCGCGGCAAAGATCGGTAAACGCACCGTTCGTATAGAAAGATATGGTCCCGTCTTCAAGTTCTCCGATAAGCTCGCACTTGTATTCGTCACCTTTTTCCCTGAAAGTCTTCATCGCCTCGGCTTTCGGAACCTCCCTGCGCACGAACTGTTCTTTCGAACGCGCCAGCTCGATCATCTTGTCCTCGACAGCCTTCAGATCAGCCTCCGTAATCTGTACATCACCCAGGTCCACATCATAGTAGAACCCGTTCTCGATGGCAGGTCCGATACCGAACTTCACTCCCGGATATATGCTTTCCAGCGCCGCAGCCATCAGGTGCGAAGACGAATGCCAGAAAACATGCTTTCCTTCGTCATCTTCCCATTTGAGAAGCCTTACGGCACAATTCCTGTCCAGAGGACGGTCAAGATCATATATAATGGTGTTCCCTGCCGCATCATCCTCGAATTTCACGGCTGCCGCCAATACTTCAGCCGCAAGTTTGGGACTGATGCCCTGTGCAATCTGATATGCGGTGATCCCTTCTTCGAAAGTCTTTACGCTTCCATCAGGAAATGTAACGTTTATCATAATTCTACCTTTAAAATTACAAGACTGCAAAGGTACAATATTTTTTCTATCTTTGCGCTGTCAACCTTTAATTTTATGAACAACCCGGATTCAAAAAAAATATTGTGGAACAAGGCGGCCAAAAACGGGCTGGTCCTCGGACTGTTCACCGCCGCATGCCGGATACTGTCCCAGTTCATAGCCGGTTCAGGAATCCCCTCTGCAGGAACGGCGGTACTGAACGGCATCATCTGGCTCTTACAGTTCGGAGGCTGTATCTGGATCATGAAATTCCTCATGGAAAGGCTCACAAGAGAGTTCGACGGTGTGGATAACAGGGACACCGCACGTTACGGGAGGCTGCTGGCGCTGACGTCCAGTCTCATATTTGCCGCCGCGATGCTGTCCGACATCCTGTTCATATCCCCTGAAACGGCGTCACAGCAGATGGACCTATACTATCAGCTGTACGGCTCGCAAATAGATGAGAACACCAGATCCGCACTCAAGGCCATTGAAGACAATTATCCACGTATCCTGTTCTTCTCGACATGGATTTACAGCTGGATATACGGAGTCATACTGGCATCCATCCTTTCTCTTTCCATACCGAAAAAAGACCCGTTCGCAAGGTTCATGAACCAAAACACTTCAAACGACCATGAATAGCAATCCCCAGAAAGACCTGTCCATAGTAGTATCCCTGTACAACGAAGCCGAATCCCTTCCGGAACTTGTATCATGGATAGAAAAAGTGATGGAGCGGGAAAATTACGACTACGAACTGATCATGGTGGATGACGGAAGCAGGGACGGCTCATGGGAAACCATACAGACGCTTGCAAGGAAAAACACGAACATACGAGGCATATCGTTCAGACGGAACTACGGGAAGTCTGCCGCACTGTACTGCGGATTCGAGGCTGCCACAGGACGTGTGGTCGTGACCATGGACGCCGACCTGCAGGATTCGCCTGAAGAAATCCCGGAGATGTACTCAATGGTCACCTGCCAGGGCTACGACATCGTATCCGGATGGAAACAGCACAGGCAGGACAACAAACTCACGAAAAACCTGCCGTCCAAGCTGTACAATGCCACAGCCCGCATGATCACGGGACTGAAGCTCCACGACATGAACTGCGGACTGAAAGCCTACAGGAACGAAGTGGTGAAAAACATCGAAGTCTATGGAGAAATGCACCGCTATATTCCGTATCTGGCGAAAAACGCAGGCTTCGACAAGATCACCGAAAAGCCTGTCCATCACCAGAAAAGGAAATACGGGAAAAGCAAATTCGGCCTGAACCGTTTCATAAACGGCTTTCTGGACCTGCTCTCCCTCTGGTTTCTCAGCACATTCGGGAAAAAACCCATGCATTTCTTCGGGCTCACAGGCACTCTGACTTTTGCGGCAGGCGGAGTCATCGCCATATGGCTGATCATAGACAAGCTGATAGCCCAGGCCCACGGGCTGAGATTCCGGCAGGTCACCGACCAGCCTCTGTTCTATCTGGCCCTTGTCGCCCTCATAGTAGGTATACAGCTTTTCCTTTCAGGCTTCATCGCGGAGATGATTTCCAGAAGCAGTTCCGACAGGAATCACTATAACATAAAGGACCGGATTTGATCCGGTCCTTTTCACCCAAGTCTTTACCTGCGTTTCATCCTGGACAGAAACTCGTCGCCGAGGGCCGACTTGACACGTATGTGCTCCAGGACAGCCTTCACGAAAGTATTCGAATCGAACAGGCCACCGCGGACTTCCTCGAAATCACGGGTACGCTGGTCACTGTCCCCGTCAGCACCGAAACCTGTCATCGACGAAAGCGAAAACTCCTTTCTGGCATCCTCGTACACCATCCTGTCCAGAGTCACCACAGACTCCTTCCATTTCTCCGCGATACGGATGATATCATCCACAGAGATATTGTCAGGATCGAGGCCGTAATATTCAATCATCCTGTCATAGGCCCATGTCCATTCATATGTATAGTAATTCGAATGGATTTCGGCGAACCTCGCATTTATTTCCCTGACATCCTTCACTTTTCCGGTCTCGATATCGACTATCAGGGCGTCTATTTCGGATTTCGGGGCGATAAGCCCTGAAATATCCACCCATTGGCCCCTGCCTGCAGGGGTATCGGGACGGAGTCTGGCACGGATGGCGTCGATATTGCCGTCAGGCACCGTCTCCAGCCTTTTTATAAGGGAATTGCCGAGGAATTTGTTGATGGCCAGATCATAGAAGCGCAGCCCCTTGTGGAGTGAAGAATTCCGGATTTTCGCACTCTGGTAAGAATATGTGTCGGAAGTCTCCCCGGACACGCGCACCAGATCCTTCAGGATAGCCGTGGCGTTCAGCATCTTCTGTATGGTATACGGGCTCAGGAGGTTGTAGTTTATGCATTCCAGCTTCTCGGGGTCCTTGCGCCCGTCCCTCTTGGGCCACTTCTGCGCATCACGTATCGTTCCCACACTGCGCAGGTTCACGCCGGGGAAGATATAGGAAGTATTCTGCTGCTCGATCAGATAGGAAAACGGAAGATCCGACGTATCCTGATGCGAGACATGACGTCCCATGACGAGGGAGAAGGCCCCTACCTTCGCAGGCCACAGCAGATACGAGTCGGACGCCGTCTTCGCCCCACGCTCCATGATTCCCTGATGGATAGGTCCGAGCTTGTACATGTGGTTGCTCTGGTTCGACCCGGAACCTGCATTCATGAAGGAAAACATTCCGGCTATGAGCAATGTCGACTTGTGATGCGTCACGGTGAAAGGCCCGGCGAAAATGGCGCACGCCTCTCCGTTCTCACCGTGGCAGTTGCAGAAGAACAGGGAATCGGAAGCCGAATATGTGTGTCCTATATGGCAGGACTGGCCGATAAAGCATCTGGATATGGTGGCACGGTCTTCCACGGACGCCCCGCTGCAAATGATGAAATCATCCCCTATGACACCCACGCCGATGTGGACTGGAGCATGTATGTTGCTGTTTATGCTTCCGTTTTTCAGGCGTCCGGTACCTTCGATCTTGCAATACTCCCCTATCTTCACGTTCTTTATGTAGCCTGCATCCACGATAGTCACGTGAGGGGCTATCGTACCGATGTCAGACGTGACAGACTCCACGTATCTGGCCACGATGGCTTTCAGTCCTGCGATCAGATCGGGCCTGTGTCTGTACAGAGCCATGAAATATGCCTGGTGCGCGGAAAGATAGTCATGAATCACGACCTCTCGTCCCCCTGTCTCGTTCAGGACGGAGACTTCCACACCGTTTCCGAAACTGCTGCGGCCGTCCACCAGTATGATATCCACATTCTCGATGAAGCAGTCGTGTCCGATCTCGTAGTTCGCGATATAGTTCTTCACGTTTTCTATACAGCAGTCATCGCCCACTGTCACGTTGTGCAATGTAGTGTGATAGAGTCCCGAATGCTTTCTGATTCCTCCGGGCATCTCGAACACCTTGTCGAATCTCCCGAGCTTCACCTTTCCTGAAAAACGTGTCGCATGCACATATTCCGGCGAGAAACCGTCAGCCACTTCCACATCATTCCATTCCGCGGCCGTACACATCTGTGCCTTGAGCCGCCCGATTTCCTTTTCGGTAAGTTTTCTGTACTGAGTCATATGTAAACATCTGATATTTGTGTCATTCTTCGTCCGGAGTCTTCACGGCGGCATCCACCAGGCCTCTGATCTCGTCATATTCATACCCTCTTCCAAGGGCAAACCGGAGCAGCTTGAACTTGCAGTGAGGGTCATCCCTCAGCTTCGCGGCCTTCATTTTCAATGCCTTTTCCAGTTTCGCCAGTCCCGGGTTCCCGTCCAGCTCCGCCAATGCCGTTTCCACACATTCTCTGGATACCCCTTTCGCTGACAGAGAATGCCGTATCTTCACCCTTCCCCACCCGGCTATGGCCGACTTGTCCCTGACATACGCCGTCGCATACCGCAAATCATCGATGAACTTCTCCTTTTTAAGAAAGTCAATGATATCATCCTCCATCTGTGCCCTGGATGCCGCATCCGCGGCAATACTTCCGTCCTCCTGACGCGCCTTCGCCAGTTTCTTCCTGATATCGGCTTCGCAATACTCCCGTCTGGAGCACAATGCAGTCATCTTCCCGAGCAATTCCCTGCCTCTGTCATCCATAATCAGAACCAATAACCTATATTGACATAGAATCCGACCGTCTTCGTCACATTCGACCAGTGTATATTGGCCGATACCGGCCCGAAAATGGCATCGAATGAATATTCGAGCCCCGCACCGAAGTAGCCGAGCCCTTTCGTATAGCCACGGAAGTCTTCAGAATCACGCGCATAGTTCAATATCCCCGTGACATAGTGGTTTTTCGCCACCCTGAAACGGTAGTCGGTCCTGAATACGGTCAGGATATTTTTCATCGCCGAGACATTGTTCACTCCGACGAATGGCATCTGCTGGTCGATATATCTGCCGGGAATGCTGCCGCCCATAGCGTTTATGTAGGCCAGAGGCACATCGCTGCCCAAAAGGACACGGAGATTCACAGAAGGTATGAATGCAAAGAAGTCTCCTCCCGGAACTACCACACGGCCGTCAAGCTGCAATGCATGGAAATTGTTGAACCTGTACGGGAATCCGGCAAATGTCCAGCCATATGAAATGCCGGCCGTATACCCGTGCGACGGGAAATAGCCGTCATCGAGGTTTTCGCTCCTGGCATTCAGGAAGAGAGAGACATAGTCGTTGCTGAGCTGGTCCAGGTCATAGTCCCCGAACACACTGCCGGCCGACATGGCTGAACGGACATTGAAGTAATCGTTCCTGATACCTGCCTTCAGATCGAACATCGACCATTTTATATTCGACAGAAAGAACTCCTCCCTGACATTGAGATAGCTGAAATTGAATCTGGCCGGGGAAAAGTCCAGAAAACTCAGGAAATTCAGGTCTGTCCACCTCACGGATGCGGTGGCATTGAGAGTCGGTGTCTTGGGGGCATCGTAGGAATAGTGGAACTGGAAATACGGATTCACGCTTATCCTGCCTGTGAAATCGTATTTCGACCCCTGCAGCCTGTGGGCATTGAGACCTACATTCACCAGTACCGACACCAGCTCTTCGGAATCCAGTCTGAGTCCTATGCCAAGCTGATGGACAGGGCCTGGCTTGCAGTTCAGAACCAGATTGAAAGGCTCTTCCGCCCCTTCCATCTCGTATGTCACATAGTCATAGCACTGGGTCCCGAATATCTCAGCCACGACATGCTCGACATCCGATCTGGTCACGCTGTCACCCGGCCTGATATCTATCCTGCGCATAAGTATGGCCTTTTCCCTGTCACTCACGCCCCTGATATCCACGCCGGAAACCACTACGGGCTTCATGTTCAGATCTATCGCCTTCCTGTTGTGCAGCACTGTAGTATCCCTGCCGACACGGTCCTTTATCGCTTTCAGTCCGGCTTCGTTCCTGTAGGCTGCCACATATCCCTCATGAATGATCCTGTCTATGCTTTCCGCATCGAAACTCATCATGTCATATCCGGGCAGATGCGGATGGATGTTTATGTCAGCCAGAGTCATATTGTATTCATACACAGAGCGTCCGAGCATGTCTATTCCCTGGCTGATGATATCCCCTATATTGTTTATCTCGTTGTACTGTTTTCTGTCCGTGGAAACCTCCACACCTATCACTATGTCCGCACCCAGGGAACGGGCCATGGCCGTAGGATAGTTGTCCCTCATGCCTCCGTCCACAAGCACCATCCCGTCCACCTTCACAGGAGCGAAAACCCCGGGGATGGACATCGTGGATCGCATGGCGGTGGAAAAATACCCGCTGTGCCAGTATTTGGCCGTACCGCTGACCATCTCGGTAGCCACACAGACAAAGGGGATCGGAAGCGAAGAAAAGCTTATGCTGTCCTGATAGCCCACGGAGAGTCCGTTTATAAGGTTGTAGACATTCTGCCCGAAAATATATCCCGACGGGAGACTGCCCAGAAGATTCTCCTTTATCAGATCCGCAGGTCTGCCGGAATCGGCACCGAGACTGAACTGTTCGTCATACCTCTTGGTATCGACATATTTCATCTCGTCTTCGAGCAGGACCTTGTAATAGTCCGTGTCATAATAGAAAGGGATGGACAGGACATATTTTTCCCTGTATTCAGATTCCGCATAAGATATGTATTCCCGCGGGACAGCGTCACTCATGGCCATGGTCCAGTCCACAGTCCTGATGATGGAGTCTATCTGGTCTGCGGTATATCCGAGTGCATAGATTCCTCCTATAAGGCCTCCCATGCTGGTACCGAGCACCATATCTATCGGCATGTCTATCGACTCCAGATACTTCAGGACCCCTATCTGTGCCGCACCCTTCGCCCCGCCTCCGCTGAGTACCAGAGCGACAGTGGGGCGTTCCCGGCGGATGCTGTCCATTCTCGCCCTTATGCGGCCCACCGACAGGGAATCAGCCTTCGTAAGCGGATACGGTATGGCTGCCGGTTCCCCGGCAATACCGGATTTGTTCCCCTTCTCCGCCGCGTCAGCAGGCGCGGAGACAAGGGAAAACAAAGACATTGCCGCAGGCAGTAATATGGTGGCAAGAATCCTGAAACGCATACCTACTTCTTGTGTTTTCCTGCGAGCATGCCGCAGGCGGCGAGTATATCTTCTCCCCTGGAAGCCCTGACTGTGGCCAGTATGCCATTGGCGTTCAGCCTCTCCTGAAATCTCCTGATGACGGCATCCGAAGGACAGTCATATGGGAAATCAGGTATCTGGTGGAATCTGATGAGATTCACACGGCATTCCAGGCCTTTGAGCAGACGGCTCAGGGCATCGGCGTGACGTATAGAGTCATTGAAGCCTGAAAACATCGTATACTCGAAACTTACACGTCTCTGTCCGGTGAAGTCGTATTGTCTGACAAGATCGAGTATATCCCTGATATCGAAGGCTTTTTCCACAGGCATGATTCTGAAGCGCTCTTCAGGGAAAGGGTCGTGCAGACTGACGGCCAGATGACAGCGGCATTCGTCGAGATATCTTTTCAAGGCAGGCAGAACACCGATGGTAGACAGGGTGATCCGCTTTGGACTCCAGCCGAAACCCCAGTCAGATGTCAGGACCTCTATGGCACGCATGACATTTTCACAGTTGTCCAGCGGCTCGCCCATGCCCATGAATACGGCATTCGTAAGACGGTCCGATTCATCCACGGCCATGAACTGGGACAGGATATCCGCCGCCGACAGATGCCCGTGGAATCCCTGCCGGCCCGTCATGCAGAACCTGCAGCCCATCCTGCAGCCCGATTGGGCCGAAACACAGAGGGTGGCCCTGTCTTCATCGGGAATCATCACGGCCTCGACCGCTCCGTCTTCCAGGCCGGACTCTTCCACCTTGCAGTCATCAGTGAGCGCCAGACCTGACTTCATGGTGCATCTGACAGGGAAAAGATACTTCTTCGTCCCGTCACGTGAAATCTGAAGGTCAGTGTACGGAATCACCCCCACTTCATACTCCTCTGAGAGCTTCTGTCTTCCGGATCTGGAGATGTTCGTCATCTGATCTATCGTCCTGACTTTCTTCCTGTATATCCACTGGGCTATCTGCCCGGCAGTGAAACCGGGGAGTCCCGCCTCCAGCACTATTTCCCTGAGTTCGTCAGGTGTCTTTCCCAGAAGTCTTTTCTTCATATTCAGGCCTTTCCAAAATTTCCGATTCTTGCAAATTTAAAAATAATTCCATACCTGCGGATAGGAAATCGCGATTTTTTCGTATCTTTGTCTATTGCGGCTGCCGGAAAGCCCGGAGCCAGAAAACGAAAAATAAAACATGCATTTATGGCTAAAGAAGTAGAAAAGGAAACTGTCGATGTGAACGCTGCAAAACTGAAGGCACTTCAGGCGACTATCGACAAGATCGAGAAGGATTACGGGAAAGGCGCGATCATGAAGATGGGGGAAGACCAGCCTAAATGGGAAGTATCGGTGATTCCGAGCGGATCCATAGCCCTCGACCATGCCCTGGGTATCGGAGGCTATCCTCGGGGTCGTGTCATAGAAATCTTCGGACCTGAGTCCAGCGGAAAGACCACACTGGCCATACACGCCATAGCCCAGGCCCAGAAACAGGGTGGCATAGCAGCCATCATCGATGCCGAGCATGCCTTTGACAGGACCTATGCCAAGAATCTCGGAGTGAATCTGGAGACATTGCTCATATCCCAGCCGGACAACGGGGAACAGGCCCTGGAAATAGCGGACAATCTGATCCGTTCAGGCGCTATAGACATCATCGTCATCGACTCGGTGGCCGCACTGACGCCGAAAGCCGAGATCGAAGGCGAGATGGGAGACTCGAAAATGGGACTGCAGGCCAGACTTATGAGTCAGGCGCTCAGGAAACTGACCGCCAATATCAGCAAGACCAATACCTGCTGCATATTCATAAACCAGCTGCGCGACAAGATAGGCGTGATGTTCGGAAACCCGGAGACCACCACAGGCGGAAACGCCCTGAAGTTCTATGCCTCCGTACGTGTGGACGTGCGCCGTACCACCCAGATCAAGGACGGTGAGGAAGCCCTCGGAAACAGGACCAGGGTGAAGATCGTGAAGAACAAGCTCGCCCCACCTTTCAAAAAAGCGGAATTCGACATAGTCTTCGGGGAAGGCATCTCCCACATAGGAGAGATCATCGACCTCGGCGTGGAATTCGACATCATCAAGAAGAGCGGTTCATGGTTCAGCTATGGAGACACCAGACTGGCACAGGGACGTGAAGCGGTCAAGCAGCTTCTTACAGACAACGTAGAGCTGAGCGAAGAGATAGAAGGGAAGATCAGGGAAGCGATGGCTAACATAAAGGACTAAGGAAATGGATACGGTATTAAGCGGAATACGCTCTACAGGGCATCTCCATCTGGGGAACTATTTCGGGGCATTGAGAAACTTCGTCAGGATACAGGACGAATACAAATGCTTCTTCTTCATCGCAGACCTTCATTCGCTCACGACCCATCCTCATCCGGATGACTTTCATGCGAGCGTGAAGACCATTCTGGCAGAGTATCTGGCTGCAGGACTCGATCCCGAGAAGTCGGCCATATACATCCAGAGCGATGTGCCGGAAATAAGCGAACTGTATGTACTCCTCAATATGATAGCATATGTCGGAGAACTGGAAAGGACGGTGACATTCAAGGAAAAGGTACGCCAGAATCCGAACAACGTGAATGCGGGCCTGCTTACCTACCCGGTGCTGATGGCATCGGACATTCTGGTACACAGGGCACAGTGGGTGCCTGTAGGAAAGGATCAGGAGCAGCATCTGGAACTGGCGCGTGTCTTCGCCCGCAGGTTCAACAACATGTACGGCGAGGAAGTCTTCCCGGAGCCGAGGAATCTCGTGTTCAGCGGAGGGGCGGTAAAAGTGCCCGGACTGGACGGCAGCGGAAAGATGGGAAAGAGCAACGGGAACGGAGTCTACCTCTACGATGACGAAAAGACCATCACGAAGAAAGTGATGAAGGCCGTGACGGATTCAGGCCCTGCAGAGCCGGATTCTCCTATGCCTGAGGTGATTGCAAACCTGTTCACCCTGCTGAAACTCGTATCTGACCAGTCTACAGTGGACTATTTCACAGAAAAATGGAATGACTGCAGCATCAGATACGGAGATTTGAAGAAGCAGCTGGCGGCAGATATCTGCAAGATGACCCTGCCGATCAGGGAGAGGATAGATGCCATTTACAATGATGACTCCTACCTGTCAAAGGTAGTGGCTTCGGGTCGTGAAAGGGCGCGTGAAAGTGCTGCGGCTACGCTTTCCCTTGTTAGGAAGGCGGTAGGTTTCAAATCTTTTTGATTAATTAACGTGAGTTCGATGAAAAGAACGTAGTGAATTTCAGAGGACTACCTCTTTTAGAGGATTCGTGGAACGAATCCGTAGGCAAGGTGGGTGGGTCAAAAGTCACGAAGTAACCGCGACCGGAGGGAGCGAGATCCCCCTAACCGAGTGATAAGCCGAGAGGTATGGCGGAATGTATTCCGCTATATCCGAGGCGAAACGAGGAAAAGTTATGAAATAACTTAATAGGGGGTGCAGGGGGTTAAGACAGGGCTAGTCTTTCGAAGAAAGACGTAATTGGGTGACTGGGTCACCCAATTTAGGTGGGGTGACACGTAAAATGAAGGGAGATTTCGAAGAAAAAAGAATTTCGGAAACCTACACGGCAGCAGCAAAATTTTAAGTTATGGAAATTTTGGAAAGACAGAGAGAGTTCTTCCGCAGCGGAGGAACTCTTTCCGTGAAGCGGAGGCTGGAACTCCTGAAACGGCTCAGAAACGAGATTTCGGCGAACGAAGAAGAAATCATCGCCGCACTGGCTGAAGACCTGGGGAAAAGCCGGACCGAAGCCTACATGACGGAAATCGGAATGACCTTGTCTGAACTGTCCTGCGCCATACGGAATCTGAAAAAATGGGCCAGGCCGCGCCGGGTCAGGACTCCGCTCGCCCAATTCCCCGCCACCAGCAGGATCATCCCTGAGCCTTACGGCAATGTCCTGATCATGAGTCCGTGGAACTACCCTTTCCTGCTCTGCATGTCACCTCTAGTCAGTGCCATGGCAGCCGGGAATACCGTCATTCTGAAACCGAGCGCCTACTCCCCTGCCACATCGGCGGCGATCAAAAAACTGGTCAACTCCGTCTTCACCGAGGAAGAAGCCGCAGTAGTGGAAGGAGGGCGCGATGTGAATTCTGACCTGCTGGAACAGAAATTCGACTATATCTTTTTCACCGGAAGCAAGACGGTAGGACGGCTGGTGATGGAAAAGGCGGCCCGCCACCTCACCCCTGTAACACTCGAACTGGGAGGCAAAAGCCCGGTGATAGTCACCCCCTCCGCGGACATCAGGGTGTCAGCGGCACGTATTGTATTCGGAAAATTCCTGAACTGCGGACAGACATGCGTGGCCCCCGACTATGTCATTGTCCACGAAAGTATCGTGGACAGTTTCGTGGAAAACTGCAAAAGGGAAATCCTCGGGATGTACGGACTCGACCAGCTGGCAAATCCTGACTATGGAAAAATCATAAACAGGAAACATTTCGACCGGCTCTGCGACACCATGGACGAAGTCCGGCAGAAATGCGTTTTCGGAGGTTTCACGGACCCGGGAAGACTGAAAATATCTCCTGCCGTTTTCAGACTGGGCAGCATCAGCGCCCGGGACTGCGACAGTGTCAGGATAATGCAGGACGAAATCTTCGGTCCTCTCTTGCCGGTCCTCACATACAGCGACCCGGAAGAAATAACCAGTTACGTGGAGAGTCATCCCCGTCCTCTGGCTGTGTACATCTTCGCAAGTGACAGGAAACAGAAGGAATTTTTCATTTCGAGACTGCATTTCGGAGGCGGATGCGTAAACGACACGATCATTCATCTGGCCTCGGAGGCCCTCCCGTTCGGAGGAGTGGGCGAAAGCGGCATGGGACATTATCACGGCAGGTTCGGATTCGAGACATTCTCACATCTGAAGAGCATCGTGGACAAGCCGTTCTGGCTTGATCTTCCGATGAGGTATCAGCCGTATTCGTCTACCAAGGAGAAACTGATCAAAAGGTTCTTGAAATGATAATAATATCGCGGAGATGTAGTGGCCGGACCAAAAACATAACTCCCTGACGGGAGTAAATAGTCCGGCCACTACATCTCCGCAAATATCCATTCCACGAATGACAGCAAAAACAGCCTGAATAACACCATCCGGAAATATCCATTCCACGAATGACAGTAAAGACAGCCTGAGTAACACCATCCGCAAATATCCATTCCACGAATGACAGCAAGACAGCTACGGAGACAGGATACGGCAGCGGGAGAGTTTGGCCGCCATTTCCGGTTTGAGTACTCCGGCTTCGGCAAGAGCCTCCACAGTCCACGCCGACCTGGGATTGTTCTCGCGATAGATGACGATCCCCCGCGCGGCATATGACCCTATATACGGATGCAGTTTCAATGAATCGGCTGGAAGGGTCCACAGGGGATATGGCCTGACATTGCCGTCACCGACGGCAACCAGATCCGAAAGGGCATCAAACTTTTCCCGGTCAAAACGCCATATGTCCATCAGCTGCTCCTTGTATGAATACGAACCGCCGAGCAGTCTGCGGAACTCCACCATCCTGGCGGCGAAATAGCCTCCTATCCCGGGGAGACGGTCAAATGCCGCAGAGTCTGCGAGATTGAGATCCAGCAGCGGAATGTCTATGTACGGCTCCAGTCTGGCATAGACAGAATCGGCCACCACGAAAGATTCCGCGAAGTCCGACTTGCGCCTGAACACGCCTCCTTTTTTCCGGTAGTTGTCTATGGCGGCAGCCTGCCGTTCTGTAAACCCGAGCCTGACAAGATCAGGTACAGCGACCGTGTTCGGATCAAAACGGAAATTCTCCACGCTTTTCGGGGTGGCCTTTTCCCTGACCGCCCTGGCCTGGGGACTGTGAGGCGATTCCTTTTTCACCACATAGACATCCTTCCCCTGCAGGGTCTTGCGCATGGTCTCCAGCCTTTCGGCAGGCAAAGGCTTCAGAATGCGTTCAGCCAGCGTCCTGTCTATCACGAAGACGGTGTCCGGGGCGTCCTTGTTTCCCAGAATCTTCAGCACGGAAGCCTTGTGTATGAAAAGTGCAGACTGGTAGCCTATGATCAGAAACACTAGTGCGGCGACTCCTGCCGCAAATGAGGATTTCAGTCCGCTCCGTTCCTCTTTTCCGGAGCTTCTTCTTCCGTTTTCCATTTTTTCTTCTCCTTCACTTTCTCCTTTTCAGGAGCCCCCTCCACTATAATGACTATTTCGCCTTTCGGCTCATGTGCGGAATACCATTGGGCCACATCTTCCAATGTCCCGCGCTTATGCTCTTCGAATTTCTTCGATATTTCCCTGGCCACGGAACAGCCCCGTTCCGCCCCGAAATACTCCGCAAACTGCTCAAGCGTCTTCACCAGACGGTAAGGCGATTCGTAGAATATCATGGTCCTGTGCTCCGTGGAAAGTTCCGAAAGTCTGGTCTGCCGCCCTTTCTTCACGGGCAGGAAGCCCTCGAAGCAGAAACGGTCGCACGGAAAACCGGAACTCACCAGAGCAGGAACGAATGCCGTGGCTCCCGGCAGGGTCTCTACCTCTATTCCCTCCTCCACGCAGGTTCTCACCAGAAGAAAACCCGGATCGGAAATCCCCGGAGTGCCTGCATCGCTGATCAGAGCCACATCCATACCGGCAAGAATCCTCTCCCTGACAAGAGTGACAGTCTTGTGCTCATTGAACTTGTGATGGGATTCCAGGCGGCCGTGAATGTCGTAATGCCTGAGAAGCACGGAACTGGTTCTGGTATCTTCAGCCAGTATCAGGTCCACGGATTTCAGGACATTCACTGCCCTGTAAGTCATATCTTCAAGATTTCCGACAGGAGTCGGGACAATATAAAGTTTTCCCATGAGCAAATTTTGCGTATCTTCGCACTCCGAACTGCAAATTTAGTGAAATGTTTTCAGAATGCGTAAAAAAAGCAGGTTCCATAGAGGTGATCTGCGGGTCCATGTTTTCAGGAAAGACGGAAGAACTGATCAGAAGGCTCAAACGTGCCCAGTTTGCAAACCAGAGAGTGGAAATCTACAAACCGGCCATCGACATCAGATACTCTGACGACCAGGTCGTGTCCCATGATTTTCACAGCATACCGTCGACTCCCATAGACACGCCTGCAAGCATGCTTCTGCTTTCGAGCGATGTGGACGTGGTCGGAATAGATGAAGCCCAGTTCTTTGACGATACCATAGTCGAAGTGGCTCAGACGTTGGCGAACAGGGGGATAAGGGTGATCATAGCAGGTCTGGACACTGATTTTGCAGGCAAACCTTTCGGGCCGATGCCTGCACTGATGGCAGTAGCCGAAGACGTTCAGAAAGTACATGCCATCTGCGTCAGATGCGGAAGTCCTGCAAACAATTCGCACCGTCTCTCCCAAAACGGGGATCTGGTAGTCCTGGGAGAAAAGGATGTGTACGAACCCCTGTGCCGCCACTGCTACAACGAGGCTATAAAAGCCGATAAGCTATTATAACGTGAGTTTGATGAAAAGAACGCAGTGAATTTCAGAGAACTACCTCTGTAGAGGATTCGAGGAACGAATCCGTAGGCAAGTCCTCCCATACGAGAGGCCTAAGAAAATCCCCCTAATAGGGGGTGCAGGGGGTTAAGACAGGGCTAGTCTTTCGAAGAAAGACGTAATTGGGTGACTGGGTCACCCAATTTAGGAGGGGTGACACGTAAAAGGAAAGAGATTTCGGAGAAATCGTAACGTCAGTTCGACGAAGTCTCTGGTACTTAGTAGAATAATTCGTCGAACTGACGTTATTATAGCCTCGTTGGTGATGACCGGCTATTCCTGTTTTTTTCGCGGATGCGATCTGAGAATGACGGACTGCCAGGTGGCAGGGTCTATATGGGTGTAGATTTCAGTAGTGAGTATGCTTTCGTGCCCCAGCATCTCCTGCACCGCCCTCAAATCCGCACCGTTGGCTATCAGATGCGTAGCGAACGAATGCCTGAGTGAATGCGGCGAGATAGTCTTCGTTATCCCTGCAGCCAGGGCGGCGCTTTTCACCAGATTGAAAGCCGAGACCCTGGACAGTCTTCCGCCGCGCACATTCAGAAATACATAATCCGAATTTTTCGGGTCATCAGGCTCAGGCCTGGCCTGCAGATAACTCTCCAGAGCCTCCGATGCCATGTCTCCAAGCGGGACCAGCCTTTGCTTGTCACCCTTTCCGATGATGCGCACGAAACCTTCCCTGAAGAAAATATCCGATATCTTCAGAGTCACGGCCTCCGAGACCCTCAGACCGCAGCCGTACATCACTTCCAGCAGTGCGCGGTCTCTCAGACCTGTCCACGAAGCGGTATCCACTGAAGAAATCATGGCGTCTACATTCTCCACCGACAGCACCTCCGGAAGCCGGCGCCCCGTTTTCGGAGCATCCACCCGGTCGCATGGATTGTCAGTGATGTATCCTTCGAGTATAAGATAATTGAAAAACGAACGCATGGCGCTCAATATGCGCGCCTGCGTCCGTTTCGATATTGACCTGCGGTCACTGAAATATGTCATGATGTCATCGGCGGATATTTCTTCCGGCGCCTTGGAAAGAGAGTCGAAGAACAGGGTCAGGTCTGAAACATATGACGAGACCGTATTTTCAGACATCGCCCTTTCTATCCTGAGATAGGAAGCGTACTCCGGAATTATCTGCCTGGGAACCAACATCAGAGCGTAGAATATTTTCTGCCGTACTCCATCATCTGGCCGAGATAGTCGTCAGGATATTCCACCCTGTAGTCCACGACCTTCCCATGCTTCTCGACAGGGATGATCTCGGGGTTTACAAAGCCGCCGTACGGTTTGAGGTTCAGAGCCTTGTATCTTTCCAGGACTTCCTTGTGAAGTTCCGGGTCTATATCTACTGCATATGTCTCTACCAGAGCCTTGCCGACAGCATAGTCACCTTCCGACTTGATTCGCTGCACCTCGGCAAGCAGCTTGCCGAACAGGCCGCGGAGTGCATCGTAGTCATTCACCACGAAATAGGTCTTTCCGTCACGTGTCTTCTTTTCTATCACATTGTCTGCCTTGCCGGCCTCGTAGCACCACTCGGCTATCAGCTTGCGGTTCTGCATGTGGGCTTCGGTGTTCTTCTTGCCAAGCTCCACGCGGGTGAACTGTACCATCAGACCGTTCCTGATATAGTTCGAATACTGCGGTTTCCAGGCTTCATCATTCGGAAGGATACCCAGTTCGACCAGTTTCGGATCGGCGATATAGTACAGGCCGAAAAGATCGGCACGCGTCTCTTCGAGAGTGGAACTGTACTCGCCGAGAGCATTGGCAGAAGTGCCTGGAAGGAGCTGCCCCGAGCCATGTCCCAGACATTCATGCAGATCCGTATGTATCTCATCGGTCAGAGTCAGGTATTTTTTGGCGTCAGCCACTTCCGCCTCAGACCATGCGAACTCCTTCAGCGTGCTGTTCGGCGACTCCTGGGCAGCCAGGTCATAGGCATGCGTGATATTCGCGATAGTCACGGATTTCGAGCCGTAGTCGCGTCTGATCCAGTCTGCATTAGGGAGATTGATCCCTATCGGGGTAGAAGGATAGCAGTCTCCGGCCAGTGTCGTGGCATCGATGACCTTTGCCGACACACCTTTTACGACCGGTTTCTTGAATCTTGCATCCACCGGCGAATGGTCCTCGAACCACTGGGCATTCTCGCTGATGATTTCAGTGCGGGCGGAGGCTGCATGGTCCTTGATGTTCACCAGACCTTCCCATGTGGCTTTCCGGCCAAGCGGGTCATTGTAGTCCTCCACGAATCCGTTCACGAAATCTACGGTACCGAGAGTGTCGTTCACCCATTCGATATTGTACGCATCCCAAAGTTTCAGGTCTCCGGTGCGGTAATACTCCATGAGCAGGTCTATGTATTTCTCCTGTGTCGCGTTCTCCGCGAAAGCCCTGGCTTTCCCGAGTTCCGCGACAATCTTTTCGAGAGCGGCCCCATAAAGTCCGCCTACCTTGTAGACTTCTTCACGTATGACACCGTCCTCTCCTTTCACCAGCTTGCTGTTCAGGCCGTATGATATCGGCTGCGGGTCATCCGGATCTGCCATATCGGCATAGAATTTCTCCACCTCCGCACGTGTGACGCCATCATAGAAATTCACCGCAGACTTGGCTACGATATCACCGGCCTTGTCGATGGATTTTCTCTGAGGGAAGATATCAGGATTGTATATCCATTCCAGGAGACTGTCAGCGGAAGCTTCCTGTCCTGTAGCTGCGAGCAGGGACCTGAAATAATCACGTGAGCACTCAGGGAAGAACTTGTCCTCAGCATAGTGGTGGTGTATTCCGTTGCTGAAGAAGAGTCTTTTCGCATATACCAGAAAATCCTGGTAGTCCTTGCACTCCCTGTCCCCGTCATATTCGCTGATGATAGTCTCGACGGCTTTCCTGATAGGAAGGTTCACTTCGCAATTCTGCATCCATATGATGTCGCGTCCATACTTGGCGGCTTCACCGAGGTGGTAGACATATTCTTTCTGCCGAAGAGTGAGCTGGTCCCAGCCAGGAATCCTGTATCGCATGATCTTCAGGTCTGCGAATTCGTCTATAAGATACTTGAAATCGCCCGAGGTTTTCTGCCCGGTGCCGGTGCAGGATACCATCAGGGTGGCGGCTCCTATTGTTGCCATCATTTTATTTATTTTTATCATAATTAAATAATTATTAATAATTTTCTTTTTTCAATGTTGCATCGGCTTGCATTTCGCCCGCGCTAAAAAATACCGCCCTTCCGGGCGAAATGCGCGGACGGAATGCGTTTGCCGCCGGCGGCAAAAATAAGAAAAAACCGGCAGACTTCAAATCTGCCGGCCAATGCTTTCAGGTCGTAATCAGTCGACCCAGTCTTTTTCAGCTTCTATATCATAATCCTCATTGTACATTCCATCCTTGTCCGGAGTAGGTTCCGGGTCAGGATCTGGGTCTGGGTCTGGATCTGGATCAGGGTCTGGATCAGGATCTGGGTCTGGGTCTGGATCTGGATCAGGGTCTGGATCTGGATCAGGGTCTGGATCAGGATCAGGGTCTGGATCAGGATCAGGATTAGGGTCCGGGTCTGGGTCTGGATCTGGGTCTGGGTCTGGATCAGGGTCTGGATCTGGATCAGGGTCTGGATCTGGATCAGGGTCTGGATCTGGATCAGGGTCTGGATCAGGGTCTGGGTCTGGATCAGGGTCTGGGTCTGGATCAGGATCAGGGTCTGGGTCTGGATCAGGGTCTGGGTCTGGATCAGGATCAGGGTCTGGATCAGGATCAGGGTCAGGGTCTGGATTTGGGTCAGGGTCTGGATCTGGGTCGTCCTCGTCATCATCCGGGTCGTCAGGAACCTCAGTATCAGGCTTGTCACCGTTATCAACATTCACACTCGACTTCTCGCACTGGACCAGAAGAAAAGACCCCAGTATCAGAAGCAGAATCGCTTTCAGTATATTAGTCGTTTTCATTTTTCCGTCAATTTATTCGATTTACATTTTTTATTCCCACGGCTGAGTTTCATCCTCCTCGAAATTTTCATTTCCGGTCTCGCCTCCGGTCATACCTCCAGGCAAGTCGATATTTATACGCATAGAAACCGAACCTAAATAAAGGTAGTCATCAGTCCAGTCAGTAGTAAGATACGAACTGAGAGAGAGGGAAAGATCAGCCTCGTATGTGCTGACACTGCCGCGGCCTTCTCCGAGATATACAGGATTTCCGCCATGGCTGAAACCTGTATAATATTCTTCAGGGAAGAAATATACATTCTCGTAAACGTTACCATATTCATCAACTCTTTCCCTCACGACCAGATAAAGCGACTCTGAACCATTTCCGGAAAGAACAAGGCCCGAACTCTCCCAGAAAGTCGCCAGATCTCCGGTTTCGGAAAAATTGCAATCAATCCTGTAAATGTCTCCGTCAGTACCACTGCCGGTCATCTTGTATGCACTCAGACCCGTAAGGCGGCACTCTAACGACTCCTCTGACATGTACGTATATATATCCATGGAAGTCTTCCCGTCTGAAATCAGTTCCCACTGAGGGTTCTCAGGAAGATAACCAGGCGTAGTCCATGTCTCTTTGGACATTGACTCGGCCCCGTTTTCATCAGCAGCCATGGCAAGTATCACATATTCGCATGACGGAACTGCATCCACCTCGTAACTGATTGCTGACTGAATGCCTGTGATATCTTCAAGCACGTCAGCCCGGAGCTGAAGGATATTCCTGTCATCAAGTCCCTGAGCAATATATCTGTCATATTCCTGATTTGGGATAATGCACACACTGACGCCCTTCACATCTGATGACGGTGACCAAAGAATGGCTCTCACAAGATAATACGGACTTGATTCATCTACCCGGATATCGATTCCGGGACCTTCACCTCCTACAGCTTCGATTTCCTCCCTGTCCGATATGACAGGCACTCCGAAAATATAATATCCCCGGTCTGAATATGCCGCAGTCACATAATATCCGGAACCGGCACTCATCGGAATGTTTTCATCCATGTTTATGTTATAGACATGATCGGCCGTAAAAGTATATGTACCGTCATCTCCCACCTGTACCGGCACCCCTCCGACTGGCTCTAAAAGGGAATAATACGCATAAATATACCTGTTCACCATTTCCCATGAAGACTCGTCATCAAGGTCCGCCTCAGGGAAACTGTCATAAATATCAGCATATACCACACCGGTTCTGATCCATGATCCCGGCCTGGCTTTCACCTGATATCTTATGGAAAGCCCTTCCGTTCCCAGAATCTTTATTTCAGGTTTCTCCACCGGTTCAAATTCGAACGGTTTCATAGGTACGATCTTCGAACGGCCGATTTCAACAGGGGCGCCCATATGCTTCATGGCGACATTCCCTTCCATATCGGTCATGGTGACGGTAAAGCCATCATAGGTCCTCGGAGGCAGCACGAAGTAAAAATAGGCAGGCTCCGCTCCCAGACGTATCGGACCGGATCCTTCGTCACCCGGATAATATTCCCAAATGGCCGAATCATACGAATCCTCTTCCGAATATCTTACGAATTCGAAAGACTCCGGGATGCCGTTTTCCCTGATCTCGTTCAAATCCACAGAAAAAGTCCCTGACAGATAATCATCCGGGGAATCCGGAGTGAAGGCAATACTCCTCAGTTCCCCTGTACCTGTAACCGCCAGCCTGAGTATCCCGCAAAGATTCCTGAACTGCAGCACCGGAGTGGTGCTATAGGCAAACATCGGGTTGGAGATGCGGCCGAATGAGTTTTCAGCATAATACATACGACTGTTGTAAGCTATGTCCATGTTGTCACCTGCATGCCAGCCATCGCCGAAATAAGCCGCATACTCCTGGCTTTCCGGCACATTCTCTACAGTAGCCCTGGCCGGATCTTCCGGATCCGGGATGACAGGGTACCGACTTCCGTTTATATAGACATAATCTCCCTCCTGCCAGATCACCCTGTAACCGTCAGCGAGGGCCGTTCTGGTAGCAGGATCTTCGGAGACATGAGGTTCAGCCGCTGAAATGGAGATGGTCACGGTCCTGACCGGACCAGCCGAGGAATCCGGAACGAGTTCCTCCCTTACCGAACATTGCAATGACAGCACCATCGTTGCCGCCATGATGGCAATGACTTTGAATAGATTTTTTCCCATGATATTGTTAGATAATGTTACTGCAGAGTTTGATGACACATATTTTCAACTTTACAAATATACCATTTTTTCCGGGAGCACCATATAATATTCCCGAAAAGTTTCGGGAAATATTACTACCTTTGCAAAGTTTTGAGGTAGCACCGGAATCGGAAAGACAGATGAAAATCATACGCCATATATTGCTGGCCGCGGTTACGGCAGTCTCTGCCGCATCATGCAGCGACACGTTGAAACTCGACTTCTCGGAACAGAGACAGTTCTGGAACGGAAGCCAGGGAACTGCGACCAGAAATCCCGCTCCGGACTCCAGAAGGACTCTGATAGTATATTCGGCCGGGTACAACAACCTTTCCTCTGCCCTGCGGGATGACATCGATGACATCAGCGAAAACTATCTTCCTGAAGGATACGGCTACTGTGACAATCTTCTTGTACTTGCCCACCACTCGGTTTCTGACTACAACTACCGCACTGACAATCCCCCTTGCCTCATCAGACTGTACAGAAACCGTGACGGAAAAGCTGTAAGAGACACTATAAAAACATGGCCGGAAGATACCAGGGCTGTCGACCCGTCGACTTTGACCGATGTCCTCTCATACGTCAAAAAGAATTTCCCGTCGAAAGAATACGGTATGATATTCTCGTCGCATTCCACTGGATGGCTTCCCCCACAGTTTTCCATGAGGAGCATAGGCCAGGACGGGGGCACGGGAGCGGAAATGGATGTCAAGGACTTCGCTGCAGCCATACCTTTCAGACTCAGCTACATCATCTTCGATGCCTGTCTGACAGGAGGGGTGGAAGTGGCATACGAGCTGAAAGACAAGTGCGAATATCTGGTATTCTCCTCCGAGGAAATCCTGGCCGACGGGATGGTCTACACGAATATCACCAGCCGTCTTCTGGAAGAAAACCCGTCGAATCTCATCGGTGTGGCGGAGGACTATTTCGGGCACTATGATTCGCTGAGCGGCCAGTACAGGTCCGCCCTCATTTCGGTAGTGGACTGCAGCATGCTCGATCATCTCGCCGATATCAGTTCCGGAATATTCGGAGACCATGCCGGCCAGCTGGGAGGAATAGACCCGTCGAAAGTGCAGAAGCTGAACTACCAGACCAGATATTTCTACGACTTCCGGGACATACTGAGCCGGATAGCGGATGAAAGAGAGATGGCAGAAATCGATACAGCACTCGAAGACTGCATACTATACAAGGCTCACACTCCTTATTTCTATTTCTTCAGCAACAAGGTAGACAGGTTCTGCGGACTGAGCATGTACCTGCCTACGGCTGTCAGCTCCAGCTACTACAGAGACTACCTGAACGATTACTACAAGGACTTCAAATGGAATCAGGCGACCAACTGGATTTCGGACCTCCCTATCTATTGATAAAAAAAAATTCATGCGAAGGCTTTGACATGACTTTTTTTTGTATATTTGCAGCCCCTAAAAGCCGAGGGGCTTTTGGTGCAATGGGGTCCGGAGACGGACTGAGTAACACATTTTCAAATCAAACAAGATGAAACACATTGAATTGAAAGGCGTTGTCCGCGAGGCTGGCAACAAGGCCACAGTAAAAAGCATCCGCAAACAGGGACTTGTTCCTTGCAACATTTACGGTTCAGGCATCGAGAATGTCCTCTTCACAGTGACAGCAAAGGATCTGAAAGCGCTTACCCACACTCCTAATTCCTACATCGTAGAGCTCGAACTCAACGACGGAAAGAAATTCAAGGCAGTGCTTCATGAAGTACAGTGGCATCCTGTCACCGACGAGGCTCTCCACGTAGACTTCCTCGCCATCACTGATGACAAGCCGGTAGTGATAGATGTTCCTGTAGTGATCACAGGTCACTCTGAAGGCGTAAAACTCGGAGGAAAACTTCTGGTTTCTTCACGCAAGCTCCGTATCAGCGCCCTCATCGAGAACCTTCCTGACAGTCTGGAAGTAGACACTACCCATCTGACAATAGGCAAGCAGATCGTTGCAGGCGACCTCCACTATGACAACATCAACATCGTGTCGCCTAAGGGTACTATCATCTGCTCCGTAAGGGCTACCCGTGCTACAGCACAGGCTGCCCAGAACGCGTAATCAGTATAACTGAATCTATCGGGTATGGAGAACTTTCTGGTGACCGGACTCGGAAATATCGGCGCCGAATATTCAAATACCAGACATAACATGGGTTTTATGGTATTGGATGCCTGGGTTCAGGCATCCAATACTGTTTTCCAGTCCGGAAGGTACGGAAGTACGGCGGAAATCACTTTCAAAGGGCGCAGATTCACCCTGCTGAAACCGTCCACATACATGAATCTGAGCGGCAAGGCAGTCAGATACTGGATGAACGAGCTCAAACTTCCGCTGGACCGCCTCATCGTCATCTCGGATGACCTGAATCTCCCTTTCGGGACACTCCGCATGCGCAAGAACGGCAGTGCAGGAGGACACAACGGACTGACAAACATCACCGAACTGCTCGGCAGTCAGGAATATGCGAGGATAAGAGTCGGTATCGGCAACAATTTCAGCCGCGGAGGACAGATAGATTTCGTACTCGGCGAACTGAGCGAAGATGAGAGGAAACAGATGCCTGAAATATGCGAAAGAGTGATCGCCGGCATCAAGGCATTTGCCACCGTAGGACCCGACAGGGCCATGACGGCACTCAACGCCAGGCCGAAGCCCGATAAAGACGGACATCCCGGAAAACCGGACAGTGCCGCAGACTCATCGCCTGATACGCCGAAGGACAGCCAGTAATAGCCTCCTGACAGGCAGCAGCCTCAACCACAGCGATGAGGCTATTTTCCAGGAAACTGAATTGCAATACCATTCATTGCCGGCCGGTGTGATTCTCTTCAGCATCACACCGGAAATGTCTTCTGGCCGCGCATATTCCACCCCTCTCACATTTCCGTCCCCCATCGTCCTGTAGAGAGGACGTCCGTCCGGCGACATCTCCGCTGAATATATCCTGTGGAGGATATGTTTGCCGTGATATATGAACAATATCACCTCCCCCACCGCCAGCATCCTGCCGTCATATCTTTCCAGACAGACACGGTCCTTTTCATTCCTCATGAAAGGAAACATGCTGTAACCTTTCACTGTAAAAGTCACGGGCCGTCCCTCGGCCAGGCTCTCGCAGACACTGGCGAAGAATACGTCATTCGGGATGACGATAGTCTGCGGCATCTTACCTGACATCACCGAACACCGTACTGTACGTCAATTCTGCCGCTGCAGTGTCCGGAAGACACTCCAGATGATAGAATGACGCTGATGAGACTACATCGGACACGAATTCGCATACCATGTCGGAAGTCTCCTCGACATAGTTGAAGGCAGGCGGGGCGGACGGCAGCAGTGCGCCTATCGCCTGCAGAGGCGGAAGAGCGGAAATCCTGTTGAACGGAGCCTGACTCAGCCTCACCATCGCCCTCAGCGGATAGTTTTCCTGTCTGTAACATGGTGTCTTGCCGCTCCATGGAGAACCGTAGACGATGACCTGCCCGCCGTCGTGGACCCTGACGAAAGGACTGTCATCATTCAGCAGGAACATATCCGGATATCTTTCCCGGAGAAGCCTGGTATGTGTGCTTTTTCCCGTACCGGATTCGCCGAGAAACATCGCGGCCATACCGTGGCATACGTTCACGGAACTGTGTACTGCCGCACATTTCCGTGTGACTGACAGCATGTTGAAGGCCATCCAGAGACCGAAGCGCACTATGGAAGGAGAGTATTTTCCGTCCGTGCTGTATATTTCGGATGCACCGGGCTTCCACATCAGTACGAGAACGGAACTTTTGTCAGGTGACTTCATATCGAAATAAATCCGGTCCCCGACCTTGCCATAGGAACAGTCTATCCCTTCATAGCTTATTTCATAGCAGACTTCTTTCCCCAGATATGCGTCCGACCGCAGAATCGCGGATTCGTCGAGTTCGGACTTAATGTAAAAATCAGGAGTCTTCCCGGTCATGAAATCCCTGAATGCGCCTGACCTGTCGATATAATGCAGATATGACCCGCCTGTGACTGAGAAACACAGGTCTGCAACAGATATTCTTCTTTCTTCCATATTCGTTTTTCTACTATTGTTCCAAACCGGTCATCGTACCGAATCAATGTCGATGATGCGGGCACATGAAGCGAGGGTTTCCTGTCTGTGTGCTATCACTATGACTGTCAGCGACTCGTCCTCATGCGACAACTCGGTGACGAACCTGTTTATCTCGCTTTCCGCCTTCATGTCCACTGATGAAGTGGCCTCATCGAAAAAGAGTACCGAGGCTCCCTTGTACAGAGCTCTCGCTATGCCTATCCTCTGCTTCTGTCCGCCGGAAATGGAATTGCCGGCCTCCGCCAGCCGCGTATCGATTCCCTGCGGCAGTGTGGATATCCAGTCCCAGAGTCCCACCTTTCTGAAAATATGCTCGATTTTCCGCCTGTCAGCCTGGTCCGGAGATTTCCCGAAAGCGACATTGTCCACAAAGGTACCGCTTACCAGAAAGACGTCCTGGGGCACATAACCCAGCTTTTCCTGCCAGAGATGCACATTGTCGGGAGTGATTTTCTCGTCATCCACATACAGACCGCCTTTCTGCGGGGTATAGAATCCCATCAGCAGATTGAACAGTGTCGTCTTCCCCGCTCCGGAATGCCCTTTTATACCCACGTATTCGCCCTTTCGGATTTCGAGACTGAAATCATGGAAGATTTCAGGAGAATCCGCGTCATAGCGGAACGAAACGGAGCGCAGCGAGATACTTCCGGTAAAATCGAGGCCGGACGCATTTGGAGCTGAGTGTCGTCCCCAGTATTCCGCCGACGGCGGCATTGCCCGCAGGGCACCCTTATCTGCCGGCGCCAGTATTTCTTTCAGGACATCGATACTGTACATGGAAGTCTGGACAGCCTGCCAGCCGGCCACGATGGAGCGTACCGAAGGAAGTATCTTCATGGCGGAGAGGGCGAAAATGCCGAAAGTCATGGACAGCCCCCATGAAGAGGATACGGACAGCAGCATCAGAAGTATGATGGAAAGCATCACGGTGATCTCCATGAAACCGGAAGATGCAGATGAATAGGACTCGGTCCTGACACGGACATCGGCGACTTCATCTATGCTGGAATGGAAAGCCTCCATCTGATGTTCGAGAGCGTGGTTTATATAATATTCGGGATATCCCCTGAACAGGTCGAACACTGAGCGCACCTGATCGCGCCTGGCCTGGTTCTCCCTCTCCCCCAGACTTTTCATCCTGTTCCTGACGAAATAGGAATAGAAAAACATGAAAGGCCCTATCACCAGCACCAGAGCCAGGGTGGGAAGCGGTTCGTAAAGGAAAAGTGCCGTCAGAATGATGACCAGAAGAATGACGGACGAAAAGACATTCAGCAGGGAAAGTATCACGCCGGAAATGAATGTCATGGTCACGGCATTCACCTTGTTCGCCAGATCCACGCTGTTCGACTGCCTGATGAACAGCAGGCCCTTGCCCGTGAAAGTCCTGAGAAGGGTGTCTGCCAGCGTACCGTACAGAGAATAGACGAAGCGGCTTCTGTATCGGGTCAGCCATACGACAGCCATGCTCTTGACCAGAATGAAAGCCAATGCAGCTCCGGCCACTGGAAGTACCGAGACGATATCCCCTTCCTTTTCCAGCACCCTGGCAAGGACAGGGATGAAAACCACCACTCCTGCAAAATCGAGTATGGCCCTGAAGAAGAGGGACGCAGCTACGAGCATGCCCCTCTTCCTGTAACTTTCAGGTATGATCGAGAATATGTCCCGAAATTTCATCCGGCAGGAATTAAGCCAGAAGGTTGCAGTCCTTCAGCTGCCGGCACCAGGCTTCGGCATCGCGGGAAGCCGTGGCCTCATCTATGCCGTATTCGGACATAAGGGCAGACTTCACGTCATCGGCCGAAAATTCACTGCCGTTCATTCTGTTCCACAGGAAAAGCGAGGAATCATTCAGCGATATGATTTTCGTCATGTCTTCACCGTTCCTGCCCTGTATGATCACCACATGCTGCCCTGCCATTTCGCGGACCTTGTATTTGCTTGAAATCTTCATATTTCCGGTTCAAATCTGTTTGATGCGTACAAATTTACAAAATGTTTTTCATTTCAGCCATTTCTTTCTGTATAGCCTGATGAGGAAGATGATGCCGCGGAAGCAAAGTTCGGCACACATCGCTATCCAGACACCTTGAAGGCCGAATTTCGGGGCCAATGCAGCCGCCAGAGTCAGCCTGACTGCCCAGATGCTCGCGAGATTCATGATACTCGGCACGAGAGTGTCCCCCACTCCCACGAATACACCGTAGACTACTATAGAGGCCGCATACATCGGCTCTGCAAAGGCCTCTATCCTGAGAATCCCCGCGCCCAGCTCCTGAACTGCCATGTCCGGTGTCATGATACCCATCATGGCAGGAGCAGTCATATACATCACCACTCCCATGACAGTCATGACCGCTATACCCATCCAGACCGAAATATGGGCGAACCGCCAGGTCAGGTCCCGTCTTCCAGCCCCAATGCTCTGACCTACCAGGGTCGTAGCTGCATTCGACACACCGTGTCCCGGCATATAACACAGGCTTTCGACAGTGATCGCGAACGAGTTCGCGGCAATGGCTATGGTGCCCAAAGGGGCAATGATGACGGTAGACATGATCTGCGCCCCGCACATGATCACCCTTTCGCATCCCATCGGCAAGGCAATGCCTATGGCGTTTCTGAAACACTGCCACGTAGGACGGAAGCTGCCTTTCTCCTGCACAAGATTCAGTTCAGGAGACTTCACGCACAATGAATGCAGCAGCATGGCAGCCACTATGACGGAAGCCAGCGCCGTACCGATGGCGGCACCTGTCACGCCGAGTCCTGCACCAGGAACAAAAAAATCGAGCCCCAGGAATGTCACTGTTCTGGACGGGAAAATCAGGAAAAAATTGAAAATGACGTCCAAAAGACACATCAGGACATTCAGGAGGCTGGGAGTAACCATGTTTCCGCTGCTACGGAGCATGCCGCTGGCCAGCATGTTCAGTTGAAGGGCCGGCAGTGAGAGGATGAATATCAGGAAATACATCGAAGCATCGTGACGTATGGCTTCCTCTCCACCAAGCCACCGGGGAAGCGGCCAGCTGACGGCACAGCCGATGATGCAGACTGTCAGACTGAAAATCAGGCTCATCACCAGAGACTGTCTGAGTACGTTCCTGGCATTGGCCGTGTCTTTCGAGCCTAACAGATGCGACACCTGGACATAGAATCCTGTGGCACAGGCCACCGACAGGCCGGCAAAAAGCCAGGTGGTGGTGGAGACCAGGCCTATGGATGCAGAAGGTCCCGCACCCAGACTTCCTACCATGGACGCATCTATGAACTGCATGAGGATGGAGGAAATCTGAGAGATGATGGCAGGAATACTGAGCTCCACGGTGAGCCTGAGCTGCTGTCCGAGGGTCATCGGCTTTCCGTCCTGCACCATTTTCAGCAGGTCATTCTGTCCTGACAAATTCATTATTCACTCAATGTATATTCTCCGGCCTCTTCAGTCACCTGTTTCTGCAGTTCTGCAAGGGTATAGATCCTGTCCCCGGTAAACTCCACCTCTGCCACAGGAGGCTCCAGCGTCACTGCAGCCCTGACTCCTTCGAGAGCATTGAGGGCCTTTTCCACATGCATGCGGCAATGGTTGCACATCATGCCATCCACTTTGAATTCCTTTTTCATTGTCTTTTTCTCCTTTATAATATTGTCTGGAACTTTTTCCTTTGCTCCGGATTTCTCCGGGACAGCGACATGAACATTGCACGTCTGCGACGTGCACCCTGATTTTCCGATTTTCCTGTTTTTCAGACGCAGACTGTTCGTGACGACGCTTACGCTGCTGAAAGCCATGGCGGCACCGGCTATCATCGGGTTCAGCAGGAAACCGTTCAGAGGATAGAGGACGCCTGCCGCTATAGGGACGCCTGTCACATTGTAAATGAATGCCCAGAACAGATTCTGACGTATAGTGCGCACCGTCTGTCTGGAAAGCTCCATGGCTTCCGGTATCTTGGAAAGATCCGATGAAATGACGGTCATCTTCGCCACGTCCATGGCTATGTCACTTCCGCTCCCCATCGCGATGCCCAGGTCGGCCTGCGCCAGTGCAGCACTGTCGTTGATTCCGTCACCTGCCATTGCCACCTTGTGTCCGGCTGCCTGAAGTTCCTTCACGAAAGCGGCCTTGTCCTGCGGCAGGATTTCAGCCTTGAAATGCACTATTCCGGTCTCGGCAGCCACGGCTGCAGCTGTCCTGGCATTGTCCCCTGTCAGCATCCACACGTCTATACCCTCCTTCTGCAGGGTAGCCACGGCATCTGCGGAACCGGGCTTCAGCCTGTCCGTAACAGCCACGACGGCAAGAGCCCGGCTGCTGTCGGAGAACCATATCACCGTGCGGGCCGACGATTCCAGTTCCGCCGCCTTTTCCGACAGCTCCGGACTGATGAGTATATTCCCGTTTTCCATCAGCCTCCTGTTCCCTGCCATATAGAGTCTGCCTGCACACATGCCCTTCACTCCGGATCCAGTGACACTCTCGAATCCTTCCACCCGCACCTCTTCGCAGTCTTTCAGATACCTGGCTACGGCATCGGCCAGCGGGTGCTCGGACCGTTTTTCCAGACTGTAAAGGATATTGCGCAGTCCAGACTCCGGTACAGGGTTTTCCGTGACAGTGTCATCAATGATAAAGTCAGTCACCTCCGGTTTCCCTTCGGTCAATGTTCCTGTCTTGTCCAGGACTATCGTATCTACCGTTCCGGCCACTTCCAGACTTTCCGCATCCTTGATGAGGATTCCATGTTCCGCCCCCTTTCCTATGCCTACCATGATGGCTGTCGGAGTAGCCAGGCCCAAAGCACACGGACAGGCTATGATGAGGACAGTGACCATGGCGAGAAGCCCGTGGGTGACTCCTTCTGCAGGGTCGAAGATTATCCACATGAAGAATGAGAGCAATGCTATCCCCATGATGACAGGAACGAAGACTGCAGCCACCTTGTCCACGAGTTTCTGTACCGGAGCCTTGCTGCCCTGCGCATCCTGTACCATAGCGATGATCTTCGAAAGCAGGGTGTCCGCCCCTACCTTGTCTGCACTGAACCTGAAACTTCCTTTCTGGTTTATCGTACCGGCAAAGACTTTCGCTCCGGGCATCTTGGACACAGGGACCGGCTCGCCGCTCAGCATACTTTCATCCACATAGGAAGAGCCGTCGGTCACCGTCCCGTCCACCGGGATCCTCTCTCCTGGCCTGACTTCCAGAATATCACCGGACTGCACCTGCTCCACAGGCACCTGTTCCGACCGGCCGTCCACGATCATGGTAACCGTCTTCGGCTGCATTCCCATCAGTTTCCTGACAGCACTTGAAGTGTTGTCTTTCGCGCGCTCTTCCATAAGGCGTCCGAGAAGGATGAACGCTATGATGACGCTTGAAGCTTCGAAATATACATGCGGTTCGATACCTCTGGAAAGCCAGAAATCAGGGAAAAGGACATTGAACACACTGAACAGGTAGGCAATACCCGTACTGCAGGATACCAGCGTGTCCATATTCGCCGTCCTGTGTTTCATCTGCTTCCATGCGCTGACATGGAATCCTCTGCCAAGCCAGAAGACCACAGGTGTGGAAAGCGCCCACAGGACAAACTCCGCTCCTGGGATCACATCCATGAGAAACATGCTTATGACCAATACGGGGAGAGCCAGTGCGGCAGCCCATATGGTCCTGCGTTTCAATGCCTGATATTTCCCGGTCCTGGCTTTTTCCACTTCGTCAGCCTCATGATCCGAGTGTCCGATGACCAGATCATAGCCGGCATCCCGGACAGCTCTCTGCAGAGATTCCGGAGTGCACTCTTCCGGACTGTACTCTACCCGTACTGTCGCAGCGGCATAGTTCACGGCCGCGGCAAGCACCCCTTTCTGTCGGCTCACCGTTTTCTCCACCCTTGCGGCACATGCGGCGCAGCTCATTCCGAGTACCGGAAAATTTTCCTTTATGGTTCTTTTGTTTTCCATCATCGACATAATTAACGTCAGTTCGACGAATTATTCTACTCAGTACCAGAGACTTCGTCGAACTGACGTTACGATTTCTTCGAAATCTCCCTTCATTTTACGTGTCACCCCACCTAAATTGGGTGACCCAGTCACCCAATTACGTCTTTCTTCGAAAGACTAGCCCTGTCTTAACCCCCTGCACCCCCTATTAAGTTATTTCATAACTTTTCCTCGTTTCGCCTCGGATATAGCGGAATACATTCCGCCATACCTCTCGGCTTATCACTCGGTTAGGGGGATCTCGCTCCCTCCGGTCGCGGTTACTTCGTGACTTTTGACCCACCCACCTTGCCTACGGATTCGTTCCACGAATCCTCTACAGAGGTAGTCCTCTGAAATTCACTACGTTCTTTTCATCGAACTCACGTTAATTAACGTCCTGCAGGACGGACTCTTGGACGTATCACCTGACAGCCCGGTGTTTTCCGCCGCGGAACGGAGACAAAATTAGAAATAACAAATTGCAACCGGATAGCATAAATGTCCTCCTCCATAAATGAAACAAGGCCGGCCCTTTTCGGCCGACCTCGTATAAACATGCTATAGCGGAAAACTATTTGGCACTTTCCACTGAAACTTTTCTGAACTCCTTCATCATCTTCATGATGTTCAAAGCTGCCTTACGGGCACGTGCTCCAGCTGCCTTGTTGCCTTTCTCTACCTGAGCATCAGCATTTGCTGCAAACACCTCATACTCTGCCTTGATCTGATCTACAAGCTCTTTCATTTGAATAAAAATTTATCTGTTAAACTTTAGTTTCATAACATGGCGAAAGTTAGGCAATAAAAACCTAAAATGCAAGATTCTCGCTAAAAAACTGACTTAAACCATGTTATGAAATTCACTGAAGCCTAGAAAGTGAAACGCATCATCATCTGGATACGGTGGTTCGTCACCCAGTGAAGATTGTCCGTAGCCAGGCCTGTTGCGGCATATACATACTTCGTTCCAGGCTCATCATCGAACACCACATAGTCGCCATATCTGGCGCTTGTGATATTCCATTCAAGAGCTATGGTGAATTTACCCATATTATATGCCACTGTCGGCACCAGGCGCCATATCTCGTTCAGATTCGAGGAACCGTTCCCGCTGAAATACACATTTGACGCATCCGTGAGATCACCTTTGAAGTCATGCCTGTCCGTCACGAAAGAAGCCGTGTTTCCGTACAAGGGATTCCGCGTACCGAGATTCTTTATATAACCGCCCATCAGCATCACCTGCCATTTCTTTCCATAAGATACTGAAGCCCAGGTAGATGACGCATACAGCGGGACGTACTCCCAATGTCCGTCATGATACAGGTTCCGGTCCGGTCCGCTCCATGACACTCCGTATCCGCTCATCAGGTTCATATGCTCACCGCCTTCACTGAGCACGGATTTCGCTTTGGCCTCGAATTTTCCCTTCCTATACTGCAGATACAGGTAATAGCTCATGGTCGTGATCCTGTCGGAAACCTTTACAGTCACACCGTCGCTGTTCATCCCGGTCCTCCGCGGCTTTATGCTCAGAATATCCAGCCCCGCCTTCGCGAGGAAACCGCCGGCTGTCTTGTAAGTCAGGCCTATGTATGCCTCCGGAGTGCAGCCGTACTTGATATACTCGGCCGATGCGCCGCCCGGACCTGTAGATAGGTACTGCATCTGCCATATCGCGGCACCTGAAACGGTAAAATGGTCTCCCAGCGATGCATCCATCAGCACCTGCGGGGTACGGCTGAACGGATTGAACGGGGTTCCCGTCTCCAAAGCCAGGACATGTGGCTGGTCCACAGCCATCGGATGCCAGGCCTGACCCAATTTCAGATTCACGGAAGCAGTATTCTCCTGCCCCATTTTCAAATCATTCCATCCTATCGTCATATATGCCTGCCGCAGACGGAGCTGTGCCGTACCGTTGATCTTCGGAGACCCCGTAAGTCCGGCATAGAAATCCGTTTCGATTTTCGCCCCGAACATGGTACGTCCTATCTGATACCCGTACACATCCAGACCGACACGTGAGGTCAGAGCCAGAAACCTGAAAGAACTCTGCTGATTCAGATCCTGGGACCCGTCTTCGTTCATCGCGACATCCTTCGGCACATAATAGAACAAATCTCCTGTCCCTGCATTGCTTTCTCTGGTATCGAAAGCGAAGAAATTCCGCACGAAACCGTACAGTTTGAAATGATTCTTCATCTCTTCTTTCACGGCTCCGTCACCATTCTGCCGGGATTCCGCCGATACAGCCAACGGCAGGATGGCCATGACGGCCAGTAACATCAGTTTTTTTCTCATATTCAAATACCGATGAAAATCAACATCGCATATCCCAAAGCGAAGCCTATGACACCGATCAGGATGCCTACCTTCGCCATATCCTTCGTCGTGACCAGTCCTGTAGAATGCGCCAGGGCATTCGGAGGGGTACTTATCGGGAAAAGCATGGCCAGGGAAGTGGACAGCGCCACACCTACCAGCAGGGTCTTAATCCCTCCTACCGCCAGAAGAGAATCCCCCATACCGACACCTACCGCGCTCATGATAGGCACCAGGAGATTCGCCGCAGCCGTATTCGAAATGAAATTCGATATGAAATACCCGATAAATCCGGATACCAGCACCACTACCAGAGGCAGCCACTCTCCGAACGGAATGGAATTCACCATATGTTCGGCCAACCCCGTGCTCTGCAGGGCGATACCGAGGGCAAAACCGCCCGCCACCATCCAGAGAACGCTCCAGTTGATTTCCTTCAGGTCATCCTTCGTCAATACGCCGGTCACTGCGAAGACTCCGACAGGGATCATCGCCACCACATTGGAATTTATGCCTGTCACCCTGTCGAGCATCCACAGAAGTATCGTGACAGCAAACGTGATATAGACCACGTAAGTCTGCCAGGTCTTCTTGTGGGTATTCTCGATCCTCAGTTCGATGGTCTTCTGCTTGAAAGGGAAGAAGAAAAGCAGGAGGCCCCACGATATCAGGAGCATCACCAGCACGTACGGCACCATCACCAGCATCCATTCGCCGAAACCCACACCCATATGTAGGGAATCGTTCAGATAGCCCAAGGCTATGGCATTCGGCGGGGTGCCTATAGGCGTACCTATGCCACCCAGATTTGCCGCTATCGGGATGGAGAGGGCCAGACCTATGCGGCCCTTTCCGTCAGGAGGCAGCATCCGCAGTACGGGAGCAAGGAAAGTAAGCATCATCGCCGCTGTGGCAGTGTTGCTCATGAACATGGAGAAAGTGCCTATGACGAGCAGGAATCCCAGAAGGACGAACTCCGACTTCTTTCCGAACGGCTTCAGCATGGCCTTCGCCAGCTGGACATCCAGACCGACCTTGGTAGTAGCGATAGCCAGTACGAAGCCGCCCAGAAAGAGCATGATCACCGGGTCGGCGAAAGTAGCCAGCAGAGCCTTGTAGCTCACGAATGTCCCCATCTCCGCCGGTATGCCCGAGCCTTTCATGAACCAGATGCTGCTGTCGGATATGGTCAGAAGCATGATCACGATAGACAGCACTGAAGTGGTCCAGGTAGGGATGATTTCAAACATCCACATCAGTGCTGTGAAGACGAAGATAGCAATAGTCCTCTGCTCCACCACGGTGAGACCGTCGATCCCGAAGAAATCCGTCGGCACGAGCCAAAGGAAAAAGGTGACGGCTATCACCAGAGGGAGCAGAAGATAGCGTTTGGTATTGAATTTTTCAGAAGGATGTAGCAAATGCATGGCCTGTTATATCACACCTTGTTCAAGCATGGCGGTAGCCACCTTCATGAATCCGGCGACGTTCGCACCTTTCAGATAGTTGATGTAGCCGTCCGGCTGTGTACCGTACTGGACGCATGAATGATGGATATTCGACATGATTTCATGCAGTTTCCTGTCCACCTCTTCCGCACTCCAGCTGATATGCATGGCATTCTGGGTCATTTCAAGACCTGAAGTGGCCACGCCTCCTGCATTCACGGCCTTGCCCGGAGCGAACATGATACGGGCTTTCTGGAACTCTGCTATAGCCTCCGGCGTGCATCCCATGTTCGACACCTCGGCACAGCACCATGTACCGTTGGCGATCAGCTCCTTGGCATCATCGCCGTTCAGTTCGTTCTGGTAGGCGCAAGGCATGGCAATGTCGCATTTGATGCTCCATGCCTTCTTTCCGGGGATGAATGTAGCATCCGGGAACTTCTCTGCGAACGGAGCCACCACATCATTGTTCGACCTGCGGAGTTCCAGCATATAGGCTATCTTTTCGTCATTCATGCCCTGAGGATTATGGATCACACCGTCCGGTCCTGAAATGGCTATGACATGCGCGCCTAACTGGGTAGCTTTCAGGGCTGCCCCCCAGGCCACGTTGCCGAAACCGGAAACGGCCACCTTCTGTCCCTTGATGTCCTTTCCCTGGAGATGGAGCATGTGCTGTACGAAATATACGGCACCGAAACCGGTAGCTTCAGGTCTGATCAGGGAACCGCCCCACGTCATACCCTTGCCTGTAAGGACTCCTGTATGTTCACGGGCCAGTTTCTTGTACATTCCGAACAGATAGCCTATCTCCCGGCCGCCTACTCCGACGTCTCCGGCAGGTACATCCGTATCAGGACCGATGTTTCTCCAGAGTTCCAGCATGAACGCCTGGCAGAATCTCATGATCTCCGCATCGGACTTGCCCTTAGGGTTGAAATCTGAACCTCCCTTGCCGCCGCCCATAGGCAGGGTCGTAAGAGCGTTCTTGAAAATCTGCTCGAATCCCAGGAACTTGAGGATGGAAGTATTCACTGAAGGATGGAAACGCAGCCCGCCCTTGTACGGGCCGATGGCAGAGTTGAACTGCACGCGGTAGCCGATATTGGTCTGGATGTCACCGTTGTCATCCACCCACGTCACCTTGAACGTGAAGATCCTGTCAGGCTCCACAAGCCTTTCGATAATCTTCGCCTCCTCGAACTCGGGATGCCGGTTATATACATCCTCAATGGTTTCAAGAACCTCCTGCACTGCCTGCAGATACTCTTTTTCGTTTGCATACTTGACCTTCAGTCTGGCCATTATTTCTGATGTGTTCATAAAAATGTGATTATTTAAAACAGGTTGTCATCATTTTACTTCCCAGACAGACCCGCTTCTCAGCAGATCATCCATACATCCGATGCGAGACTTCGCCTTAACGTCGGCTACCTGGGCATGAACAGATTCATCATAGGTCAGATCCTTCACATTCCTGATGATACCCAATGCTACAGGGTAGTCAGGATATTTCATGTCGGCCAGCATGGTATGGAGACCGATATTGTCACTGTGGGCATCGTGAGTCAGGATGTCATCCTCCGTGACACCGTTCTGCCCTATGGTCACGACCTTGAGTCTCAGACCGTCCAGCATGAGGCCCTTGTCGCGGTTCTTTCCGAAGACCATCTTTTCACCATGTCTGAGGACAATGGTCCTTTCGGCACGCTCGGCCCTGTCGGCTATGGCTTTGTGGGCACCGTCATTGAAAATCACGCAGTTCGTAAGCATCTCCATGACTGAAGTTCCCTTGTGAAGGGCTGCCTCGTACATGATCTCCTCATTCAGTTTCAGTTCACTGTCCAGACTTCTGGCGAAGAAAGTACCCTTTGATCCCAGCACCAGACTTCCCGGATTGAACGGATATTCGACCGTTCCGTACGGAGATGTCTTGGTGACGGCACCGAACTTCGACGTAGGAGAGTACTGTCCTTTCGTGAGACCATATATCTGGTTGTTGAACAGTATTATGTTCAGGTCCACATTCCTTCTGATGGCATGGATGAAATGATTTCCGCCGATGGCGAGGGCATCACCGTCCCCGCAGGCCTGCCAGACCACAAGCTTCGGATTTGCCACCTTGATGCCGGTGGCAATGGCTGTCGCACGCCCGTGGATACTGTGAAAGCCGTAAGTATTCATATAATACGGAAGGCGGGACGAACACCCGATGCCTGAAACCACTACAAAGTCCTCTTTTTCGCAGCCGAGAGCTTCGCTGACCTTCGGCATGACACGCTGGAGAGCTGCCAGCACGGCATGGTCACCGCAGCCAGGACACCATCTCACTTCCTGGTCACTCTTGAAATCCTGAAATGTATATTTAGTCATGATTATAGTCTTAATGATTCTACAAAGCCTTTTCTATGGCATCCACTATCTCCTGGACCAGGAACGGCTGTCCCTGGACCTTGTTACACTGGATATAGTCATGCCCCGGATACCTGGCCCTGAGCCAGTCTGCAAACTGGCCGCTGTTCAGTTCGCAGACCAGAATCCTGCGGAAGCCCGAAAGGACCTCTCCGGTATTCTTCGGAAGAGGGTTTATATAATCGAAATGCACCTGGCTGACAGTCCTGCCGGATTTGCGGACCTCATGTACGGCTGAAAGTATGTGGCCGTATGTTCCGCCCCATCCCACTACGAGAAGTTCGCCCTGCGACGGACCGTCCACCTCAAGCGGAGGTATGATATCGGCTACCCTGGCCACCTTCTCCGCCCTGTTCCTGACCATGAGGTCATGGTTTGCAGGATCAGAAGAAAGCACTCCCTGAGGGGACTTTTCCAGTCCGCCGACCCTGTGTTCGAAGCCTTTCTGGCCAGGAAAAGCCCATTTGCGGACATACGTCTTATCGTCGCGGACAAAAGGTTTGAACGGAACATCCGCCTCCGTGGCATACGGCGGCCTGATTTCAGGATAATCCTTCATGGACGGTATGAGCCATGGCTCGGAACCGTTTCCGAGAAAACCTTCCGATAGAAGGGCTACAGGCATCATGTGTTCCAACGCTATCTTTGCAGACATGAAAGCCGCATCAAAACAGTGTGCAGGAGAATGTGCCGCTATCACGACCATCGGGCACTCACCGTTTCTGCCGTAGAGTACCTGCGCCAGATCAGTCTGTTCGGTCTTGGTCGGGATTCCGGTAGATGGGCCTGCCCTCTGGACATCCACCACGACGAGAGGAAGTTCGGTCATGACAGCCAGTCCGAGAGCCTCCGACTTGAGGGAAAGTCCCGGGCCGGAAGTGGTGGTGACAGCCAGATCACCTGCAAAGGCGGCGCCGATGGCCGTACATACGCCTGCTATCTCGTCTTCCGCCTGCACGGTCTTCACTCCCAGATATTTGTGTATAGCCAGTTCTTCCAGAATACCGGTAGCCGGCGTGATAGGATAGGAACCGCAGAAAAGAGGCCTTCCGGACTTTTCGGAAGCAGCGATGAAGCCCCAGGCGACTGCCTGGTTTCCGGTTATATTGCGGTACAGTCCTTTTTTCATATTGGCCGGAACGACAGTGTAGGTATTGGCGATAGCCTGAATGTTCGAGGCATAGTTGTAGCCGTCGTTCAGGACTTTCCGGTTCGGGGCTATGAGTTCGGGATGTTTTTTCCCGAATTTCTTTTCCAGATAATCATATATATGCTCGACAGGCCTGTTGTAAATATAGGAAGCCATGCCGAGTGTGAACATGTTCTTGCACTTGTGCACGGTCTTCTGGTCGAGACCGCTGTCTTTCAGACTTTCTTCGGTAAGCGTAGTGATAGGAGATACGATGATGGTCCTGTCCTCTATCTTGAGTTCCGTCACCGGGTCCATCGTACTGAATCCGGCTTTTCTGATACCGTCTTCATCGAAGGTATCCTCGTCAATGAGTACGAGAGCCGTGCGCTTGAGCCATTTTGCATTGGATTTCAGCGCTGCCGGGTTCATGGCCACCAGCATGTCGCAGAAATCACCCGGAGTAGTGACATGGCCTGAGCCGAAATGCACCTGGAAGCCCGATACGCCGGAAACGGTTCCGTGGGGAGCCCTGATTTCTGCAGGGAAGTCAGGGAAAGTGGAAAGTTCGTTTCCGTAGATGGCAGACATGTTCGCAAAGAGGGAGCCGGTCAGCTGCATGCCGTCACCGGAATCTCCTGCGAAACGTATGACTACATCTTCGACGTCAATTACTTTGTGTTCCATCTTTTCATTCTTTAAGTTAATAATCCAAGTCCGTTTTATGGTCAGTGTTTTTTCACAAAACACACAAATTTAAAAAATTTTTCAAATGCTGTGACACTTCCATGACAAAAAGAAGAAACCGACCCGAAGTGCTTTCGGGCCGGTTTCAAATATTTTTCGAGAAGTTAGCTTCTGCAGACTACTGCTGTGCGGCAGCGGCTGCAGCCTGACGTGCCGCCATCACTGACTCGATGGTCTTGTCTGCCGGTATATTCAGGGCCGTGCGGGCTTCAGGTGTCAGGTCTATGCTCTGTGCGCTGTCGATATAGAGTAAAGTAGAAGAGTCATAGACATAAATTACGCCTTTTTCCTTGGCCAGATTGGTCACAACTTCCTGCGCTTTCTGGTAAATAGGAGCCATCAGAGTGTTCTGAAGCTGGTTCATATCCTGCTGAATGGCCTGCTGGAACTCCTGCACCCTGGTCTGGATATCCATGAGCTCCTTCTGTTTGCTTTCCCTGACTGCCGGAGTCCATGTGGCCTGTTTCTGTTCGAACTGGTCATATTTTGACTGGAATTCGGACACCATACTGTTGTAGGTCTCCTGAGCCTCGTTGTTGGCAGCCTCAAGCTGGACCATGGCCGAATCAGCTTCCGGCATAAGCTGGACGAGCTCTCCGAAATTTACATGCGCGAATTTTGTCTGTGCCGTTGCAGCCAGGCTGAACATGGATGCAGCCGCTGCGATCAAAAGGATTCTTTTCATTTCAAATATGGTTATTTCATTCTATTTCAAAATATTGTCTCATGAAGGATATTCTTCACGCCTTTCCAGTCTACTAATATAGCAAATTTTCTCCGAATCATGCAACATCAGAACTGCTGGCCTATCACGAAATGGAACTGGCTGCCGCCGTTTACAGAATCGTCGAAGCCCCATCCCCAGTCTACACCGAGAAGTCCGACCACTGGCAGGAATACCCTGACGCCGACACCGGCAGATCTCTTGATCTGGAACGGATTGAAATCCCGTATATCGGACCAGCAGTTACCTCCTTCAAGGAAAACGAGTGCGAATATCGTGGACTGTGGCTGCAATATGACAGGATAACGCAGTTCGACTGTGAACTTGTCATACACATTTCCGGAATAGGCATATCCCTGAGTGCTGTACTGGGTCAGCGAATACGGAGTCAGCGAGTAGTTTTCATATCCTCTCAGGGAGATGACTTCCTGACCGTAAGTATTGTATCCCGACATACCGTCACCGCCGACGAGGAAGCCTTCAAAAGGAGAATATCCCCAATTTCTGTTGTAATATCCGAGATACCCGAACTGCGCCCTGGCCATCAGGACCAGATCTCCGACGAGCTTCGTATAGACAGTCCCCTTGAATGACCACTTGTGATATTCTATCCATTTGTAGCGGTCACTCGAACTCTGTAGATTGTAGTCGATATCCCTCCATGAAGATACTTTCGTCGGATTTCCGTCGGCATCGGTGACTCCCCTGTTCTTCTTCCTGAGAAGGGAGTATGGTGGAGTCAGCTGCAGGGACAGGCTGAATTCCGAACCCTGGCGCGGGTAAATGGTCTGGTCGGTGGATGTACGCGACAGATTGATGGTATAGCTGAGGTTGTGTGATATACCCGTATCGAAGATGAAACTTCCCGGCCACTGCTGCAGACGGTAAGTCTGCCAGCTGAGCTGGTTGTAAAGGACGAAATAGTTGTCAGGCCATTTCAGCCTGTTTCCTATTCCGGCAGCCACACCGTAAACTTCGAAGAATTCGTCATTCCTGAACACGTCGAATATAGGCATCGAATTCGTCTGTCTGGTATAATATGCCGATATGCTGAGTGATGTTGGCTTCTTTCCGAAAAGCCACGGCTCCATGAAACTGGCTGAAAGACTGGTATAATAGGTTCCGTTCGTCTGGAAACGGATGGCCAGATTCTGTGCGTCTCCCAGAGGTACCGGACGCCATGCGGACTTGTCGAAGAAACGTCTCGTGGAGAAGTTGTTGAAGCTTACGCCCACGGTAGCCACGAAAGTATTGCCGCCCCATCCTCCTGAAAGTTCCAGCTGGCTGGAGGGTTTCTCCGTGACGTTATACACCAGATCGACAGTGTTGTTCAGCTGGTTAGGGATGATGGAATAGCCTTTTGCAGGATCGGCTATGGCTTCAGGATCGAACTGCCCCATGGAAGCGATCTCCCTGATGGAACGCTCGAAGTCCGTCTGGCTGAAAAGATATCCCGGACGTGTGAAAATCTGGCGGCGCACCACCCTCTCGTTCGTCAGGTCGTTTCCGTTTATGATGATATTGTTCAGCGTGGCCGGCTTGCCTTCCACTATCCTCATCTCGACATCCACGGAATCGCCTTCGATATTCAGTTCGACAGGCTGGAGATTGAAGAACAGGTAGCCGTTGTCCCTGTACAGTTTCGAAACGTCATACTCGTTCTGTTTCCCGCCGCCGAAAAGACGGTGTTCCATGGTCACCACGTCATAAATATCACCCTTGTGAATCATAAGGATGCTGTTCAGGTCATCAGTAGAATATACCGAGTTTCCTGTCCACGTGATATTGCGGAAATAGTATCTTTTTCCTTCGTCTATCGTGAAATCGATCTGCAGTCTGCCCGGCTCTACATAATATATGGTATCTTTCACGATTCTGGCATCACGGAATCCGGCTTCATTGAAGGCGCTGATGAGATTCTTCTTGTCATTCTCATACTCTTTCTCATTGAATTTCTTCGAACTGAAGAAATTTATGAGCCTCTTGTCCTTAGTTTTCTTCATGGAACGGACGAGCTTGCTCTCCTTCACACTCAGGCTGTCTCCGAAAGTTATGGTCTGGATCTTGACCTTCGGCCCCTTGCGGACTCCGAAATTGACATTTATGGCACTTTTTATTAGAGAATCCCTTTTGGTAGTGACATTGACTTCAGTCTGGAGAAAGCCTTTTTCCTTGTAGTAGCGCTTTATGATGTCGGTAGAGGTCTTGGCGACATAATCGGAAAACTCCCCTCCCCTCTTGAGATTCAGACGTTCCTGGAGTTCTTTCTGCTCGCCGGACTTGACACCGGAGAAAGTCCATCTTGAAACACGGGGACGCTCGACGACACGTATCTTGAAATATGCGGTATCTCTGGACGGTGTGATGGAATCTATGACCATGGTCACATCCTCAAAATACTTCTGCAGCCAGAGACGGTCCACCACCGCGGAGAACTCTTCACCAGGGACAGTCACTTCGAAACCAGGCTGGAGACCGGAAATCTTGAGAATCTGATCCGAGTTTATATATTTGTTTCCTTCAACAGAGATTCCGCCTACTACATACTGCTTCGGATTGCTGTAATCCACCGTTATTTCCTTCCCGCCATCCTGGGCCTGCGCCTGATATCCGCCGAATACGGAAAGGGCTACAGCCAGATACGGGAAAAAATGTCCCATTCTCATGTTCTAAACCAATTTCAAGGTTGCAAATATAAGGCAATTATTTAACTTTTCCATACCGTCTGTCCCTTTTTGAGTATGCCAGAAGGGCGGAACGGAATTCTTCCTTCCTGAAATCCGGCCAGAGGACATCACTGAAAAGGAATTCTGAATATGCCGACTGCCACAGCAGATAGTTGCTCAGCCTCATTTCCCCGGAAGTCCTGATAATCATGTCCGGGTCAGGAATGCCATCGGTGACCAGATACCTTCCGAAAGCCTCCTCGTCTATGGACAGCAGTCCGTCCGCCTTCTCCGGATGCTCCAGAATTTCGCGCGCATATTTCTTTGCGGCCTGCAGGATATCCCATTTGCCGCTGTAGCTCAGGAATATAACGAGTGTCAATGTCGTATTCCCGGCCGTCTTTTCCATGCAGTCATCGATAAGGGCATTAAGTTCGTCGCCCAGCCGTTCCCTGTGACCGAGCACCACGAACCTGATGCCGTTTTCCAGAAAATTCGAAAGTTCCGCCATCATGGACTTGAACATAAGTGCCATCAGGGCGTTCACTTCTTCCTGAGGGCGTCCCCAGTTCTCTTCCGAGAAAGCGTAAAGCGACAGATATCTGACACCGTATTCCACTGCGGCTTCCGTGCAGGCGCGGACACTTTCTACGCCTTCGATATGGCCTGCGGCCCTCTCCAGTCCGCGTTCCCTGGCCCAACGGCCATTCCCGTCCATGATGATGGATACATGGACCGGTACATTTTCCAATTCATTCATCTTATCTTCCATTTCGGATATCTTCACCCCAGAACAGTTTGGTGGTCAGAGCCTTGATAAAACTGGACCCGCTCAGGCGGATACGTTTGAGCGAAAACTGTGCCATGGATATCCTCATTCCAAGTCCGGGAGACACCTCCATGCTCCTGTTGTCTATCGTCAGGAATACCTTTTCGTCCCGGGCTCTCAAAGATAGCAAAATTTCCGAAGTATCAGGTACCACCAGCGGACGTACATTCAGGTTATGAGGAGCGATAGGCGAAACTATCAGTACCCGTGATTCCGGCATCACGATAGGGCCGCCGACACTCAGCGAGTAGGCAGTAGACCCGGAACTCGTAGCTACCAGAAGCCCGTCCGCCCAATAGGTAGGCAGAGGATTCCCGTCTATGAGCACATCTACGCCAAGCATGGCCGGACCGGCACGGTGCAGTGTGATTTCATTCAGGGCATAGGGATAAATATCCTTCAGCGATTCGTCTTCTCCATCCAGAAAGACAGATTTCAGAAGTGTCCGTTCCTCGATAGTGTATCTGCCCGAAAGAACCGCCTCCACCAGACTGTCTTCATCAGTGGAATTTTCCGACAGGAAACCCAGACGGCCGAGATTGACCCCGAGTACCGGAATACCGCTTGCCCCGACAAGCACGGCCGAAGAAAGGAATGTCCCGTCCCCGCCCACACTGACGAAAATATCCGTACCGGCGGCTATCTCCTGCCCGTCGCCTATCTCGTATACCTCACACCCTCCCGACCTGAAACGGTAGATAAGGCCAATGTACCTCGGGTCATTTTCCAGAAGCCTGTTCCGCAAATATATGGCAATCTTCATATCCGGTTTAGAAATTAATTTCCAAAATTACATTTTTTCTGCATAGGAAACACAATATTTTGTATTTTTGTCGGCCGTTCCCATAAAGGGGATATATGACAGAGATGACTAAACTTAGCGTGAACATCAACAAGATAGCGACCCTGCGCAATTCCAGGGGAGGCAATATGCCTGATGTGGAAAAGGCCGCTGTCGACTGCGAAAGATTCGGGGCGGAGGGCATTACCGTACATCCGAGACCTGACGAAAGACATATCCGGTATTCTGACGTGCGGGCAATAAAACCGCTCATAGGTACAGAACTGAATATAGAGGGAAATCCCATTCCGTCATTCACGGATCTGGTACTTGAGACTCTCCCGGCTCAGGTGACACTGGTTCCCGACGCTGCTGACGCCATCACTTCGAACGCAGGATGGGATACTCTGAAAAACAGGGGATTCCTGACGGAAATATGCGCCGAATTCAAAAGACACGGAATCAGGACATCCATTTTCATCGACCCGGTCCCGGAAATGGCTGAAGGAGCCGCGGCATGCGGATGCGACAGGGTGGAACTGTATACCGAAGGATATGCACGGAACTATGCCGCAGACAGGGAAAAAGCCATAGCGCCATATGTCAGGACTGCCGTGACGGCCAGGGAATGCGGTCTCGGTCTGAATGCCGGCCATGACCTGAATCTCGAAAACCTTGAATATTATATAAGGTGCATTCCATGGACAGACGAAGTATCGATAGGGCATGCCATCATCTGCGACGCCTTATATATGGGTCTGGAACAAACCATAAGGGCCTATCTCTCCAAAATTAAAATATTCTGATTATCTTTGTACGGATTTCGCGGGTAACCCGGAAGAGATCGGGCTGCCTGCAGGCGTCATCAACTTGAAATGAAATAAAACTTTATTAAATGAAAAACACACCTCTTATCCTCAGCATCATCGCTGTAGTAGTTGCTGTAGCAGGCACTGTCTGGGCTGTCGTCCAGAACCCTAAATCAGAAAGAACGGTTTCATCAGACCCGTCCGACTCCACATACGTAGCGAAAGCCACGTCCGGAATCGTCTATATAGATCTGGACAGAATCGTACAGGAATATGACATGGCCAGCGATCTGGGTGCCGTAGTGGAGACCAGAGTGAAGAATATCCAGGACGAAGTGAACAGGAGAGGCAAACAGCTGGAAAACGAAATGATAGAATTCCAGAACAAGATAAACAAAGGTCTCATCACCCGTTCGGTAGCCGAAGTCCAGGGACAGGAACTCCAGCAGAAACAGGCGCAGTTCAACGAATACGCCACGCAGAAGAACAACGAAGTCATCGAGGAGCAGACCGTGATGATGAACCAGATAGCAGACGCTATCCAGACATTCATGGACAAATACAACGAAGAGAAAAAATACACCATGATCCTCACTAACCAGAGCGGGGTCCCTGTCATCTCTGCCGATCCGTCCCTCGACATCACCGATGATGTGATCGCCAGACTTAACGAGGAATACATAAAGGAAAAGAACAAAAACAACAAATAATTGAAAATAGCCATTCTGTCCTGTTTCTATCCCTATCGGGGAGGAATTTCCCAGTTCAATGCCTGTCTGTACGGCGAACTGGGACGCAGGCACGATGTCAAAGCCTTCAATTTCAAAAGGCAATATCCTGAATTCCTCTTCCCGGGAAAGACGCAATACGTGACAGAAGACGACGAGGCCGTGAAAATCGACAGCGAAAGGCTGCTCGACACGGCCAATCCTTTTTCATATACAGCCACTCTGAAAAGCATCAGGGACTGGAATCCTGACCTGCTGATAGTCAGATACTGGATGTCATGGTTCGCCCCGTCTCTCGGATATGTGACCCGAGGGATGAAGGGCCGGTGCAAGGTCATATCCATTCTTGACAATGTCGTTCCGCACGAGCCCCGTTTTTTTGACAAGCCGTTCACCCGATATTTTCTCGGAGGCAGTGACGGCTGTATCACCCTGTGCGATGCAGTAGCCGAAGACCTGCTCAGAATCAGACCTGATGCAGTATACAGAGTACTGCCGCATCCGCTCTATTCTCATTTCGGAAAAAGGAAAGACCGTTTCTCCATGGAGGAAAAGCTCGGACTGGAGCACGGGAAGAAGAACATCCTGTTCTTCGGACTTATACGGGAGTACAAGGGACTGGATATCCTGATTGACGCTTTTTCGGGCCTTGGAGAAGACTACCAGCTGATTATAGCCGGAGAGCCGTACGGGTCTTTCGACAGATATGCCGGGATGATCGATGCTGCAGGGAAAGACCGCATACACACATTCCTGCACTACATAAAGGATTCGGAAGTAGCCGACTTCTTTTCCGCCGCCGATGTATCCGTACTGCCGTACAGGAGTGCGACCCAAAGCGGCATCAGTTCAGTATCGTATCACTTCGAAGTCCCGATGATTGTCACCGACGTGGGCGGGCTTAAAGAGACCATCGGTGACAAAGGGACCGGCGTGGTAGTTTCCGAGATTACGGCTGAAGCCGTAAGGGATGCAATAACCAGATATTTCGCAAATCCTGAAATCCGCGAAACCTGCGTAAAGAATATTCAAAAAGTAAAGAAGGAACTGTCGTGGGAGACATTCTGCGACGGCTTGCTCGATTTCTGCAAAACACTTTAATATCCAGCCGATGAAACATCTGTCAAGCATTTTTGCAGTGATAATGCTGTCCTTTGCGGTGCCGGCCTGGCTGAATGCCCAGGAGTACGCACCGGTACCAGTGACCATATCGAAGGAAAAGGTGAAAGTGGACGGGAAAGTCTACTATTCGCACATAGTTCTCGAGCGCCAGACACTGTATTCCATCAGCAAGGCATACAATGTCACTATCGACCAGATATACGAAGCGAATCCGGCAGTCAAGGCGGAAGGACTGAAGAAGAATGCCATCATCCTCATCCCCGAAACCGTACAGGACAGCAGAAACATCCCTGAAAGACAGCCGAAACAGAAACAGAAGAAGACCGGATCGGACGAATACATCATCCATACAGTCAAATGGTATGAAAATCTGGAAGCGATCTCTGAAAAATACGGTGTGCCTGTAGAGGCTATCATGGAAGTCAACGGACTGACGGGGAACAAGCTCAGAAAACGTCAGAAACTTATGATACCTGTCGGCGGGACATGGTCGGTGCAGGCTGCAGCAGACACGACGGCAGTGCAGGCGGCAGCAGAGGACTCTCCGGTCCGGAAACAGGAAGAAACGGCCATTGCCGCGGAAAGCGGCAAAGTGAATGCCGTACTGGTCATGCCTTTTGACGCCCATGGGCTGAAGCCGAGAACCGGAAGCATCGACTTCTACAGCGGCACGCTCATGGCGGTCAAGGAACTGGGAGACAGAGGTGCTGACATCGACCTGAACGTATACGATGCCAGCGGAGGCGTGATACCTGTGACCGAGGAACGGCTCGGGCTTAGCGACATCGTGATCGGTCCGGTATCTGCAGGAGACCTTGCCAAAACTCTGGACAAATGTCCGGACCACACTTTCATCGTGTCTCCGCTGGATCACAGGGCCGAATATCTGGCTTCGGAGCATGCGAATTTCATCCAGGTCCCTACCCCGTCACTGCTGCTGTATGAAGATCTGGCCGAATGGATCCGTGAAGACAGGCAGAGTGAGGATGAAAAGGTGATAGTGATTTACGAAAAGGGGGCGAGAAACATCGAAACGATGGGAGTGATGAGCACGATTCTCGAAAAAGACGGGATTCCGTTCAGCACATTCTCCTACAGTATTCTGGAAGGCCGCGACGTTCAGGAACCTCTCATGCAGATGATGAATCAGAACGCTGCGAACAGGGTGCTGGTGATGTCGGAAAGCGAAGCCTTCGTAAACGATGTGGTGAGAAACCTGAATCTGCTGATTCACAGTGAATACGACGTGGTACTCTACGGCCCGTCGAAAATAAGGAGTTTCGAGACCATCGAGGTAGACAACCTCCACAATACCAGACTGCACACCTCGATAGCCTACTACGTGGACTATGATGATCCTGCAGTGATGGATTTTGTCAGGAAGTACAGGGCGCTTTACAATACGGAACCTACTCCGTACGCTTTTCAAGGCTACGACATAGCCTCCTATTTTCTGGGGATGGTATCAGAATACGGGAAAGACTGGACGGCAAGACTGGAGACAAACGAAAAGGAGATGCTGCAGGCTGACTTCAGATTCATAAAGGAAGAAGGTAAGAAAGGCTGCGTAAATTCCGGCATCAGACGCATAGTATACGGGCCGGACTATTCGATAACACTGCTCAAGGACTGACCGTCGGCAAGCAAGGCTCTGGCATTTGCCATGGCTGCATCTGTAAGGACCGAGCCGCTCAGCATCCTCGCTATTTCCCGGACTCTCTGACTGTCGGAGAGTCTTTTCATTTCCGATACGGTACGTCCGTCACATGAGGTTTTGGTGACGACATAGTGTGCGGACCCTTTGGCTGCCACCTGTGGAAGATGGGTGATGGCAAAAACCTGCATGAACCGTCCCATGGCACAAATGACAGTTCCCATCTTGTCAGCGACACTGCCTGAAACACCTGTGTCTATTTCATCGAAAATCATGGCAGGCATATTGGCATATCTGGCCATGATGGACTTCAGGGCAAGCATTATCCTTGACATCTCGCCGCCGGAAGCACATTTGGAGACATCTGCAAGATTCTTTCCGGTAGAAGAGAACTCATACTGGACGGCATCCGTACCTTCCTGATTACGCGGTGAAGGTGTCAGGACTATTCTGAATTCCGCATCAGGCAGTTCCATGGACCGGACAGTGTCACGGATGGACGAAGACAGTTTTCCGGCTGCAGACTGTCTGGCAGCTGAAAGGGCCCTGGCAGCCTTTTCCAGCTCCTTGTCTTCGTTTTCAAGACGGGCTTTCAGTTCCGCCCTTCTTTCATCGGACAAGGCGATGCCGGAAACGGCTTCAGACAATCTTTCACGCTCTGCTATCAGTCCGGCTTCATCAGGACACGAATATGATCTCATAAGAGAATAGAGAAGGGACAGCCTGTCCTCTACTTCATGAAGCCTGTCCTCTGAAATTTCCGTATCGGAATTGAGCCCTGCGAGATCAGAAAGTATGTCGTCGAGCTCAAGTCTGGAACTTTCAATCCGCTCAGACAAGGCAGCAGCTGCAGGTACATAGGCAGAAATCCTGTCCAGGTGACGGGCGGCATCTCTCAACAACGCAGGGACGGAAATCTCCCCTTCCCCTGACTGTACGGACCCTAAAAGATTCTCCGCCGCGCAAAGGCCGGACTTGATCTCCTCTGCATTGGAGAGCTGCTTCTGCTCAAGTTCAAGATCTGCAAGCTCTCCGTCCTTGAGACTGGCGGATACCAGTCTGTCCAGTCTGGATTTGTTGTACTCGAAGTCTGCCCTGGCCTTTTCGGCTGACTGCTCCAGCTGATCCAGCTCGGAGCGGACAACATTATAAGCCCTGAAATGCGTTCTGTAATCCTCCAGCAGATTCTTATCACCCGCGAAATGATCCAGAAGCGACATCTGGAAATGCTTGTCGGAAAGCAGGAGTGTCTGATGCTGGGAATGGATATCTATGAGTCTGGATGAAATGGATGAAAGCAGCTGCACCGGTACAGGCGAATCGTTGACAAACGAACGTGACCGTCCGGTAGGGTTCAAGACTCTTCTGACGATGAGATGTCCGTCGCACCAGTCCACATCATTCTCTTCAAGCAGGGATTTCAGGATGGAGTCATCCGGACCGGCGATGAATTCGCCTTCGACTACACAGTTGTCGGACGACTCTCCTATCATGGATGCGTCAGCCTTGGCTCCCAGCAGAAGTGACAGGGCCCCGAGAAGAATGGATTTCCCCGCCCCGGTCTGCCCTGTGATTATTATAAGGCCCTCCGGAAATTCTGTCTCCAGAGAGTCTATAAGCACATAATTCCTGACGCTGAGTTTTCTGAGCATCCGTAATACAATGATTATTCTTCGTCTTCCTTCTTCGCCATCCTGTAGAAGATCTCACCGTTCTCGAACTCGGTGATCGCCACGAGCGCAGGCTTGGGCTGCTTTTCGTAATATTTTGAAATCTCTATCTGCTCCCTGTTTTCAAAGACTTCCTCCATGGTATCTCTCTCGTTCTTGAAGTCTTCGAGTTTCCTGGTCAGTTCCTTTTTCTCGGCGATGGCTATCTGATTGGCTCTCTTGGCCAGAATGACCACTGATTCATAGATATTTCCTGTAGGAGCTGCGATATCGCAGAGATCTCTGGTAACTGTGTTTGTAGGTATTTTCTTATTCATGTCAATATTGTTTCTCTATATAATTATACACGTCCGGGCGGTACGGGTTTCAAATATTTTTCATTTTTTTGATTTCCTTTTCAAGTTCCCTGCCGGATTTCGCTGTTTCCTCCCCGGCATATCGGCCCAAAGCACGCTGCGCCCTGCGGTAAAGGAGATCCAGTTCCCTGCAATAACCGGAATCAGGATACTCTCCCTTGAAATTCAGATAGTCGTCCACGAATGTCATGTACCGTTCCTTCTGCTTCTGGTGCACGCTCAACTGCGCATATTTATATGATGACATCGCTATGTAGTAAAGGATATCCTCACGGTACATATTGTCAGCATCATCTTTCAGCACATTCCTGAAAGCCACCCTCGACGCTATGTAGTCCTCCATCTTGTAGTAAAGCCTGGCCGCTTCGAATGCCTTGGTATCCAGACGCTCCTCCAGATCCGACATCATGAGTTCGCATGTCTCCATGTGTACGGAATTCGGATATTCCTGCATATATTCCGATATGGCATTCATGGCCTTGTAAGTAGGATTCTGGTCCAGTTCATATCTGAGTGTGGAGCGATAGAGACAGTCCAGACGGAGGAATCTCGCTTCGGAAGCAAAGGGACTTCTCGGGAAATACTCGAGGAAATGGTCGAAATTCGTCTCGGCTGTATAGTAGTCACGGAATCTGTAGTTGCTCAATCCCCAATAATACTGCACGGTATCGTCCTTTTCGGTACCGGTGGTCAGCATAGACAAGGATTCGAACAGAGCAGCGGCCTTCGAATATTTGCCGTTATTGTAGTATTCGAAAGCAGCCTCGTATTTCGTGTCGACATCATTGCTGTTCAGCAGCACCTCGTACTGGGATTTGCATGAGAACAGAAACGCTGTTCCTAAAACCAGAATAATAAAACGTTTCATTCGAACTTGGTCTTCGGCCGTAAGCCATTAGATATTAAGAAATTTTTCAGCATCCAGAGCGGCACGGCAGCCTGATGCGGCAGCAGTGACAGCCTGTCTGTAGAGTGGATCCTGCACGTCTCCGGCCGCGAACACGCCCTCGACATTGGTTCTGGAAGTCTTCCCGTCAGTGATGATATATCCGTTCCCGTCAGTCCTGACCCATTCGGAAAAGACTTCGGAATTCGGATGATGCCCTATCGCCAGGAAAAATCCGTCTATCGCTATGTCGAACACTTCCCCATCCTTTCTCAGAAGTCTGGCTCCGGTCACTCCGGAAAGATCCCCGAGGACTTCCTGAGTGTTGCAATTCCACAGGATTTCTATATTCGGGGTGTTCATGACCCTGTCCTGCATGGCCTGTGATGCCCTCAGTACGTCACGACGCACGATCATGTATACTTTTTTGCAGATATTTGCAAGATATGAGGCTTCCTCGCATGCAGTATCGCCTCCGCCGACGACAGCCACGTTCCTGTTCCTGTAGAAGAAACCGTCACAGGTGGCACATGCCGACACTCCCATTCCCCTGAATTTCGTTTCCGATTCGAGGCCCAGATATTTGGCCGTAGCACCGGTAGCAATGATCAGAGCCTCTGCAGACACTTCTTCCCCGCTGTCAAGCGTCAGCTTGAATGGTCTTGACGACAAATCCGCCTTGGAGACTATTCCGCGCCTGAGATCAGCGCCGAGCCGCACGGCCTGCGCACGCATAGCATCCATAAGTGCCTGCCCGCCTATACCGTTTTCGAAGCCCGGGTAGTTCTCAATGTCAGTCGTGGTGGTGAGCTGGCCTCCGGGCTGGATACCCTCATACAGGACCGGTGAAAGATTCGCACGGGAAGCATATATCGCAGCAGTATAGCCTGCTGGGCCGCCTCCGATGATCAGGCATTTTATGTTTTCCATTTTCATTATCGTTAAATAATATCCTCAGGACGGACAGTCACGCACGGACAACCCGCCAAACGTGCAAAGATAATCATTTTTCAAAGACCCTTGACATGTTTTTTCACAAGTCCGTAAACCGGGCCGATAATCCAGTCCGGAAGTATCGCTATCAGAGGCAGGAAAATCTTGTTTATCAATCCAGGCATGAGCTGTTTTCTTCTTCCGAACATCGCCTTGAGAGCTTTCTCGACAGCCTTCCGGGGAGGTATCATCACATAAATCCTTACGGCCAGCCTGCGCAGCGACGGTTTCAGAGAATACAGAGGCGTATCCACCGCGCCGAAATACGCAGTAGTCACGCTCACTCCAGTCCCCCGGCATTCAACCCTGAGCGAACGGGAAAAAGCCTTGATGAAACGTTTCGTATTCGCGTACATGCCCACGGCCGGCCACGGCATCCATGCAGCCAGAGACGAGATATTCAGGATGTATCCATGTTTTCTCTCCTTCATTGCAGGAAGAAATTCCCTGCACAGCATCAGCGGAGTATAATTGTGGACCATCATGATCGCAGACAGCTTGTTTTTGTCCGTAGAAGCCATTTCCCTGAAGAAAAACAGGCCTGCATTGTTTATGAGAATATCCACGGGGACACCGAATCCTGCAGCCGCCTCCCCCACTTTCGATGCAGCATCCATTTGTGAAAGATCCTGAGCAAGAGTCAATATCCTGAATTTCCCGTCCGGGTCCAGACCTGACTTATCCACCAGTCCGCGCACCTCATCCGCAGCCTTGGCCAGATTCTCTCCGGATATGTCGACCATGATGAGACAATACCCGTTCTCCGCCAGAAGTCCGGCATAAATCCGGCCCATACCGCCTGCAGCTCCGGTAATCACCGCTGCCGATTCATATTTTCCGAATGGTATTCCTTTAATACTCATATCAATGACAATAATTTAATTTATATTGACAATTATTTAATTTTGAATATTTCAATTTTATTTTGTCGGCAGGCCAATTTTATTTATTTTTGCGCACATTAACCGTAAATTATGATAAGCCAGACCACAAAAAACGATATGGACCGGTTCCGGAATGTTCTCAAGGCACATTCGCTCAAAGCTACGCCGCAAAGGCTGGCCGTGCACGAAGCAATGCTCAGGCTCGGGCACGCCTCTGCCGACATGGTGACTGACGAAATCCGTAAAAGCTGTGATACGAAAGTCACGGTCGCATCAGTCTACAATATCCTTACCAATATGGCGATGCTCGGGATTTATCATCACCGGCTCAGTTCGAACAACAAGATGTACTTCGATGTCAATACTTTCAAGCACTTTCATATATACGACTGCGAAAACCATGAATTCAAGGATATTGTGGACAACGAACTGGTGGAGCTGATAGAAAACTATTTCAGCAAACGCCGTTTCAGAGGCTACAGCATAGAAGACATAGACATCCAGCTGATAGGCAAACCTACGAGAAGGAAAAAACTGGCGGTGCAGAAATGACTTCCTGCCGCCTGCAATTCCACAGTGCTATCCGGCAACGCCCTTATACCGTTTTCCTGACATGATGATACAGCAGGCAAACACTGACAATGCCACGGCGGCACCCGATACATAGCCGATTGCAGGATCAAGATGAAGTCCGCCTGACCTGTATGGAGCAATCATGAAATAACTAACGCATACAAAAGTCAGGAATGTGGCCGGAACCGATGCCATCCAATGCGGTTTCCCGGACTTCATCAGATATGCAGCCACAGTCCACAGAACCAGCGCCGCCAATATCTGGTTGCATATTCCCACATAATTCCATATGGTGGAGAAATCCATCATGCAGCAGAAATAAGCCACGATAAAGACCGGCACCGATATGACCAGACGGTTGGCAATTTTCTTCTGGTCATATCTGAAAAGATCTGCCAGCGTCAGACGCATGCTTCTGAACGCGGTATCTCCGGAAGTGATTGGACAGACCACCACACCTACTACCGCAATGACGGCTCCGACCTTGCCCAGCCAGCTCTTGCATATCATATCCACGGCAATGGCAGGAGTGACCTGAGTCAGGACACCGTCTATCATGATTCCTTCCGTAGCAGCCTTGTTCAGACCTTCCGGACCGCCGAAATAAGCCATGGCGGCGCTCGCCCAAATCATGGCCACTATACCTTCTGCTATCATGGCTCCGTAGAATACCGGACGTCCGTATTTTTCATTTTTCAGACATCTGGACATCAGAGGGGACTGTGTAGAATGGAAACCGGATATGGCGCCGCAGGAAATCACTATGAAAAGCATCGGAATCAGGATATTGTCCTGAGGATCCGAATGATAGTTTTTCAGAGTGTCCGGTGTAAGTTCGGGCATGGAAATGCTTCCTGAAATATCTCCTGCCAGCATGGCCCCTCCGACTCCTACAGCCATGAAAAGCAAGGCGGCACCCATAAACGGATATATCGAACCTATGATCTTGTCTATTGGAAGAAGAGTGGCGAGAATATAATACACGAAAATTATGTACAGCCACCAGGTCTTGTCCCATCCTGTCAGGGACTGCATCAGATCCGCAGGTCCGGTCACGAAAGAGACACCTATGGCCAGCAGCAGGAAAGGGACTATTACGGTCATGACCGTCTTGCCGGCCTTTCCAAGATATTTTCCGGTGACATCAGGCATATTCACTCCTCCGTTTCTCAGGGAGAGCATCCCGGAGAAATAATCATGCACCGCACCCATGAATATACAGCCGAAGACTATCCACAGATAGGCGGCAGGACCGTATGCCGCACCCATTATCGCTCCGAAAATAGGGCCGAGACCGGCAATGTTCAGGAACTGGATGACAAAGACTTTCCAGGTGGGCATGACCTTGAAGTCGACATTATCGGCCTTTGTGACTGCCGGAGTCGGTTTTCCAGAGTCTGAACCGAAAAATCTGTCCACGAATTTTCCGTAAAACAGATAGCCTGCTATCAATGCAAGTATCGACAGACAAAAAGTTATCATTTCAAAATATTTTTATCGGATAGAACTGCAAAGTTAATTTTTTTCGTCAAACTGACATGAAAACAAGACGTCTGAATTTTCCGTTGATGCGTTTTTGTGCTTGATGAAAAGTTCAATAAACAAAAAATCCCGAAGTCGCAGGACTTCAGGATTTTGCTTTGATTTTCCCTTTCGGGTGGTGGGAGCTGAGGGAGTCGAACCCCCGACCCTCTGCTTGTAAGGCAGACGCTCTGAACCAACTGAGCTAAGCTCCCGTTTTTCGTTTCTTTTTGTCCAGTACTGCGTTGGACTGCGCATCATCGGTCGGTCATTACCGGAAGGTAACTCCCTTCCTCTTCGCTTGCCCGCCTTGTCCTGAACAAAAACAAACTTCAAAACTATTTTGTTTTGAGTGAAAACTGCGTCGGTCGGCGTTCGTCTTCCTTGTTCTCATCTCAAAACAAACTTCGTACTTCTCTTTTAAAGAACTGTCCCCTGTTTCGTTTTGGGATTGCAAAGATACGCAAGAAAAATTATCCTGCAAATTTTTTTCACATATTTTTCAGAAATTTTCAGAAATTTTCAGAAATGGTCACAGGACCCAGTCCGTTCCCTCAGGACAATCCGAAAATATTGCGGCAGCATCCTTATAAAGGCTCTCATATTCCTGTGCGGAAATCTGCCTGCTTCCCGAATATCTCGAAGATACATCCAGAAACATCCCTGACATATTCCTGCTCAAGTATTCTTTCCATCCATTCTCTCCTGACGGCGCAGAAGGATTCGGAGCAGGAGAAGAATACCAGCCGGCATCAGCTATGTGGTCTCCCATTCTGCAGCCGATATACGTCACATTGTCAAAACAGCTGCCGTCCCCTCCTGACCGGGCGAGATATACCGAACCGTCGGCCACTCCGCTTTCCGCGGTAATGTCACAGTCCAGAAAAACGAAACCCCGGTCACCGCTTTCACACCTTGCCTGGACGATATAGCCGCCGTTCGCATTCTCACAGGAACGGATTTCACAGGACTCGAACAAGGCAGTCCGGGCATATCCCCATATGAAATCCACATCACCAGTCAGTGAACAGTCCCTGAACAGACACCATCCTTTCAGTTCCACGGTATCCTGCTCGCCGATGAAATTGCAGTTCACCGCTATCAGGCGGCCGTCATTGCTGTTGAAATAAACAGTCTCCGCCTGACTTCCGTGTCCGTGGGTATTTTCCAGAGATATGTTTTCGAACCTGAGCATGTCACAGTTTTCCACCAGGACCACTGACCGGCCGCCTGCCTTGCCCACAGCCTCCCCGAGTTCCGGAACTGAAGTGACGCCGCTTCCCACTCCGTCCGTATAAGCGTTGCAGTTGTCGAACCTTATGACCGTAGACTCCTTTCCGGCTCCGCGGATCGTCAGATGGTTCTTGCTCCGGATATAAAGCTGTTCTTCATATACGCCGGGAGAGACAGAAATGACCATCTCGTGACTTTGACCGCAACTGTTGGCGAAATTCACGGCCCCCTGGACAGTCATGAAATCGCAGTCCCTGCTTCCTACGGTGACTTCGGTATCTTTCTCCGGCTGCGGCATCACTGTAAATGTCCACTTCCCTGCCCCTATTCCTGAAAATCCGTCAGCCTCTATGACGCCTTCCCCGATCTCCACACTGTATGTCTGACCGAAACCGAGCCTGTCCGAATGAAGCCTGACCGTCACGGTATTCCCTTCCACCTTCACCGGATCATAGTAGACTATACGGTATCTTCCTGCAGCCGGAGATCCTATGGCATCCATGGCTGTAGTGAAAAGCGAAGTCCCCGTCAGCTGTGGCCTCGCGTCATGGGATGCCGCGATGTCCTCCATTTTTATGACGTCAGCCACAGCACCGCTTTGATCCAGAATCCGGATACTTCCGGATCTGCCAAGCCGCGGCACTGACTTGAACTCCAGAGTAAGATATGAATCCACACAGGCATTGACACCGGAAGGATAGGCAGTGTATACTTCGGTCACAAGGTCCGACGGCCTTTCCATCACAGGAGGTTCTGCCCCGGAATCCGGTACGGCGGCATTTTCATTTCCACTGGTTTTGTCACAAGCTATAAGTGCCAGAATGACGGCAGCGGCCGGCATAAGCCGTTTCCTATGAATTTCCATAATCATGCGGTCAGTAAAATCATGCTGCAAAAATACCGCAAACCCGGGATGCCGGCATGGACAAATCTTCAAAAAACCGCAATAATTTGTTTTACCTGCCGTTTTTCGCTATATTTACCGTTGCAGCGTCACATATGCAAAGTCAGACCATAACACAGATACCATGAAAAAAAGCAACGCTTTGATACTGGCCGTCATGACGGCGGCATGTATCCTTTCCGTTTCCGGATGCAGGGATACCCTCATAGTTGAAATAATACAATACTCCGAATGTCATCAGGACAACGGAAACCCGTCAGGCGGACAGGATGACCAGGACGGGCAGGATGACAGCGGACTCGGAAACAATCTGGTCGGATTCCACGCCTCCGTAGAAAGCCTGAATCTCGCGACCAGGTCCATGTCTCCCATCGGCACAGGAACGCGGGTAATGATATACGCGTTTCACGGATCCACTGACGATGCCACCTTCACATCTGCAGTAGCCAGAGGTTCCTATACCGCCAAACAGACAGGGACCCTCACCGGCGACAGCGGATACAAAATGCTGCTGACCAACGGCATTTTCGACTTTTATGCCATATCCACCAACACGACCGACTTCCCGCCTGTCTTCTCGAACGGGATCTCCCCTGCGCTGAAAAACGGAGTCGATTATCTGTGGTGGAACGAAGACAATTATGACGTAGCCGGCTCGCAGGTCACGGTCCCGATAGTGCTGAACCATTCCGCGACTCAGGTATCGATAGAAATCGACACTTACGGAGACGGAGTATATGTCCAGAGTATAGCCTCGGCGACTATCACCGTCCCGAAACCAGGAGCGCAAATGGACCTTTCCACCGGAGTGATACCTCCGGCTACGGAATATGATACCGCTCCCGCGACAATGGGCATAAACGGACTGAAACTCCAGTACACCATGCTTCCGCTGAAAACAGACCAGCCGATGAAGCTCACCCTGAACCTGATGCTGAACGGAGAACCGGACGTCAAGAAATACGAAGTGGACGTACCGGTTCCTGACGGCGAACTTGCCGCCGGAAATTCGTACAGATTCCGTGCTGTCATCAATGGTGACGATGTCACATTCCCTCAGGTCGGCGTGAGTGACTGGGTCGATGTCGACGAGACCGGGAATCCGCTTTATCCGCACTAAGACACCGGATTGGCGGAAGCAACGGCATACAAGGCTGACGGGACAAACAAGGTAAGCAGAATGCCGGTCACAACTCCTTCTAAAAGTGTTCTTTTCATTGAATATTCTTTTCTTTTCGTGTCATCTCGACCGGAGGTTCCAAGAACCGAAGTGGAGAGATCTGTCTTCCAGTCGGAATCATTGGCAGATCCCTCGACTCCACTCGGGATGACAGGTGAGACGCTCGGGATGACACAATAGCGTTACAACATGCTGTGATGCACTGTGAAGTCAATGATTTCAGGTATATAGCCGAAAGCAGGCCTACTACCGTATCGGCACACCCGTAGTAGACTGCAATACGTCCGGTGGCTGGATCACGAAGAGCCGCGCACGGAAAGCAGACATTAGGCACGTCACCGGTGCATTCGTAGATGGTCTCCGGATGTAACAGATATGGGCCTGTTCTGGCTGTCACTTTCCACGGCTGAGTCCAAGTTGTATTCACTCTCTCCCTGTCAACGCACTTTACCTCAAAGCCGGAACACAAAACGGTTTCCTCAGCCACCAACCCAACAGCAGAAATTTCCATCAATTCATCTCCATGCACCGATACACGAAGCACCGATACCCCCTCTTCAGAGAGAGCATGCTCCACCGTTATATTTCCATCAGGAGATGAAAGAAAAGTATTTCCGGAACACGCGACAGCCGCCCATCCCACGGCACATGCTATCATCAGCCTTGCCAATGCCATATATTGCCAACATTAATTTCCTTTTTCAGCTCTATATGACATCCTGATTTCTATGACTGTTTTCAAGTTTCTGAGGACTACGACATTTTCCCGGTCGATAACTCTTTATCCAGGTATTCGTAAACATACGCAGTACTCTGGGAATATAATCCGGTAGACAAGTCGATAAGTTTGGAATATGTGTCCGACGTATAAAGAGTCCGCAAGGCATCTTCCATAGACAGACCTCGTTCCGACATAAGGAGACCGATGATTTCCTTGGATATCTCCTCTATCATAAATGTCTCTTTTGTCATACCTCATCACAGCTTCAGCAGAATAAGTTATATCGCAGCTATGACACACCATGAAATGCAAGCAGTGTCTATTCCGTTGATGCGCACATTACCAAAGTCGGCGATTTCCCGATACGAATAAAGGCTGACTCAGTATCATCCACCGAATCAGCCTTTTAAAGTTGTGCTCCCTCAGGGAGCAATACACATTGGTCAAATCACTGATTGTCAATATGGATTAATTTTGACAAACTGATTTACAAACTGTTCCATTTAGGGGCAAAGGTTCAATCCCTTTCAGTTTTCTATAGTATCACTTTAGCATCTGACATTCATCGTCAGTTTACTATAGTTTTGCTTCCAAAGAACTTTATACAAAGATGGCAAGATTATATGAAACTACAATAGATTTAATTGGAATTATTTTGCTCTAATTATATTTACGCCTTGTAACTGTTTTTGCCGTATCATAAATGTTTATCAAGAAGAAATTTTCATTTATATTGGCTGTTTAAATACTACTTAATCTCAATTAAATTGAAAAAATGAAGTTGTATATTATTGGAAATGGCTTTGATCTGGCTCACGATATCAGAAGCAGTTATAGTGATTTTGGAAGATTCTTGGAAGAAAATTATTATAGCCTAAAAGTGCAGTCTGAGATACTGTATGAAGATACCGACGTTTCTTTATGGACTGATTTTGAGACCGCTTTAGGGAGTATAGATATAAACGATATTGTCCGAAACGTAGAAGCGGAAGCAAGAAGTAATAATCCTGATGAAATAGGTCATCAAAGTATTTATATGTCAGATGTTGTAAGCAACGCTTGTGATAGTCTAAAGTCTGTTTATGAAGAATGCTTTTCAGAATGGGTCCAACAAATAGATATTTCATCAACAAAGCCGTTCTTACATATGGATAAAAACGCTCTGTACCTAACGTTTAATTACACAGAAACATTGGAGGATGTGTATGGAATTCCAGAAAACCACATATGCCACATTCATAATTGCAGAAAATATGCTTCTCCTATTGTAGGACACGATAAAACATTTTTCAAAGACTACAAAGACGAAGCATGGATTGCTATAGATGAGATAGATGATTCGCTACGTCATTTATTCAGTATTACACGGAAAGATGTTAAAAGTATTATTAAAAAAAATAATGCTTTCTTTTCTTTATTGGCTAAAAGCAAAATTAACAAAGTATATGTTTATGGACATTCGCTCAATGATATAGATATGCCTTATTTGATAGAGGTAAGAAAAAATACACTTTCTATACCATGGACTGTTTCATATTATGAAAACGATGACCAGATGAAGTTCAAAACGAAACTTCATGAAAAACTATGCATTCCGAATCATCTCATTAAGATGTTCAAATTATAAGGATAAATGATAGTGCAAACTGACCTGTGTCAAGATTAGTTTACACTATCGGTTTTAGAAAAAATTCAGCATATCTCGCGCAATAATGTAGATCAGACTGATTATTATCTTAGCTTGTTTTTCAGTTTGGCCAAATCATTTTTCACAAAAGAATATATTTCCTTGCCCAGAATATGCATCTCTGTAGAGTACAATTCAGGCGAATTAGAAATAGTGTTTACAGAAAAATTACTTTCTGCATTAGTTATTGCATCTGACAAGCGGGATTGGTCTGTATTGAAATCAAAACCCCCATGGATCGATGCGTGCACGAACTCTTTGAATGTAATGCTCTTTTCTACATCTGCATCAGTCGGCTTCTCTGAATAAAAATGGTAATATAGCCAGATCTCAAAAGAAGGATTGCTTTGTGCAACATTCCATGCAGGATAGGATTTGACCTCATCGAACTGTATGCTTATCCCGGAGTTGAGTTCATCACAGAACTTTCTTAAAGGTTCAATTTTACCTTCTTTTTCCCACGAATCGGTATCTATGATAAACCAGACACGGTCATTCTGAAGATAATCAACAGCATATCTTCGGTTATCCCCAAAGAAGACCATTTGAGCCAGTTCCATAAGTTTGACTGGATCCGTCCCGTTTTCCGGTGGTATTGTGATAATCTGTAAATTAGATGACAAGCCATCGAAAAACCTGAAGTAACCGGGTTCTGTTCCGGTTCCTTCACAGACTATGTATATTTTATGTGAGCCCCGTGACGGCTCTTTCTTGCTGTAATCCTTTCGCCTGGCAATCATATTCTCACCAATTTAAATCTTCAAGATTGGACAGAAAAGGAATCCCGCCATAGCGTCCGCCGAGATACCCGTTTTCGATATTTGCGGTCTTATGGATATTGAAGTCGCTCAATGTATATAGCTGAGTAGCCTGTTCCGAATCCTTTTGAGCAAACCATATCTCATCCGGACGGAAAATTCTCTGGTCAAGCAAAGCTGACTCGTGAGTGGTAAAAATCAATTGCCCCGACATATTGTTGCCATGAGAGAGCTTGCGGACAATCGCCTTAATCAGAATAGGATGGACACTTCGTTCTATTTCATCGACCACATAGACTTTGGCTTTATAAATTATGTCATAAAGCAAGAGCATATATTCTATAATCCTGCGGGTACCGTCAGACTCCTGTTCCATAGGCATTTCAACTTCGTTCCCATCATTACCTGAATGTATGGATACAAGTGTTACGGAATAGACTTGCCCGTTTACAAAGACTATATTTCGTGGTATTCCGAATTTTTCAAAAAGCATTGCCTGAGGCTCCCCAGGGTGCTGTCTTGCTTTAGATACGATGGAACTCAATTGGCTGTCTGATTGGATATTGTCTTCATTTATAATCTCTTTTTTAGCCTTCAATCTTAAAATTCCCGTATTGAATTCCGGCATTATTGAATTGACCATATTTGCGAATTCATGATCAGAGTCTATCAAGAAAGGAATTGCCTGCGCGGAATAGATCGGCAGCACAACCTCAAGCCTATCAATAAACCATTTGTAAGCATCTGTTACTGACGGTATCTCATCGGGATAATATTTCCCAATAAACGACAGAAACAACATATCATGACGCACCAGTCTGTCAAGCGCATCATTAAATTGCTCGTTGACGCCTTTTTCCAGAAACTCGCCGTTTATTGTCAGTTTCCCATTTCGTGAAAAAAGAGCAATGTCTTTGTTTTTTTTACTCAGATACAGTTCCTCCTGATATATCCTGGTCTTGTCAAATACAATATGGTAATAAAAAATTTTCCCATTCTGGAAAAACTCTATAGCCATCTCTGATGGCTGTTCCAGACATTTCCTGTCAAATTTGAACGAGAGGTCATCCGGAAATTTCACATTTGTCAGAGTCCCCGTTGAAACCAAGGCTTTAAGCAATCTTATTCCTCTCAGCAAATTGCTTTTTCCAGCACCATTTGCTCCATATATAGCACTTAAGCGCAACACTGTAGCGTAATCACATATTACTTTATGCGTTTCGTGATTATGGCTCTTGCTCGATGGGAACATATTGAATTCCGTAGCGTGCTTGAAAGAGTCAATATTTTCCAGAGTAAATCTGAGTAACATGATGCGATTCCGTTAAAGTTTAACGCAAAATTAAATTTTATCTTGATAAAAACCTAATATTTCAGAGATATCAATACGTAAGTTTAAATTATTAACTGATTTTATCCACAAATGGCATATTGTCGTTTATCTTGACCTTCAAGGCCGCCTCAAAAGTAGAGACAGCCTTGACAGATGATAAAAATTACGCGACCTCTTTGCCCTGTCCAGACAGACTTTCATTAAGATCGTCTGCATCGTCTACGGCTTCATGTATATTATGATTTGACTGGCCTGCCGCCATTAGAGCCGTTTTCCGCTCTTCGATTCGTTTGTGACGTTTCTCATAGACGTCGTAATATGTTTTCTTGATATTTGCGAGTTCATCAGGCATGTGTTTCTGCGCGAAATCAAGCAACAGAGATTTTGCAGTATCGCTGATATACCGATCCTGAAACCTGGACACCAGGAAATCTCTCCTGATAACAGCTTTCGCCTTGGTAGACAGGTTTGAAACGACATTCAGCTTTTCTTCATCCGAAATATACGCAGAATGACTCTCATCCAATCCGACCACCTTGAAGTGTTCATGCCTCAGTGATGACATAAGGAAAAAATACACCATCTTGTCCTCATCAGCGCCGAACTTGGATTCAACCATGTCCACATCCCTGATCTGCTTCCTTACATCCTCGATTGTCTTTTCATCGGCAATTTCCTTATTACGTCTGTCGCGTTTTTCAAGTTTGGCCAACGGCGTCAACTGCTCCTTGGCTTTTATATCATTCTCACCCGCAATCTCCACATAACATAAAGAAACATCATACAAACCGATTCTGGCATAACGCATCAATTCACCGGCAAGAATTCTTCTCTCGATTTCTTCAATAGTGCGAGAATATTCGGACAATTCCTGCTCGAATCCTTCATAAGCATTCTCATAATCGGCCTCCGTATCAAAATCCGCTTTCTCCGGCATGTCAGGTTTGCCAGGAAATGATATAAGGCCATAAGCGACTGTCTCCAATTCATGCCCCATCGATGAAAGACGTTCAACAGCAGCAAGATTGTAGTTATACTCATAATGACATAAAACGACAGCCGGATATTGGCTCATAATATCGAGAGCCTTTTCCACGATAAAAGAGACATTCTTTTCTTCAAGACAATCCATGTTGGCACATTTGCCACAGCCTCCATCACAAAACAGTACCAGATTGTTGGTATTGTCCTGACAAGAAAAACATGCCGACTTATCAAACAGATAATTCTTCAGGTCAGCAGTATAGCTATTCTGAAGGTAAGATCTGATTTCCTGAGCCTTGACTCCTCTCCAGCTGCAATATCCGCGACTATCCTTCAAATGCTTTTCGTAAACATCTTTTTGGATATCTTCACTATAATGACATATTTCATTCGCAAGACTGATGGTAATCTCATCGGCATCCAAAAGTTCTGCAATCTCAGGGATCAACGATGAAAAACTCAGCCGAGCGCGGATATAATTCTCGCTTTTCCCGAATCGTTCGGACAACGCTTTCACATCGTAACGGCCCGTCTGTATAAGATTCTGATAAGCTCTCGCTTCTTCCATCGGTGAGACATCTTTTCTCTGCAGATTCTCTGTCACAGCCAGTTCTTGAGCGGCTTCATCCGAGACATGATGGACAATCGCCGGAATTTCAGTCAGACCTGCTTTCAACGACGCCTTGAATCTGCGTTCTCCGTAGATAATTTCATAGATGCCCGAATCATCTGAACTACGGACACCGATTGGCTGTAAAACTCCTTGCCGGCATATACTCTCAGCAAGCTCAGACACTGCTTTCTCGTCAAAATATTTGCGAGGGTTGAATCTGCCAGGCTTGAGATTTGCCAATGAAATCATTGTGATTTCTGATGTAGAAACTGCATTTTCCATACTACACAAATTTAGTTAAACGATATACCACACCTGCCATTTACCATAACTCTGATTGGCCAGAAGCAGGTTTTACGGATGCAGGATTACGCTGTCAGCAATGCTTTTAAAGGAGGCCTTTCAGTCAAATTACTCTTACGCAGTAAGGAAGAATTTGGCTGAAATTCATTTCAGGCCTTCGGTTAAAGCATGACAGCGTACCTTTGCATCAATAAAACAAGGCTGGTCAGTCTATAAAAATAAATTTGCGAATATGATATGCCTAAATATTTAAGGTTCAAAAGTTACTACTTCATAAAACCCATCTATATTTTTCTGGAAAGGCTTTTATCCAGATCATAACCTCGTGACGACTGGAGCATCTCATTCAAATCCTTATACTTGTCGTAAAGACACGACATGTCTTTGATTCCATTGTCCGGGATCATCCGCCTGACTGATTCAAGTGCCTTGCGGCCGGCCTGATCATTGTCAAGGAAACACATTGCCTTGGAATGAGACTTTATATATGCCTCGGCCTTATTCAGGTTGTTGACAGAGTTCAAGACGATGGTGTCACAACTTGGTACAGTTGCGCTTTGGAGAACGAGCCATGACAAGAAGTCAAAAAAACCTTCGAAAATAGAAACATTGTCAGTTGTCGGCACCACTGAACGTTTGCCTTCAATATTGACTGTAGTTATCCCTGCCCTGGATGTCGACTTCAATCCGCCCGGAGATTTGAGGGCATATCCACCAGCATTGTTTTCAAAACCGACCAGTGTAAAATTCTGACCTCTTTCATTATTCCTGACTATGACTTCTTTACAATATACCCTCGCCAGTTCGACAGGAATCTTTCTTCTTTCCAGATAACGGAGAAGATATCCGCTCCGGATCTCTCTGACAGATATTATTTCTGAATTTTTCTTCTTGTCAGGCACAGATTTGCTGGCTGATAATGTAGGATCGATAGATGCAATGAAACTATATGCTTCTTTCTGGCTGCAATGTCTGGCAAGCATTATCAGCTGGACATTCGTGCCGCCTAAGCCAGATCCGTGATCATACCAGAGATTCTTTTCTCTGTCAATATGCAGAGAGGCCTCCGACTCTTCCCTGAATGGAGAAAAATACATATCCTTGCCTCCTTTTTTACAGCCAAGCTCTTCAAGAATCCTGTCTATTGGAAAGTTATAAAAAGGATTGTCAAACATTGCAAAAATTATTTCAAACTATATTGTACTATATCAAACTATTTTATTATTTTTGTCCATAATTATAGACATCAATTACCGATTAACTGTCAAAGTTAGAAGATTTATCGATATTAGTAAATAACTGATAAACAAGATATATAAACATAATGAACAAAGCAGATATCACGAAAATACCTTCTAAAAAATCAGACAAGATTCTTCAGAAGATACACAAGAAAAAATCACTGCCGGCATCCCTTTCTGCAATGGTGGGACCTCGAATGTTGCCGATTCTGCAAGTCGCAATAAAAGAAGGAGTAGACATTCTTGAACTATGCAAGAGATGCAATCTATCCCGTTCAGGACTTTACCTCAAATTCTCTAACGATGACTGCAAATTATCGGATTTTGAAAAACTGGCCAATGCCCTTGGCTATGAGGCAAAGATAACTTTGAAACGGAAATACTCAAGGAAATCCGAATAATCATGATCCACCCGTCACGGGGCATTCAGTTCTTTCAGTATGATATCGCAAATGTCCTGATGTATCTTGCGATAATTCTTATCTATCTCCCCGTTTATCTCCTCTCTTGTCATCTGTACTATCAAGGGAATAGTTTCATTGTGGACAGGTTGCCGTCCTGCATCAATTTCACCGCAGAAGATTTTAGGATGGACTTTCTGGTTAAAACTGTCTGAAACATATCCACAAAATGTTCCCTGCGACAATGCTTCTATTTTATCAGGAGGAAGGACATCTCTTATCTGATACGAAAAGGTTGTATTTTCAGATGAATTACCTTCTTGAAATGAACGTGTCTCTCTCTCAATCTGTCCGAAAGTCTTGCTGAGTCCTGCCGCCGTTTCTCCCTTGACAGATCCGGAGAACACTGTTCCGACTGTATTGAATATTACATCTGCTTCTTTCTTGTCATAATCCCTTATCAACTGGGACTTATCCTGAATACCTGCTACTACTGCGACTTTATTACTTCGAGCAGTGTCAATAAGGTTGCCCAAATCCTTAAGATATATAGTCGGCAACTCATCTATCAATACGGCCGAATGCCGTTTCCCGGGCACGTTTATAACCTTGAATAGCTGCGAAGCCAACAGAGCCAGTGTTGTACCGTAGACAGACTGTCTTTTCGGATTATTGCCAACGCATATTATCTTCGGATGTTCCGGATCATTTATGGTCAGTTGAAAATCATTGCCTGACAATGTCCAATACAAAGTCTTGGAAGCAAAGCGGTTTAACGGGACCCGTGCAGAAGCTATCTGTCCTTGCAACTGCTCATATGCCTTGTCCTTGATAGCATCTTCAAATGTATTCCTTTTGACTTCAAGTTCATCGTACTTTTTCAAGACATCGAAAACCTCCCGATAATCCTGCCCCATCAGTTCAATCAGATGCGGAAATGTGCAGTACTTCCCGTCTTCATATATCTTCAGAAACCAAATCAGCAAATCAATATAACACCTGGCAGACAACGAAAAGAAATCATCCCTCTCCTGCCCAGACCCTCTGTTTACATTTCTCATTATTATTTCCGCTATTTCCGTTGCATCTATAGGATCGGATAGATAGTCCGGATGCAGAGGATTGAATCTATGCGAATATAAAGGATCGTCAAAGTTTATGACATACATCTTCGGTTTTACATCATAGCATGAATAATTATCCAGAAGTTCATTCATCACCCTCAAAGTAAGATCCGGATATTTATAATCATACAGGAACATTGAATACCCCTTTCTGATCATCTGATGTATGAACGGGCCGTAGACTGAAAATGACTTTCCGGATCCAGGCGTTCCCATAACAAGTACTCCCCTGAAAGGGGAAACAACATTAATGTATCCGCTATGTCTCTTACCTTTATACTGGTATTTAAAAGGGATATTGACACTGTATTCATTATCCACAAGTTCCTGACATTGAGGAAAAGTATCCCAGTAATCCGGTAGATTCGGATTAAAACTGCGATACTTTCTGCCTAAAAGTACAGCACCGGAAAAATACAGCAAATACCCGGATACAGTACAGAGCACCATTGCAACTCCTTCGAAAGCAGCGGCAATGAAAAACAAGCACAGTCCTGTAGCAAGAGGCAAAAGGACTTCGAGCCACGTCGAATTTCTCGGACTTCCGCTTCTTACTATTACAGAAACGGTACAAAAGAAAAGACAAACAAGCCTTACCGATAACTGTGAAGTCATTATCCCTGAGGAGTAAAGCTCATAAATTACGGCATCTGACAATCTTCCTCCCAAACCTATACCCACCCATAACGGATACGAATAATAGTATATTATAAGAATCAGAATTGCTCCTGAAATCATCAGGAACATGGAAAATATCGGTTTTGTTCTTGTATCCATTGCAGATTACTTTACATAGACCTCCGTCTACCCTTCCGCATAATATCCTCGTCCTCATGTCTGCGGCTCTGTTCTGCCCCTAAAGCCATTATAGCCAGTTCCAAGTAATCGGGATAATCTTTATTCCTGTCAGCACTGACAGACTCTTCCGTCGCACCAATCATCCACTGCGAATGACTCATTGAATCCAGCATATCGGCATTAAGTCCCTTGATTGATTCTATTCCTAAGCAACACTTTGATAAGTGATCTATAAATACAGCATCGGCAATTTTGCCATCCTCCGTTTTGACTAACTCTACAGTTATACCTTTATTTGCAAGCAGATGCCTGTAATGAGATTCTGATATAGATATTGGCAATAGCGATTTGATTATGCGACCGGCTTGCCTTACACTTCTGTCATTAGAATCTATATACGAGTCCGCTGAAATTCTTGAGACTGAATCGACAGATATCTTATGATCTTTTATATAGACTGGCTTTGCCGATTGCTCGCCAGTTCTTGGATTAATGCCTGTCAGAATCAAACCGTCCGCCTTTCCCATTTGTCCAAATCTGACATCCACATTGAATGAATGCATGAGAAGCCTGAACTGACGTTCAGATGTGAAATGGTATGTCAAGGCATAACTTGCTATTGACTTCATCTGTCCAGCGATATTTCCTATCCTTGGATCAAAACCTTTGAAGACATTCGGCCTTGCACTCATATTAGTTGTTTTCTGTGCGGATTTCTTTCCTTTTCCGACAGTGAAGCCATATTTCCGTGATAAAGCTGAAAGTATGGCCGAGCAGCGCCTATACTCGTAAGAGTCATTTATTTTCCGTCCTTTTTCATCTACCCTCACTGACACAATATGATAATGGTGTCTTTCGATATCCTCGTGTTTATAGATAATATATGGCTGATTGCCATATCCGAGACCGAACATAAGGTCTTTGATCATAGAGATAACCTCGTTATCAGACATTTTATCATCGGCAGATGGATTGACCGATGCGTGAAAAGACATTTTCTCGCATCGGAGACTTCCTTTCTCATACCTTTCAAATGTCGTTTCGGGACGATTCAAGTCTTCTATACGCGATGAATATACTACTAAAGCCTTTTCCGTAGCTACCTTCTTCTCACTATACCTAGAACTTGCCCCACTATGGGCAGCGGATCTGCATATATTCACTACCATTGGAATAAAGGAAGCGAAGCCGGAGTTATCCGGAAATTACATATCATGACGGGTAAAAGGCACATCCAGACTTGCCACCCAGACATCAAAATTCGTATAAGTCTTGCCGTCTTTCTCCTTTTGAGAAACCTTCAAAGAACCAGAAACGGCTACGAATTTTCCTTTCTTTAAAAATTCCGATACTCCGCTTTTCCTCATCCTGCAAGAATAATAAGTCGGGCCGCTTTCCTTGTCCTGCAGATCATTGACAGCAACAGTGAACATTACGAACTCTTTCTCATCCTTTCCCTTGAATGTCTCACAGTCTGATGTGAGATTGCCTGTTAAAAATATTGTCTGCATAATTGAAAATGGGTTATAGAATATTTGTTATATTATCATATAGTTCAGACTGTACAGTTTCGTTAGTATTTGACTGCCCGATATCATTGCCATACACAGATACAAGGTCTACTATTTCATTCATTTTAGAGACTATATCTTCCATCATATGCTTCATGGAAGTCATATCGAATTCGAAATAGCCATACTGTATGGCAAGCGCACCTCCATTGTCTGCTCTGGAAGCAATGGTATTCAATGCGCGGACACGCTGATTATAATTGACACCGATACGCTTGATATCCAGACGAAGAAGTTCAATCTGTTTGATAAGATTCGTTTCATTACGACTCAAATTCCTGCGCCTTACCCTGCGTGACAGGATAGTTTCCCTGATGAATTTGGACCTGTTGTTATACCCCGACAAATTCATCAAAGATGAAAGCCTGCAGAATTCGTCCTCAGAAAACCGGACATTCACATATCGTGTTCTATTCTCTCTCACAAACCGACCTCCTCAAACACTTGGATAATACTCCACGAAGATAATGAAAATCTTATATTTACGAGATAAATTATAATAAAAAATCAAGTTAACATATAACCATAGATTCTATAAAACTATAATACTATTTATTGTCGGTGTGCATTGATATTAGAACGAATATAGTTCGTATCAGTATGACAATTTGTCAAAAATCTGCCATAAATTATAATGGCACATGCTTTGGTCTAACTTTCTTAAAAAGAATGACATGTCGATGAAGATTATAATATGTGACGTAGGAGATGCTGCTTGCGCTTTCGTGACATCATCCAATGGAAAAACTATGATGATTGATTGCGGATGCAGTCTCGGTTCAGATAAAGCCAATCCAGCCGATATATTTCATCGATATGAAGATTGGCTCGGTAGCAGATATTTAACGGACTATAATAATGGACGTATATACCCGATAACATTATTACATATTACTCATCCTGATGACGACCATGTCCGAAATGCCCGTCGAGTCGTAAATGAATTGACGCCATATCTCGTTCTTAAAAATGACTATGAACAGTTCCCGGATGGGGATGAAATAAACCTCGATTACAAAGAGCTTATAGATAAAGAATATCGTGGGTACACTTCTTCCTCAATAGATTGGGGATTTGAGATAAATGAAACTTGTCACATACCTGTAGATGTTTGCGTAAAAAACAACGACCTATCCTCCAAAGTACGCAATAACTCCAGCATCATCCGCTATATATATGATAACGGTGTCGGGATATTGTTTTGCGGAGATCTTGAACGCCTTGGATGGGATTATTTGGTAAAAAACAATCCGGATTTTATCAATACATTGAGAAGTAGCGGTGTAAAAATACTTATAGCGCCACACCACGGACATAAATCAGGCTTCCCTAAAGCCTTATTTGATGCAATAGGTAATGTGGATGTAGTTATTCATTCCAAAGATACCGAAGCAAGCAAAGAAGGAACGGATGTCTCGTCACAATATTCATCAATGGCAAACGGGCATTCATACGAAGTCAATAATGCTGTGTATTCCGGCAAAGTACTTACGACAAGAAGCAACGGACATATCTTTATTGAAACTTCCGGATATGGCAATTATGCAATTAATGCTTGCTCGGCAAGCCCTAATCACAAACGATTATATTAGGGACTGTCGTAAAAAGAATAAAACTTTATAACGAATTGATTGCCAATGTAATATAAAATTTGTATC
>CALVDR010000004.1 GCA_944326365.1 uncultured Bacteroidales bacterium | reverse complement strand
CACGGATTCGTTTTACGAATCCTCTAAAAGAGGTAGTCCTCTGAAATTCACTACGTTCTTTTCATCGAACTCACGTTCATTAACGTCGGTTCCCTAATCCTCTGCCGGGGCAGTCCGGTGGAATCCGCTTTATTCATCGGCTCCACGCAGTATCAGGACTATCCGAACCGGCCGGTTATATAGTTCTGCGTCGCTTCCTTGTGAGGATTCGTGAAAATCACCTTCGTATCGTCATACTCGATCATCTCCCCCATATAGAAAAACGCAGTCTTGTCACTCACACGCGAGGCCTGCTGCATGTTGTGCGTCACTATCACGATAGTCACCTGATCCCTCATCTCGCATATCAGTTCCTCTATCTTGGCTGTGGAAATAGGATCCAGGGCAGATGCAGGCTCATCCATCAGAAGTACGGACGGAGATACTGCCATGGCACGGGCAATGCACAGGCGCTGCTGCTGTCCGCCCGACAGTGCATAGGCCGAAGCATTTAGCTTGTCCTTGACCTCGTTCCACAGGGCGGCACCCTTGAGGGACTCCTCCACCCTGTGCGAAATGAATTCCCGGTCCCGGATACCGTTCACCCTCAGACCGTAAGCAACATTCTCGAATATGCTCTTCGGAAACGGATTCGGTCTCTGGAATACCATCCCCACCTCTTTCCGGAGTTCATCCACCCGGACTTCCGGTGCATAGATATTCTTTCCGTCTATCAGGATCTCTCCTGACAGTCTGGCACCGGGAATCAGATCGTTCATTCTGTTGAACAGACGCAGGAAAGTCGATTTTCCACACCCTGAAGGTCCTATGAACGCCACGACCTTGTTCTGGGGTATGTCCATGGAAATACTTTTGAGGGCATGGAAATCCCCGTAATGAAAATCTACGTTTTTCGCTTCTATCTTTTCCATAAAAATCTTGTTTCAAACCAACGGTACGTGACGTCAATGCATTTTCAGCCTTTTCTCGAAATACTTGCGCAGGAAACCTGCCAGGAGATTGATGACAAGCACTATCACTATGAGCACCAGGGCAGTCCCGTATGCTATGGGCTGCTGTGCCTCGATGTCCGTTCCGCTGGTCGATATCACATACAGATGATACGGAAGGGCCATGCACTGGTCGAACACCGATGCAGGAAGCTGCGGAAAAAAATACGCCGCGCACGTGAACAGAATCGGCGCAGTTTCGCCTGATACCCGCCCCAGAGACAGTATCAGCCCCGTAATGATTCTGGGCATCCCCATCGGAAGCACGACCTTCCAGATGGTCTGCAGCTTGGTAGCGCCAAGAGCCAGGCTGCCCTCCCGGATACCGTCCGGAATATCTTTCAGAGCCTCTTCCGTGGTACGTATAACCAGAGGCAGCGAAAGCAGTCCCAAAGTAAGTGAACCTGCCAGTATACTGTCACCGAAACCGAGATACTTCACGAAAAGGGCCATTCCGAAAAGGCCGAACACTATCGACGGCACACCGCTCAGATTGTTCGTCATCAGACGGATGAATTTCACCACCCACCCCCTGGAAGCATATTCATTCATATAGATGCCGCTCATGATTCCTATCGGGAAGGCTACCAGGGCGCTCCCCAGCATCAGAAGCAGAGTTCCGACTATCGCAGGAAAGATTCCGCCCGAAGTCATTCCGTCAGCAGGAGCCTCCGTCAGGAAATCCCAGCTGATGACACCTGCACCTTTTACGACGATGAAACCCAGTATGGCGAACAACACAATCACTATTGCCAGGCTGAGAATCCTGAATATCGCAAAAGCGAGAGCCTGTGCCCGGCGTTTCCGGAGACTGTATCCGTCAGGATATGATGGTCTGTCCATATTCTATCTGTTTTTTGCACGGTTACGTGAAGAAATGAACTCCACACACAAATTGATGAAAAAGGTAATGAAAAACAGGATCACGCCCAGGAGAAACAGCGACTGATAATGCGCACCTCCGGCCGGAGCTTCCCCCAGTTCCGCAGCGATGGTCGCCGGGATAGTCCTCAACGGTTCAAGAATGGATGCAGGAATGACAGCGGCGTTTCCTGTCACCATCAGCACTGCCATCGTCTCCCCCACCGCACGTCCGATCCCGAGCACCACGCCGGACGCGATACCAGACATCGACGACGGAATCACCACCTTGTATATCGTCTGCCATTTCGTCGCCCCCAGAGCAAGACTCGCTTCGCGCAATGTCCGCGGACAATTCCTCATCGCATCCTCAGCCACGGTCACTATGGTAGGAAGGGCCATTATGGCCAATACGATACTGCCTGCAAGTCCGCTTTCGCCTACCGGCAATCCGAACACCTGCTGGAGCATCGGGACGATGACAATGAGTCCGAAAAAGCCGTAAACGACTGAAGGAATGCCGTTCAGAAGTTCTATGACCGGTTTAAGGAAACCGCGTACCCGTTCAGAGGCCACCTCCGACATGTACACGGCTATGCTTATTCCGAAAGGCAGGGCGAAAAGTATGGCGAAAAGGCTCACCCATAACGTACCGGCCAACAGCGGAAGTATCCCGAAAAGAGGGGCAGGCGTAGCCGTAGGAAACCATTCCTTACCTCCAAGCACCTCACCTGGAGAGATATTCTTGTCTTCAATGAAATTCAGACCCGGATTTTCTGGAATCAGCGATTCCGGAACGAAAGCCACCATGCCCGGATGAGACTTCACCAATGATGCTATGGCAGCCCCGGCATGTTCATATCTGGAGCCAAGTTCTTCTTCAGAAAAATATTCATCGGCATCTTCCAGGCGGAAGGTCATGATCTGCAGGTCCGGACCGCCCAGTTCTTTCCAGTTGGTGATATCCTCGTCAAACACGGCCTTGATCTCCGCCGCCGTCATCGTCCTGACAGGATTGTCATCATTAAGGGCGAGCACATATCCTTCCTCTACGACAGGTTCGCCGAAAAGGCCTGCCCCTTCCGTAAAAAGGAAACCGATGATGAGCAGTATCACGGCGCTGGTCACGAAACCGCTGCCTGTCAGTATCCATTTTACTGCTTTTTCCAAAAACCTTTTCATCTGACTGACGTTAGTTTACCTGAGGTATCCGAAGTTTCCTCCCTCACAGGGACAAAGCCCTGCTCCAGGACCGATGCCTGTCCCTCATCGGAAAGGACGTATGAAACAAACGGGGAAACTATAGATTCCTTTTCCGCATCATAATAATAATACAGAGGCCTGACGATAGGATATGAACCGTCCGCAGCAGTCCGTACCGACGGTTCCGCATAGTGCCGCCCGCCGTCATAGGAAACCGACAGAGGCTTGACGAACCTGTTCAGATATGCCAGGCCGATATAACCTATGGCGCCTTTTGTCTGTTTCACGGACTGTATGATGGCACCGGTAGCCGGCATGGAAAGGATGCTGCTCATGTAATTCTTGTTGTCGAGCACGCTTTCCTTGAAGAATTCATATGTCCCGGAAGATGTCTCCCTGGAATAGACCACTATCTTCCAGTCTTCTCCGCCGACTTCCTTCCAGTTCGTGATTTTCCCTCTGAATATCGCTTCTAGCTGCTCCCGTGTAAGACTGTCTACGGGATTCGAGGGATTCACGACTACGGCAAGTGCATCATAAGCGACTATGACCTCCCGTGCATCAAGCCCGATTTCAGCGAATTTCATCTTTTCTCCGAACTTGATGCGGCGTGACGCCATGGCTATGTCTGTGGTGTTTTCCGGAAGAGCCGCTATTCCCACGCCGGAACCTCCGCCGGTGACTATGATTTCCGACTCAGGATGCTTTTCAAGATATTGCTCGGCCAGTTCCTGTGTGAGCGGCAGCAGAGTGTCGCTGCCCTTGACCCGCTGTGCGGAAGAGACGCCCTGAAGCAGCAGGACGCAGAGAATGGTTAATACTGCTGTTCTCTTCATAATGGATTCATGCAGACTGATACCTGCACGGCCGCAAAGGTATGTCAGCGGCTCTGAAATTCCAAACGGAGACAGCCGATTTAACTTTTACTTAACAAATCCGTTCCTGCCGGACGCTGGAAAACCTTAAGCCCGAACTCAGGCATCATGGCGATGATATGCTCAAGAATATCTGCCGCTATGTGTTCATGCTCGGCCCACGCCCGGGTTCTGGTGAAAAAGTACAGCTGCAGAGGCAGACCTTCAGGGGTAGGTTCCAGCTGGCGGACCAGAATCATCAGATCCGGATTGATGTCCTGCCTGTTCCGCAGATAATATTCCACGGCTTCCCGGAACATGTGGAGATTGACCGCAGGTCCGTCATCATCCGGCCGGATGAACCATGGCTGACGGGAAAAACGGTCTGTTTCCGCTGCGGTACAGAATCTTATCGAGTTCATGTCTATGCGTATGGCTCTGGCGACGCGGCGGCCGGCACTCTCACGCATCCCCCTCCAGTTCTTGAAAGAATCGCTGACCAGAGTATATGGAGGGACCGTGACTATGGAATGGTCCCAGTTCCTGACCTTCACCGTATTCAGGGTGACCTCCTCCACTTCCCCGTTTATCCCGTTCTTGTCCATCATGATCCAGTCCCCCGGCCTGAGCATGTCGTGTGCGGAAAGCTGGATTCCCGCGACTACCCCCAGGATGGTATCCTTGAACACCAGCATCAGTACTGCCGCAGAGGCACCCAGTCCTGCAAGAAGTGAGGTGAAATCCTTTTCTATGAGCACGCCTATCACCAGAATGGCCCCGACACAGATCAACACCACCTTGACCATCTGGTAGACACCCTTCATAGGCTTGTCTTTCAGGACATCCGACTCACTTGATATGGCATAAAGCGAATTCACGAAAGCGCAGCCGAGGCTGCAGGCCACCATTATTATATATATGCTCAGAGCCTTGGTCAGAAGAACCGTCCATTTGCCGCCTTCAGGGAAAAGGATAGGCAGAGCGACCATGAAGGTCACCGGAGGTATGAGGTGAAAAATATTGTGCAGGACCCGGCTGTCGGTGATATAGTTGTCCCACTTGAACGCTGTCCTGTCCGCGACTCTCCGGATAAGAGGGATGAGAATCTTGCAGCACAGGAAATCCGCCAGATATGCCAGCACCACCACTGCGCAGGATATGACGATGCGCATCTGCGCATCAAGACCGAATATTTCCACCTGAAACTGTTCCATAAGAATACGATCATTGGACCGGAAGGTCCGATAATATAATTTCAAATATATGAATCTTTCCGGGAAAAACTGCTCCGGAACAAAGATTATGTCTATCTTTGTCTCTATCATAACGGACAAAAGCAAAACTACAACAGCAATGATCAACGAAAACCAGATAGAAGAAACTCTCGCAAGTCTGTTTGAGAACATCTCATTCAATGCGGAACCTGCTGGTCTGTATGACCCGCTGCGCTATATGATAGGCATAGGAGGGAAAAGAGTCAGGCCGCGCCTGTGTCTGACAGCCTACTCGCTCTTTCAGGACAGTTTCGATGACAGGATCCTCGAACCTGCAGCCGCTCTGGAAGTGTTTCACAGTTTCACTCTGATTCACGATGACATCATGGACAATTCCGACATGCGTCGCGGAATGCCCACTGTCTGCCGCAAATGGGATGACAATACGGCCATCATCTCCGGTGACGTGATGTCGATAGACAGCTACCGCAGGATAGCCAAGGCTCCTGCAGAGGTCCTGCCGCAAGCCATGGAGCTGTTCACCGGGACAGCCGCGCAAGTATGCGAAGGGCAGCAATACGACATGGAATTCGAGAACGAGAAAACAGTATCCATGGAATCCTACATGAAAATGATAGGGCTCAAGACCGCGGTCCTGATAGCCTGCTCGGCAAAACTCGGTGCACTCATCGCCGGGGCGGACAGCAGAAGCTGCGACCTTCTTTACAAGTTCGGCTATGATCTCGGCCTCGCCTTCCAGATCACCGACGACTATCTGGACACCTACGGAGACCCTGCCGTTTTCGGAAAGAAAATCGGAGGGGACATCATAAACAACAAGAAAACATGGCTGCTGACCAGGGCTCTCGAAAAAGGAGAGGAACTGGAAGCCTCCGGTGTCATTGACCCGAAATTCGGGAAGGCTGCCCTTCTCAGGGCAATGGAAATGAAAACCGGCAATGAAGCCGACAAGTCTGCCAAGATAGCCAAGGTCACGGAAATCTATGAAGCTCTCGGCATCGATGAAGACGTAAAATACGAAATCATAAAACTCCACGCCCAGGCGATGAACTATGCCGGAATGATCGGACTCTCCAAAGTCCGCTATGAAATGCTCCACAGATACGCAGACCGGCTTCTCGGCAGGAACAGGTAATATGATGGACAGGAAAAGTTTGGAAATAATGGCACCTGCTGGCAATTTCGAATGCCTGCATGCCGCGATTCAGGGCGGAGCTGATTCCGTCTACTTCGGAGTGGAGAAACTGAACATGAGATCCCACTCTGCGAACAATTTCAGGATGGAAGACCTGCCCGAAATCTGCAGCATATGCAGAAAACACGGGATCAAATCATATCTGACCCTGAACATAGTCCTGTATCAGGAAGATCTGGACGATATGAGAAAGACTCTTGATGCGGCCAAATCTGCCGGAGTCTCTGCCGTCATTGCCTCGGACATGGCAGCCATCATCTATGCCAGGTCTGTCGGACTCGAAGTCCACATCTCGACCCAGCTCAGCATATCGAATGCGGAAGCACTCCGCTTCTACGCCGGATACGCGGATGTCATAGTCCTGGCCAGAGAACTCAACCTGCACCAGGTCAAGGAAATAAGATCGATCATAGACTCCGAAGACATCAAGGGGCCGTCCGGACGTCGTGTGGGGATAGAAATGTTCGCCCACGGAGCCCTGTGCATGGCCATATCGGGGAAATGCTATCTCAGCCTGCACGAATACGGGGCATCCGCGAACAGAGGCTCCTGCTACCAGATATGCAGGCGCGGCTACGAAGTGACGGATCTGGAAACAGGGAACCGCCTCGTGGTGGACAACAAGTACATCATGTCCCCGAAAGATCTGTGCACCATCGAGTTCATGGACAAGATCATAGATGCCGGAGTCACGGTATTCAAGATAGAAGGCCGCGCCAGATCTGCCGAATATGTAAAACGCACGGCATCATGCTACCGGCGCGCTGCAGACGCCGTCTGCGACGGAAGCTACACTCCGGAATTGGCGGCAAGCCTGAAAAAGGAACTGGAGGAGGTCTTCAACAGAGGCTTCTGGGACGGCTATTATCAGGGGGCCAGACTCGGTGAATGGAGTGAAGTTTACGGGAGCAAGGCCACCAGAAAGAAAGTTTACTGCGGGAAGGTCACCAACTGGTTTGCGAAACCCGGTGTTGCCGAAATCCTGATAGAGTCAGCCACCCTGAAGAAAAACGACAGGATACTGATCATCGGACCGACCACGGGAGTAGTGGAGCTGACCGTAGGGGAAATCCGGGTAGACCTGAAACCAGTTCCGGAAGCAGGGAAAGGAGTGTACTGCTCGATTCCTGTAGATCTCGGCGGTCAGACGGAAAAGCTCAGACGTTCGGACAAGGTCTACATCTGGGCTGAAGAACAGGGCCGCACGGACCTGACTGCAAATCAGCGGAACAGTTCGTGAAGTATTTTCAGGGAATTCACGCTGACTGCCGATTCCGTGTGGAATTCTATATACTTCAGCAGCCGTTCCGCCACTTCATTTCGGATGTCTCCCGTCATCGGTACCAGCATGGCCTCGGAAAACGGTTTGCACATGAATTCCGACACCAGTCCGAGATACCGGTCCATAAAAGGCTCCAGATCACGAGGCCCGGGGCTGAAACCCAATGCTACGATGAAATCCAGCAGGAAATAAAGGTGGAAATTGCAGAAGTCGTCATCCATCGCATCCAGAAGCATGATATCCTTTTCACACATGTCGTACAAGGCCCTGTCGCAGATGCCTTCTTTCACGACACGGTAAATGACCTCGCTGACAAACATGGATATGGCACTCTTCCGGATGCTGTTCCTGATTCCGGCCAGGGGCCGGGCCAATGCCAGATGCGAAGCCGTAAAGAGTCTCGATCTGGTGGTTTCCAGAATATCCGCCTCCAGTATGGCCAGAGGGAAGAACAGAGAAGTCACGGCCCTGTTCGAGATGTTCTTCACGAAAAAGCCTTTTCTTCCATACGCTTTCGACAGGGTATGAAGGACTATGGATTTTTCACCGAACTTCGTCGTATGCAACAGGATGAATTCAGAACTGTTCAGCATATCCGCATGTAGCTTCCAGCATGTCAGGCATGAGCCTGGACAGTCCCGCCGGCATTTTTCAGAAAGTCAGCCATCGCCCTGAGGGCTTTTCCCCTGTGCGATATGGAGTTTTTCTGCTCTTCGGTGATTTCAGCCAGTGTGACTGCCGGATAATCGTCCGATATGAAGACCGGATCATAGCCGAAACCGCCTTTTCCTGCCTTGGTTCTGGCTATACTGCCCTCAAGCACACCGTTGAAAAAATGTCTCTGCCCGTCGATTATAAGTGTGATGACGCTTTTGAAACGCGCCTTTCTAAGATTCTTTTTAGGGACTATCCCCATGGACTTCATCATGGAAGCTTCCATCTCCTTGCGCGACAGTTCATCGAGAAGCTTGTCCATATTCTTGTTGAAATCCTTCTCTTCGCCGGCATATCTTGCGGTATGGACTCCGGGAGCGCCTCCGAGAACATCGACTTCAAGACCTGTGTCATCCGCAAAACAGTCGGTATGGACACTGTTCCAGATATAGTCGGCTTTCTGCTGCGAATTGGCCCTCAAGGTAGTGCCTGTCTCGGGAATATCCTCCTGGATTCCCATCTGTGCAGGGGTAACGAGCTCAAATCCCTTGCCTAAAATCTCTGATGCCTCACGCAGTTTTCCGCTATTGCCCGTTGCAAAAACCATTTTCATAACTGCATTATTTTCGTCTAAATCCGCCGCAAAGTTATAAAAATCATTTCCAATTCTCCAAATCCAGCCTGAAAATTCTTATCCGGCGTTCCCTGCGGCATAATCCAGACGGTCTGTTTGTACTGGTCGTTATCCACGCGGTTGAAGTCGAGATAAATAACGTCAGTTCGACGAATTATTCTGCTCAGTACCAGAGATTTCGTCGAACTGACGTTACGATTTCTGCGAAATCTCCTTCCTTTTACGTGTCACCCCTCCTAAATCCTCCCCTTCGTATGGGAGGACTTGCCTACGGATTCGTTCCACGAATCCTCTAAAAGAGGTAGTTCTCTGAAATTCACTGCGTTCTTTTCATCGAACTCACGTTAAATATCGTCGGATCCGAGTTCGAATCAGGTATATGTCAGCATCTTCCGGAATCGAGGATCATCTGTCTCAATTCCGCGTTGAAAGCGTCCTGTTCCAGCAGCTTTTCGAGAGTGAGATGCATCCTGTATCTCCAGTAATATCTCGGGAATGCCGGCACGTTTATCCTCTCCTGCGCAGGATCGTCCCTTCTGAGCTCTCCAGAAATGGAAAGCCAGTCCTGAAGGAGCTGGATTGACAGCATCGACGATGACTGGAGATGACTTCCGACAATCTCCCTGCATATCCATGGCTCACACGAACGCGGAGCTTCTCCTTCGCGGTGCATTACGTTGTGCCAGAACGCATCCGTCACTTCCCTGTCTTCTTCCCACCACAATCTCAAAGGCGACATGTCATGTGTGGAAATCATACACACTGAATAATACGGATAACGGGCAGGATCGGCGAACTTCTCTCCGACGGCTTTCGGCATCCTCTGTATTTCCAGAGACAAAATCCTGTATTCGGACATGACTTCCGGAACACACCCTGGAATCATACCCAGATCCTCTCCGCAGGCCAGCATCCCTGTCTCCGAAAGCAGGGAAGCAAGTTTTCTCATCGCGGACTCCTTCCAGAACGCATTGTGCCTGTGATAGAAGAAATCATCATAAAGACTGTCGAAGGCCCGTTTCAGGCCGTCGTCAGACATGGCATAGGCCGAAGTGGACTGCGCGGCTATCCGGGGATGCCACCAGCCTCTCCTGTGAGGGTCTTCCAGGAAAAGTACATCGGTACGTTCTTTCCCGTCCTTCGCAGCGGCATCATCGCATGAGAGCTTCGGGCTGTCTCCGAAACCGTATGACGCCAGCTCCTCCCCTGAATATGGCAGGGCAGGGTTGAAATGTCCGAGAAGTCCGCTCTTTTCCGGAACAGGGATTTCCCATATACGGAAAAAGCCCAAAATATGATCTATCCTGAAGACATCGAAATACTGCGACATCTTCCTGAGTCGGGATCGCCACCACGCATATCCGTCCTGCGCCATTACTTCCCAATTGTACGTAGGCAAACCCCAGTTCTGTCCGTCAGCTGAAAAGGCGTCGGGCGGCGCCCCGGCCTGCGAGTCCATATTGAACAGATGCCTGTTCTCCCAAGCATCGGCGCTTGTACGGCTCACGCCTATAGGCAGATCCCCTTTGAAGACTATCCCTTTCGACCGGGCATAATCCCTGGCCCGGGAAAGCTGGATATGAAGATGATACTGGACAAAACAGTGATAGGCGATTTCGTCAGGATGCTCCGCAATGAATTTTTCCACAGCCCCGCGGTCGTAGACGGAGAAATCCTCTCCCTCCGAACCTGAAGCCTCGTCCTTTCCGACATGAGTCCAGCGGGTGAAATCCGCTGTCCCGGTGCTGTCCCGCAATGTACAGTAAGCGGCATAAGACAGAAGCCAGTCACCGTTGTCTTTCAGAAAAGACTTGTATTCTTCCGTCGAGAGAGTACCGGAACCGTATTTGGCGAAAGCCTCATGCAGCAGTCTGGTCTTCTCCCTGTTCACACGTTCATAGTCTGTGTCAGGGAGTGCGTTCAACTCTTCTTTCAGTCGCAGGTATTCCGTATCTTCCTCCACTCCGACTGCCGGCAGATGGATGAACTGCGGATGGAGGGCAAAACTGGAATTGGCATTGTACGGATATGAATCCTCCCAAGTGCCTGTCATGGTCGTATCGTTCACCGGCAGAAGCTGTATAATCTTCTGGCCCGTGGCCGCAGCCCAGTCCGCAAGCAGTTCAAGGTCATGAAATTCCCCTATACCGAACCCGCTCTCCGACCGCAGGGAAAATACCGGAATCGCCGTACCGGCCGCCTTCCATCTTTTCCCGGGTTCAGTCCGGAACACCCCTTCGGCAAACGGAGAGGAATGCAGAGGAAGGTCCTCCGGAACGCAGTTCCAGCTGTCCCATATCTCTACAGTCCCTGTCTCCGTCTGTTCCGTCATGGCCGCCACATGCGATTTCCATTCCGACCTTCTGCAAAGGCCGCCGCTATGCACTTCGTATCTGTATTCGAAATCCCGTCCTCCATCGAGTCCGTCCAGCTCTGCCGTCCACACGCCGCCGATACCGTAACTCATCGGGAAAAGCCTGCCGCAGGACATCATGAACAGTTCTTCACCCCATTCTGTGAAGTATTCGACATGGGTTATCAGTTTCATATCCGTGAAAATTATCGTAGTGTCTGCAAATTTAACTTTTATCGGCTTGTTGACAAACATTTTCTGACAGACTGCGATTTTTTCGCGATGAGCGGAGCATGAAACGGTAAAAAAGGAGTATCTTTGTACGATTGTTGCATTGGCCGGAAGGCCGGACAAATTTTATTCATATGAAGAAAATAATCATTGCGGCGACAGTCATGGCAGCCGCACTTTCATGTATTCAGACATACGGACAGAGCAAGAGTTTCAAACTCGGGCAATGGACGGAAATAGAAAGTTCCATACTGAAGGAACTCAACAGGTCGTATGTCGACAGCCTGCCTCTGGACAGGATAATGAGGGCCGGCATCAATGCCATGCTGGAGAATCTGGATCCCTATACCATCTATATACCGGAAGAGGAAAACGAGGATCTGCAGATGATGCTGTCGAAAACCTACGGCGGCATAGGAGCCATCATTTTCAAGGAGAAAGGCGGCAATGTCATCATCAACGAACCGTACTACGGATCGCCTGCATGGAAAAACGGCCTGAGATGCGGGGACGAGATCCTGACAATCGACGGAACTGAAACCAAAGGGCTGGAGACAGCGGAAAGCAGCGACCGCATGAAAGGGAAACCGGGGACGACAGTGAATTTCAAGGTCAGGAAAGCGATCGGCGGAGATACCGTGAACGTGTCGATAGTCAGGGAGAGGATACACATACCTGACGTCGAATATGTCGGGATGGTCGATGACACTACGGGCTACATCAAACAGACCGGGTTCACGGACAATGTATCCGATGACATCAGGGCCGGGTATTTCAAGCTGAAAAGCCAGGGGATGAAAAGGCTGGTCCTGGATCTGCGCGGGAACGGAGGCGGGCTGATGAACGAGGCGATCGACATAGTGTCGCTGTTCCTGCCGAAAGGCTCACTGGTAGTGACGGCAAAGGGAAATACTCCGGAATCTGTCAGAGAATACAGGACATCTTCCGAACCGGTGGATACTCTGATGCCCCTGATTGTCCTCGTGGATTCGGGTTCCGCTTCTTCGTCTGAAATAGTATCCGGCGCCATACAGGATCATGACAGGGGGACCATCATGGGGGAAAGGACTTTCGGCAAGGGGCTTGTGCAGACTGTCCGTCCTGTCGTCTACAACGGACAGCTGAAAGTGACCACGGCCAAATACTACACACCGAGCGGCCGCTGCGTCCAGGCCATCGACTACAGCCACCGGAACGAGGACGGAAGCGTAGGACATATCCCTGACTCGCTGACTCACGAATTCAGGACCGCCAAGGGAAGAATCGTGCGTGACGGCGGCGGAATCACCCCTGACGTAAAACTGGAGGTCCCTTCATACAGCCGGCTGGTATATTCTCTGGTACTGAACGGCATTCTGGACAGATATGCCATCAAATATGCAAGGGAGCATGACACAATTCCGGCCCTGGACGACTTCCGCTTCACCGACGAAGACTTCGAGGATTTCGTGGAATTCGCCAGGACTCAGGATTTCGATTACAGGAGCAGCGGGGAAACGCTCTTCGACCAGATGAAAAAGGCCCTTGAGGAAGACGGACTCGCAGAAAACATGAAACCGGAACTGGAAGCTCTGGAGAAAGCCATATCTCTGGACAAGGAGGAATTCATCCGGCTGAAAAAGGATGAAATCATACCGTTCATCGAAGAGGAAATAGCTGTCAGGTATTACTGGCAGGAAGCCGGCATCAAAGTCCGCCTGCGCTACGATGATGAATTGCGCGAAGCGCTGGAATCACCCATGATAATGTAAACGCATCAGTTCTTCAGGTAGTATGTGACGGAAGATACGACGCGTACTTTCTTTATGTACGGCGTGTTGCTGTCGCGGTCGCTGATGGTAAAGGTTCCCTGACTGGCGGTCTTGATCTTTCCGAGACGGCTGTCAGAGTCCTTGGCGAACTTTTCCGCTGCCTCCCGTGCGTTCTTCGTGGCATCCTCTATCATTTCCGGCTTGATTCCGTTCAGACCCTCGAACTGGAACTGGACCTGATTCTCCCACGAATTGCCGGAACCGATGATACCCTTTTTAAGAAGTTCGGACTGGCGCGGCATCAGAGCCAGGACGGTATCCACCTTGTCAGTGCAGACTGTCACCACATTCTTGCTGAAATAACGGTACGCCCTGTCGTTGCTCCCGTATTCCTGGGCATACTTGTCGGAAAGGGTAGGCAGGGAAACTGAAATCTCCGCTTCAGAGATGCCTCCGTCCAGAAGGAATTCCCTTATGGCTGCGGTATTCCTTTCGATCTCGGCGTAAACCGCATTCAGGTCGTTGCCGACGACATTGAACGAGATGGGCCAGATGACCTTGTCAGCTGCGACCTCGCGTTCACTCAGACCTTTGACTGTCACCGTCCTGTCGTAGGCACGGAATTTCGAGACGGATGTCGGAAGCATCGCTCCCAGGAATACCAGGCCTATGAGAAGGCATACGGCATAAATTTTCTTGTTTTCCATAATAAAATAATAAAATAATTAAACGTCATCTTCAGTTCCAGTGGACTGCATTGTCATTCAGTCCGGTCAAGATAAGCCTGCAACGCGGTCCTGTATTCAATCCGGCTGTCCAGCAGGTCCGATTCGGCCTGTGCAAACTGCGTCTGCGCCTGAAGCAGATCGGCAACAGCCACCATGCCGGCAGAATACTGATCATGCATCCGGGTCATCAGTGCCTCCGCCATATCGGCGTTTTCCTCCGAGACCTGAAGCTTTTCCCACGACGCAGTCAGGTCCAGCCAGAGCTTGTGTATCTGAAGCACGAGCTGACGCTGCAGATAAAGCCTGTCATTCTCCGCTTTCTGCATCTGGGCGTCGAGTCTCTGCATTTTTCTCGCGGTCTTTCCCCAGTCTGAAAGCGGAATCTGCACCATACCGAACACAAGACCGTTCATGGACCCCTTGTCTATCACGTTGTTGTACCCGTATGTGACTCCTACTCCTATCTGCGGCAGAGCTTCCCCCAATGCCATCCTCTTCTCCAGACGTTTGGACTCCACAGCCAGGTCCAGCAGTTTCGTCTCCTCCAGTCCTGCCGCGACATCCTCCGCCACACGATAGTAATTCTCCGGCGGCAGCAGGTCGGACAGTTCATCCGTCAGGCGGATATCTTCCAGCCGTGGCAGGGAGTCTCTGCCGAAAGTACTGTACGGATTGTATTCCAGGCCGATGGAATTGAAGAAATTCATCTTCGCCAGCCTGATGCCGTTTCTCAGCTGAGTCTCACCGGCCCTGATCTGATTCATCTTCAGACGCACCTGCAGAAGATCGGTTTCCAGCGCCAGTCCGGCATCGGAAGCTGACAGCACATCGCGGTACAGGGTGTCAAGCATGATACCCACGCCTTCCAGACACTGCAGTCTGTCCTCCAGCGAAACTATCTGCCAGTACCCGCTCTCCACCTCTTCCGCCGTGGTCCTGAGCAGTATCTCCTGCTGCAGAGACGCAGCCTCCACACCCAGTCCGGCCAGCTTGTTTCCAGTGATGATGCGGCCTCCGGCAAATACTGGCTGCATCACGGACACATGAGCCACCACTCCCTTCTTCAATGTGGAATACATGGACGAAAATCCATACTGCTGAGCGTACTGGTTCAGGGTATTGCTCAGACCGGTGGCAAACGGAGAGTCGCCTATGATATCTGTCAGTTCAAGTTCAAGCAAGGGGTCGAAAGCATAGAATGCCATGGCAGTCACCGACACCTTCGGAAAATACTCCGCTACGGCTTCCTGCTTCTGAGCCCTCGCCGCAGCCACATCCAGACCGGCATTCAGCACGGCGGTATTGTTCTGCAGCGCCAGTTCCCGGCACTGCTCCAATGTCAGATTCACTTCCTGACCCGAAGGCCCGGCCGGTTCCCGGCCAATATCGGCAGACTGCGCCATTGCCGCGGGAGCGGCAGCCAGAATCATGGAAAACACCAATATATAACCTGTTCTTTTCATCGGAATCTATTTTTCTGAAATCTTTTCCGGTTCCGTCCCCGGAGTTCTGGAATTCTTGAAAATCTGCCAGTAGGAAACAGGCATCATCAGCACTATCAGCACTATGGAAAGCATGGTGCCGAAACAGATGACCACACCCATCGGCATCCACAGGGCATCGCCGCTGATAATCATAGGGAGGACGCCCAGGGCAGTAGTACATGAGGTAAGGAATATCGGTCTCATCCTGCGTTTGCCGGCTTCCTCCGCCGCAGTCCTTACATCATAGCCTTTCTGGAACCGGAGTTCCTCGGCATACTCAAACAGGATGATGCCGTTTCTCACTATGATACCCACCAGGCTTATAAGACCGAGCACCGAAGTAAGTCCGAAATCCAGACGGAAAATCCACATCCCGAAGAAAGCTCCGAAGAAGCAGAGCGTACTCATGATGAGAGTCAGGAATGCCAGCGAGGCTTTCTTGAAATGTACCAGCATGAAGAAGAAAAGCACAGCCACGGCACAGATGAAACTGAGCAGTATTTCAGGTATCACGCCCTTGTTCATCGCAGACAAACCTCCATACGAGACCGTGACACCCTCAGGCAGTTCCGGCTCTATCTCGGACTTGATGAAAGCCTTGATCTTCTTCATGGCCACAGGCTGGCTGCACCCGTACCTCATGTCCGCACCTATCGTGACCGACTCCTCGCCGGCTTTTCTCGCATACGACTCCGGAGACCAGTCAGGGCTGATATCGGCCACCTGACGCAGAGGCACCGACACTCCAGGCATGGTCGTAGGGACTATCTGGTCCGCTATGACGTCATACGTCATTTCCGGTCCCACAGCCGTACTGTAAAGATTTACAGGCAGTTTCCTGTCACCTTCCCAGAGCGTGGCTATGGTCTGGCCGTTGAATGCCCCGGCCAATGACATGGAAAGCATGGCCTTGTTCACTCCGAGACGCGCGGCCTCGTCCGGATCCAGGGTGATATCCACCGAAGAGACATAGTCATCGCAGTCACTGTGAATCCACTTCAGTATGTCATTCAGGGAATACATATACCCTTTTATCTTGTCGGCCACAGGCATCAGGGCATCCTGGTCGGGCCCCTTCAGTATCACCTCCACAGGAGCGGACACCGCCTGATAGTCCATCTGCTTGAATCTGACCAGCGCGCGCGGGAAATAATGCTCGTATTCGGCTTCATAATCCTTCAGCAGCGACTCCGTAGCCATGACAGAAGTGGTGTTCACTATGAACTGGGCATAATTCCGTCCCGGAAGCTGCGGCGCGTAAGTGGCATGGAAACGCGGGGAAGAAGTGCCTACAAAAGCAGTCACTGACTTCACCCTCCTGTCTTTCAGCAGGATATTCTGAAGCGAATCGCTCACTGCCCTGGTCTGGTCGAGACCGGCATTGCCGTCCAGATAAATCTCCACGGCGAAACAGTCCCTGGCCGCCATAGGCATCATCTGTATGTTCAGCTGCGTGAACATCAGGATGCCCAGACCTACGGCGCATGCCCCTACTGCCAGGGTAAGCTTCGGATGGCGGAAACATACGGACTGCAGCTTTTCATACCCGTTCTGCATGGCATCGAAGAACTTCCCCTGAATCCGTGCGAACCATCCCACGCTCCCGGATCTGGCTGTCCTGATATAACGCACCTCCAGAGACGGCACGACCAGCATCGCATACATCAGGGAAATGCTCAGCGCTATGGCCACCACCCACGGGAAAGTCGTCACGAAATCCCCGAGATAACCGGTAATGATACCCTTGACAGGGAAAAACATGGCGCAAATCGCGAATGTCGCCATGAACATCGGCATGAAAAGTTCCTTCGCACTCGCCGCCGCAGCATCCACCTGGGACATTCCCTTCCCGAGATAGCCCATATAGCCGTCCATCGTGATGATGGAATCATCCACTATCATACCCAGGACCACTATCAGCGCAGCCAGTGACACCGTATTCAGGTCTATGCCCGTGATGAACATCACGGCCAATGCCAATGCCGTACATACCGGTACGCCGGAACTGGCGATCAACGCCGACTTGATAGGGAAGAGCATGAGCATCACGAGAATGACGACCAGCATGGATATCACCAGATCCCGCAGGAAGGAAACCACCGAACTTCCCACCACCTTCGGCTGGTCGGTGATCTTGCTGATGGTAACGCTTTCAGGCAGAGTCTCCGTAAATCCGTCAAGCACCTTGTCCACTTTCGCCCCGAAGGCGACGATGTCGTTGTCCAGCCTCTTCTCGACCGAAAGGATGACTGCAGAATGACCGTTGTAGTTCACCACGGAAGAAGGATCGCGGTACTGTCTTGTAATCCCTGCCACGTCACCGAGCCTTACCACGTTTCCGAGAGGGTCAGTATAGATGATTTTTTCAGCCACCTCCTGCTCGGAAGATACCGGATTGGTCACATGCATGGGCGAGTTCACGTAATCGGTCCTGAAAGTCCCTCCCGGAATCTGAAGTCCTGAAGTCTGGTAGTCCATCAGCAGGGAGGCAGGACTGATGCCGTAGGAAGACAGTTTGGCCATGTCCACAGTCACCGCTATCTCCTCGGTCTGGGAACCGAGAATGGAGACGTTCGACATTTCCGGTATCTCCAGAAGCCGGCTCCTGAGATCCTCAGCGTACTCCTGCAGTTCGGAATACCCCTTGTCCGAAGACTCGATGGCGATGAGCATCGACGATACCGCACTGAAATCATCCAGCACGGTGACCGCCAGCACCCCAGTCGGAAGTGTCATCTGTGCGGATTCGAGACGCAGCTTTATCTTCGACCAGGCCTCGTCCTTCTTCTTCGCCGGGACAGTCAGGTCCACGAATATATAGCATACACCGTCACGCGAATATGAATATGTGTTCTCCCTGTCCACCTCGGAGAAGGAAAACAGCACCTCTTCCAGCGGCTTGGTCAGCTGGTCCTCCACCTGGGCTGCCGAAGCCCCGGGATAAATGCCTGCCACCAGGCCCTGCTTGATCTCGAAAGACGGGAACTCATCCTTGTTTATAAAGAAGAGCCCGGCTATGCCTATAGCTATGAAACTGGCTACGACTATGTAAATCAGTTTCTTGTGAGCTATAAAGCTTTTTATGATATTGTCCGAATCCCTTTTCATCACTCTACCGTTCTGACTTTCAAACCTGTGCAGACTTTCTGCACCCCGTCAGTAATGACCCTGTCACCGGCAGAAAGCCCTTCCGAAATGACTATTCCGCGTCCGGAAAAACCTCCGGGAACGACATATGTCTTGCATACGACATTGTCCTCCGACACCGTCCAGACATAGCGTCCGTCCACATCAGTCCTGACTACCGATGCAGGAACGACCACCTCCGGACCCAGGCCGCTGTCTATCCTGACCTTGACCACCATGCCGGGCATAAGTCCGCGGATCTCCCCGACAGGTTTCATGACACATTCGTAAGTATGCGAAAGAGGGGACGCCACTATGCCTTTCGACGTGATGACGGCATCGGCATCTTCCACATCAAGAGCCGGGACCGATATGGATGCAGTGGCGCCCTTCCTGATCTTTCCGAGTTCATTTTCAGGCACCGGGAAAGTCACTTCTATGGAAGAAATGTCCAGAATCCTGGCTATCTGGTCGAAAGCCCCCAGTTCCACACCTTCATCCGCCAGCACGGCACCTATGACTCCGCTGAACGGGGCCTTCACCCTGCAATCCTCCATGGCGGCATCGGCTGCAGCCGCAGAAGCCCTCGCCTGAGCCAGCTTCGACTCTATCTCCACCATCTTCACATCAGCCATGCTGCCGCTCTCATGGACTTTCCGGGCTCTCTCATACCCGTCCTCAGCCTGTGCCAGCGTCGAACGTGCGATTTCATAAGACGATATCACCGCCTGGGACTCCACCTCGGCTATGACATCCCCGGCCTGCACCAGATCCCCGGGAGCGACATTCAGCTTCACCAGGCGTCCCGGATAGCGGCATGAAAGGAAAGCCGATTTTCCGGCTTCTGCGGTACCGACATATCCCCGGGAAAGGGAATTGTCACTCTGCGAGACGGTCATCACCTTCACCGGGATTCCCCGCCCCTGCTCCTTACGTGCGGCAGCTCCGCCGGAGCATGAAACCAGAACGGAGAGCGCCGCTATGACCAGGAAAAAGTTCTTCATAATATACGATTTTAAAACACGCCTTCCCGAGGGTAACCCTCCCGCAGGAAAGACAATGCAAGTCTTTTCAAATATACAAAATTCCGGCCTGCCGGCCAATATCTCCGGGAAAAAACCGTACCACCCGGAAACAGGGCCTGATTCAGCGTCATTTTAATGTAAAAGATGAAATGTAACAGCAGGATGTTACATTTTGTCCCATGGAAAATGCCATGAAATGCAGATTGTGACATAACGTCAGAAAGATGTTACATAATGTCCGTCCGAAAAGAAAAGATAAGGTCATATTTGCATCGTCAGAAAACCACAGGACACCGACACTATGACCGACAGGACAAATACGGCACCCCGCTGCGGACAAAACGATCTCATCTCAGGGAAATACTCCGAGATGAGGAATTCGGTATTTGCCTATATCCTCAGAAGGACCGGAGACAAGGCAGAGGCCGAAGACCTCGTGCAGGACACTTTCACGCGGCTGCTGGAATACCGGGAAGTGATCTGTGCGGAAACCGTGCGGAGTTTCATCTTCAGGATAGCGGGAAATCTGGTAGTGGACTGGTACCGCAGACATGCACACTCGGAAAAGGCCATGAAATATTTCGCGTCATGCAGTCCGAAGGCCTCGGACCTGACAGACGAGACTGTCCGTCTGGACGAGATTCTGGAGATAGAACAGAAGTGCATCAGGAAAATGGGGAAAAGGAAAGGCGAGATATACCTCTTATATATACACAAAGGGAAAACGAGCAAGGAGATATCCGATATGCTGAACCTGAGCAGAAGGACAGTGGAGAACCACATTTTCGCGGCGAGGAAGATAGTCCGCGAGGGACTCAGGGAGGCCGCCGGATAGGCATTGTACCGGAAACGGTACACCCTCATTGCCGTAAGGCATAAAGAAGGCACACAAAACGGGAAACACTTATTTAACCAACTTGATATGAGCAATTCTTTAAAACGTTTTTTGCAGGCAGCGCTGCTGGCAACGGCAGTCCTGCTGAAAACAGGCTCGGCCTCGGCCCAGGACGGGATATCCGGATGGGTCATCGACAATGAAGGCTACCCTGTCATCGGCGCAGCTGTCATCATCGACGGGACTTCGACAGGTACCACTACCGGTATCGACGGAGAGTTCACCCTCGACATGGCTGAAGGAACAGCCATCACAGTGACTTGCATCGGCTATACCGATGTGAAGACGACTTTCGTTCCGGGCATGAAAATCACCATGCAGATAGAGTCCACCCTTCTGGACGATGTGGTAGTCGTAGCCTATGGTGTGCAGAAGAAAGAGACCCTCACCGGCGCCATTTCAGTCGTCAAGGACGAAATGCTCCAGGAAAAGGGTGCGCTTTCCAGCCCTCTGCAGGCCATGCAGGGACAGATACCGGGTGTCATCATCACGAGGTCATCTTCCGCACCTGGTGACGAGAGCTGGGGCATGAGCCTGCGCGGTGCAGTGTCCACGAACTCATCCGAACCGCTGGTCATCATCGACGGTGTGGCTTATGAGAGCATAAACGACATGAGGCTGCTGAACCCTTCCGACATACAGTCCATGTCATTCCTGAAGGACGGTGCGGCAGCCATCTACGGTTCACGTGCGGCAGGCGGCGTGGTCCTCATCACCACGAAGAAAGGTGCCGAAGGACGTGCGAAAGTCGAGTATTCAGGTTCCTATACCCTGAAGACTGTCGGCCGCATGCCTGAGCTTATGACTCTGGACGAGTGGGCCGACGCCGTGATCATGACCCTGTCGGATGATCCGGGCCGCAACATCAACTGGTACAATTACGCCAATCTGGCCAAACAGTACAAGGGCCACTATATCGACCTCGACCACACGATCAGCCCGTTCGGGGAAAGCGGCTTCACCGATGTCGCCGACTTCGTATTCGATGACTCCGTGAACTGGCTGAACTCCCTGTTCGGAAATGCGAACTCCACCACTCATGACCTGAGCGTGTCCGGAGGCTCCGACAAGATTTCATACCGTGTATCCCTCGGCTATCTCTACGACGGCTCGCCTCTCCAGTACGGGAACAACAACAACCAGAGATACAATCTCCGCGTGAACAACACCTTCCAGATCACCGACTGGCTCAAGCTCGATTCGTCTATCGGCTACAACCGTCAGGAGCAGGTAGCCCCGACCAATGTCGGGTCAATGCTGACGGTGAACATGCCTATGCCTGGTCTTCCTCTGACCGCCATGGACGGCAAGCCTTACGCATGGGGTACATGGGCTTCACCTGTGGCCATGGCTGAAGAAGGCGGCGACAACAGGCTGTCCGTCTCTGCCCTGAATGTCAGCGAAGCTTTCACGGCCACTCTGACCAAATGGCTCGACCTGAACGTGAACCTCGGCTACAACACGAACACCGCGTTCCGCGACATGGTATCGAACTCCATCACATATTACAACTACACGGGCACACGTCCGGTCCTCACCACCCCTACCGCTGCCGAGTCCTACTATCAGCAGACCGGTTCGCGGACTGACTTCTATTCTGCTTCCGCTTATCTGAACGGACACCATACTTTCGCTGAAGACCATACACTCAGCGCGACTCTCGGTGCCCAGTACGAGCTCAAGACCTTCATGCGATTCGGGGTGAGAGCCGAAAACATCCAGGAAGGCATCACCATCGTGAACGGCTCCGGTACTACGACCATTGCCGACAATACCGACAAGTACAAGTTCGCCATCGCGTCCCTCTTCGGCCGTGTGAACTATGACTACAAGGAGAAATACCTCGTCGAATTCAACATGCGTTACGACGGGTCCTCGAAGTTCCTGCCTGAAAACAGATGGGCGTTCTTCTGGGGAGGCTCTCTCGGATGGCGTATCTCACAGGAAGGTGCGCTGAAAGACTCCGAGTGGCTGAGCGAACTCAAGCTGAGGCTTTCATACGGCCAGGTAGGTAACCAGAACGGAATTTCGAACTATGACGGCTATCTGCTGTACAACATGAACAACGGGAACGGTGCCCTGATAGGAAACGGGCTGGCATCCACCATCACTACCTCAGGGAATCTCGTTTCCCTCACCAGAACATGGGAGAAGGTCCAGAACTACAACATCGGTCTCGATTTCGGATTCTTCGATGACAGGCTCGTCGGTACGGTAGAAGCCTTCACCAAGAGAAACAACAACATGCTCGTCGGCATCGACTATCCGAGCATCGTAGGAGACAATCCGCCTTCAGTAAACGAAGGAAAATTCAAATCCTGGGGATATGAAGGCCAGCTGACCTGGAGAGACAGAATCGGCAAGGACTTCTCCTACTCCATCGGAGGGACATTCACCTTCGCGCGCAACGAGCTGGTGGACTTCGGAGGCGCGGCTACCATCGAAAACGGATATGTGGACAACCGTGAGGGCTACCCTATCAACGCTCTCTTCGGACTCCGCTATGCCGGAAAGATCGAAAACGAGGAAATGCGCCAGGCATACATCGACAAATATTACGAGAACAACGGCATCGGCATGCCGAACAATCTCCGTGTCGGAGACAATATGTTCGCTGACGTGAACAATGACGGCAGACTCGACTACAATGACTACGTATATCTCGGACCTGACGATCCTGAAATCCAGTATTCCATCAATGCCGGAATCCAGTGGAAAGGCATAGACTTCTCCATAGTATTCCAGGGAGCCGCCAACAGGACCATGTGGAACGGCATCAACAACTGGACTGTGCCTATGCGTGCGTTCTACACGAACACCACCAACCAGTCCATAGGAAATATCTGGAGTACGGAAAATCCTGACGGCCACTACTGCCCGTACACGGATGACGGAGCCATCAACAGCTACAACTACCAGGCTTCCTCATGGTCCGCATCCGACGGTGCATACATCAGGCTGAAGAACCTCACACTCGGATATACATTCCCTTCAAAACTGTTCGAAAAGCAGAATGTGGTTTCCGGCTGCCGTATCTACTTCACCGGCACGGACCTCTGGGAATATTCGAAGATTCTCGACGGATGGGATCCTGAAGCACGAAGCGGTGACAATCTCGGAAGCGGCGCTTCAGCCACCTACAGATATCCGTTCATGAGAGGCTTCTCATTCGGCGTGAACTTAACATTCTAAAGGAATCATGGATATGAAACACATTATATTGAAATTAGCAAGTATTGCCGGTGCCGCCCTGACGGCTGTGTCGTGTTTGGATTTCAGCCCTGAAAAACAGCTTTCCGACACTCAGGTATGGGACAAGGCCGACAATTTCACCCTCTTTGCAGACGAATTCTACGAGTGGACCTCCGATTTCAGGGCATCCACAAGTCTGACCTACATGAACAGGGTTGCGGACGGTCCTCATGCGGACACGCGTTCGGACCTCATGTGCGAAGCCAGCATAAACAACTTCAGCGCAGGAAACAACTCCATTCCGTCCACCGACGAGAACTACAAGCAGATTTACAAGAGAATCTACTACGTGAACCTGCTTCTGCAGAAAGCGGCTGGTTTCGAGCCTCAGACCGACATAGAAGAGCCGATGGGCGAAGCCTATTTCTTCAGGGCTTACCTTTATTTCGAGCTCGTGCAGATGTTCGGCGACTGCATCTATACGGACGTACCTGTAGACGTGGACAATGAAATCCTCTACGGACCGAGGACAAACAGGATCTCTGTCATCAGAAACTGTATCGCAGACCTGAAGGCGGCTGCGGAACTCCTTCCGGAGACTCCTTCCGCCGACGGACGTGTGTGCAGCTACGCAGCGTGGGCATATCTTTCACGTATCGGCCTGTATGAGGGCACATGGCAGAAATTCCATGGCGGAGACGCTGCAGCATCATCGGAATTCCTTACGGAAGCAGTGAATGCGGCACAGAAAGTCATGGCAGGACCGTATGAACTTTTTTACAGCGATGTTCTCGGCGGACGGGACAGCTACCGCTACATGTTCATCCTCGAAAACGTGCAGTGCAACCCTGCAGGACTCACCAAGGCTGACAACCGTGAATATATCTTCTACCGCAGGCACGACGAGACTCTCAAACCGATAGGCTACAACATCACCCACGCCTTCACCCAGGGTGCCATACGCGGAACAAACAACCTCGCACGCATCTACAGATGCCAGAACGGTCTCCCTATAGATGCCGACGGCAATACGCAATGGATGGGAGAGTCAGGTGCGAACACCGAGTTCGAGAACAGAGACCTGCGTATGAACGGAACTCTGCTCATGAACGGGCAGACATACTGGACCAACGACACGGAATCCAGGACCACATGGGAAGAGGACGAGGCCGGCCAGACGGCAGACCGCCGAACCAATTCCGGCTATCAGGTCTACAAATGGGCTACCGAGCGTGCGGTTCAGGACGAATCCGAAGGCTACGACTATCCTATCATCCGCTATGCGGAAGTGCTCCTGAACTATGCCGAAGCCGTCTATGAACTGAACGGAAGCATCACTGACGCACAGCTGGACGAATCACTGAATCTGGTGCGCCGCCGTTCGAATCCGACGATGACCAAGCTGTCGAATGCCCTCGTGACTGACCATCATCTCGACATGCGTAAGGAAATCAGGGCCGAACGTACCGTGGAACTGGCTTTCGAAGGTTTCAGGATAGATGACCTCAAACGCTGGAAGACTGCGGAAACCGAAATGCCTAAGGATCTGCTCGGTATCAAGTACACTGACGACACATGGTTCGGGCAGAACTGGAACAACATGCCATACAGTACGAACAGCGAAGGCTACATCATCCTCTATAACGGAAGGGAATGGAATGAAAGGAACTATCTCCTGCCTATCCCGAGCGATGAGCTGCAGCTGAATCCGGAACTGAAGCCGAATCCGGGATGGGAGTAGTCGGAATGACGCCGCAGGCACCTGATACAAAGGTGCCTCTTGACAGAGGCAATGGTGCCTGCTACGCGTCATTCTGACCGGCAGCAAAAGAATAGCGGCATCCGCTACGTGCCCTCCTGACAGGGAGCAAAAGAAAAATGGTGCTCGCCAGCACTATCCTGCAATCCCGGACTCTCTGCATCCACGGAAAAAAAGAAATGACAATAAACAAAAGAATGAATATGAACAAGATATTGAAATACTTATCCATAGCGGCTATCATGGTCCCGGTCGTTTCCTGCACGGAGGAAAAGCTGGAGATCATGGACCCGGCTACGCTGACGGAATCTGTCAGCATCGTGATGGATACGGAAAACGAAGCCAAGATCTATATTGACTCGCAAACAGGCTCCCGGACCCTGCCGATGATAAAGGGCGAGTCCATCCAGCTTGAATTCACCACTGTGCCGGAAGACCTTTCAGAGATCACTTTCCCTGAAATGAAATGGGAGCCTTCGGACGAAAGCGTGATCACGGTCGATGAATCGGGGCTTGTCACAGCAGTAAAAGCAGGTGAGGCCAACATAACCATTTCACCGGTCACGGTGAATACATTGGCGTCAGCCACCCTTCATATAAAGGTGGTGGAAACCGCCGTCCCGGCTACAGGCATTGAAATCACCAGCGATGCCACCATGACCAAGGACGGGCTTCCTGCATGCTACATAGGGGAAACGATGACACTGACTGCTGCCATTACCCCTGCCGAAGCCACCTACAGGAGCGTGCTCTGGAGTTCAGGAGATGAAGCTGTCGCCACCGTAGACCCGATATCCGGAGTAGTGACAGGCGTATCTGTCGGGAAAGTGACCATCACGGCTACCGCACTCGATGCCGAGAATCCGGCAACCAAGACTTTTGACATCTATGTGGACCAGATCATCATGCCTCTGGGCATCAGGTTTACCGATGCTCCCGAAGCCGATGACATCTTCTCCATGAGTGATTTGAACTATACGGTAGATTTCGAGACAAATCCTTCCGAATGCACCCTGTCACAGATCACTTGGACTTCGAGCGACGAGACAGTAGCCACTGTGGAAAACGGTGTCGTGACGTTCAAGAAGTACGGAAGCGTGCGTATTTCCGCCATCTGTCCTGAGGACGGAGAGGCAGGGGACGGCTTCGCCAAATCAGCCGAGTTCACTCTGAATATCCCTGCTGGATACTACAACGATGTATTTGCAGATGAGAACAATCTGCTGTGGGACAGAGCCAACAACGGACAGACCGTCACTTGGAAAGAAGGCGGGAAAGAAAACTATGTGGAAATCATCCCTTACCAGCAGAATGCCACAAAGGCCAGAGGCGACTTCAAGAGAACGCAGACTACATACATTTCCAAGGACTTCCCTATAATCTGTTTCAGGTTCGATGACTTCGTGGACATGGGTATCGAAGGCATTTCCAAGAGAAACATTAATCTGGACACCAGCGGAAATACCGAAGACGGGACCAAGTTCTCCGGCAACTTCGGCGGCAGCAACAACAAGTGGAAGAAGAAATATCTCTGCAGCGACGGTTCTGCCATCTTCGTTTATGACCTGGATACCCAGAACTTCGCTACCGGCGGAGCGTTCCCTGACGGGACTGTCGGCACATTCTCGACATTCCAGATAAAATATGCAGATATCGAGACTGCTCCTGACGCAAGTTCTCTCATGTACAGGTTCTTCTGGTTCAAGACTTTCGCAAGCGAGGCCGATCTGAATGCCTTCCTGACGGAATGGTCTGCCGAAACGGGAATCACATACGAATAAAATTCTGGAAAGGGGCGGCACCGCTCACACCCCTCCCATTTTATGGGCCCTCCCTATGCGGGCGCAATGGTGTTCGCTTTCTGCCGTCCTTTTCCAGGAATTCCTGGAAATTAGAAATCTCCCAGAGCGAAAAAAGGAATATCATAAAGATATAGAAAACATGAAAAAGACTTTGATAACGATATTGGCTGCAGTTCCGGCACTTCTCTGTGCCGGAGCCTGCACCGACTTCCTCTATGAAGGCGAGGTGGACCTTACTCCAAAGGAGGAAGAAGAATTCGTCTATCCGACGACTTACGAATTCAACCACCCGTGCGCTTATGTGACAATGGATGACATCAACAGGGCAAAAGCGGCAGTTGCAGCTGCTGATGAGACCGACCCCGCATACAAATGCTGGCTGGAGCTTTGCGACAGCAAATATGCTGTAAAAGGATATACGGCAAATCCAGTGGAAATACTTGTCCGTGGTGATCCTGCCGGAACCGGAGTAAGCAGCCAGAATGTACTCAATGCCGGCCGGGATGCCGCAGCGGCTTTCGAACTGGCTCTCCGCTATCACATTTCCGGGAACAGGGATTATGCGACCACAGCCGTGAAGATTCTCAACGACTGGGCAGCCACATGTACTAAGATCACATCCAACGATGCGGACTTCAATCTTGCAGCCGGATTCCAGGGTTACCAGTTCGCCAATGCGGCAGAACTTCTCCGTGATTTTGACGGCTGGGAAGAGGCTGACCAGAACGCATTCAAGACCTGGATGACGACTCTCTGGTATCCGATAAACCACGAATTCATCACCACGCATGGAGGAGAAAATGTCTGCAACCTTCACTATTGGTCGAACTGGGAACTGGCCAATCTGGCATCCATCCTCGCTATCGGCATTTACACTGAAAATGTGGAAATGATAAACTTCGTATATCAGAATTTCCGTGAGGGTGAAGGCAGCGGTGCACTGCACAATATGATTCCGTATGCTCCAGTGGCAGATCCTGCGGGCCTGACTGCCACCCCTATAGCACAATGCATGGAGTCCGGGCGAGACCAGGGACATGCGACTCTCGTTTCTGCCGTTTGCGCCGAATTGTGCCAGATGGCATGGAATATCGGCATCGATTTCTGGGGCATGGAGGACAATTTAGTGCTTTCGATGTTCGAATACACTGCGATGTACAACAGCAATCCTTATCCGACTGTAGAAATGCCGTTCACCGAATACAGCTATTGCACTGGTTGCGAATGCCGGAACCAGACACACGGCGCCATACATACGGCTGTGTCTTCTGACGGACGTGGAACCATCCGTCCGTGCTGGGACCTGATCTACAGCCACTACAAGTCTGAAGGACTGAGTGACAAGCAATTGCATTATACAAAGCAATTCGCCGAACAGCTTCGATACACAGACGGGGAGCTGACGGGAGACTGCGGGGCAGGAGACAGCAGATATAACAATAAGGACGGAGCGGAGACGACTTCAAATTTCGACCAGATCGGATGGGGGACGCTTCTGTTTTATCAGGAGTAGCGTGGCTAGTATTTATTTGTCGGCTGACTGTTGCTCGCACGCAGAAAAATGGTGCTCGCAATCAGTCAGCACGACAAAAAAACTACAGTCGTGATATAACACGCGCTTCAGCAAAAAACACTTTTATAACGTTATAAAACAAAATTTTATGAAAACAACCACAGAATCAACGTTTCAGAGAGTGTATGCCGCTCCTGAAATGACTGTCGCCACAGTGCAGACAGAGAAAGGCTTCGCCACATCCGGTGCAGAAGATGCGGCCAGTATCAACGATCTCAGCTATCAGCTTTACGACAACTGGGACTGATGTTTGACTTTAAAACTTGCAGGAAAATGAAAAAGACATTCATATTCGCAGCCATGGCGGCAATAGCCATGACGGCTTGCAACAAGGAAGAGATCGCAGCTCCGGAAGAGGGACAGAATCTCGTATACCGTGAATATACCGCCACCATCGAGGACGGTGCTTCGACCAAGGTCGCTTTCGGCACTCCTGGAGAAAACACCATCCCTGCATATTTCCAGGACGGTGACGAAATAGCCCTCACTGACGGCACTGACGTTTACAAGGGAACAGTTTCCGTCCCTGAGAACGGCGGCAATACCATCATCAAGACTGACGTACCGGAAACATTCACCCTGTCTGCTGCATATTATCCGTATGATGCGTACACATACAATGAAGAAGAAAGCAGATATGAATTCACTGTACCTGGAAGACAGTATGCAGACAGAATCCCGGTACTCCTCCAGAGCACAAGCATTGAAGGTGATTATATCACATTCTCTGCAGCCGAGGCCGGATCTGCCGTAGTACATTACTCATTGACAGGTGATATCCTGCTTACCGAAGTCAGGCTTCATGTCACTAACAATGCATCTCTTATAAACAACAACCCTCAGTACACGATAACATATTCTTCACAGTACGGGTCATCTCCTGTCCAGCTGTCAGACGAGCCGTTTGACGTATATTTCGTTGTTACAGCTGAGGGAGCAAAATCTCTTACTCTCGAAGCCAAGACAGCAATGCCGGAAGGTGCACTCGGAAATACGTCTTACAGCTATTACAAGCGTAAAATTACTCCGGTAGACCTCACATCCGGGGCATTCATTGATCTTCCTGCAATCAATCTTAATACAGAAGAACTGCTTGGAGGAAACAATATATGGGAGTTCGGTTCCGCACATGGCGGTGACTGCGGATGGACTCTCAATACTATAGAAAAGGGAGGAAGCATTGACGGAACAACAAATGCTGAATATGCCGTTGTGACTATGGGCAACAACGGAGACGAGACAAATTACAATTTCAGGGCGGACCTTATCTACGACAAAGGTTTCACCCAGAATTTCGGCACCTATCGTTATGTAGCCATGATGACAGACTACAAGTATGTAGTTCAGGAAGGCAATATTACTGTTCCTGAGGAGGCATCCATATCAAAGGGTAACATAAAATTCGATGTCGGCAGCCTCGGACAATGGCATAACAAAAGCAACAACCAAAGGACTGCAGAATTAGAAACAGACATCAAGAATGTCCGTGTGTGGTACTGGGATATGCTCGGAGACTTTACCAACAGCGGATGGGTAAATACTCTTGACTATCATATATTTGACGCAGGTGTCAAATTCCAGTTCAAAATAGCGGATCTGAAAGTTTCAAATGTTCCAGAAGAAGAAACTGTTGCCGCGCCTCAGTACAAGGTCTACTGGATCGGTTTCTTCAACAATGTGACTGAAATCCAGGGAATGATAGACCAGACAGAAGCTGCCGTTGCAGAATAAGACAATTCTGCCTTTAATATATTTCCGTAAACATCAGGACGTTGTGTCATAATTGCAAACTGCTGCGTTATTTTCGGAATTCGGGCTAAGTCATTTACTCCAGTAAACTCCTGTCGCCCTCATCCTCAATGCCTTGCATTTTGCTAATTCTTACACACCTTAAAGAGGCCGACCCAAAAGGGTCGGTTTCTTACATTAACGTCAGTTCGACGAATTTAGGTTGCTCAGGACCAAGGAATTCGTCGAACAGTCGTTAAGGATTTCTGCGAAATCCAATTTTCTTAAACCCCAGTCGCTGTGGCGACAGCCCCTTTCCAAGGGGCGCCACCCCCTACCGCCCCCTCGCCGGGGGCCCGTCGCAGGACTTGCGTCCTGCTCCTCAGCGGTAGTTCGAAGATTTTCAATAATTAAAATTCATCGAACTCACGTTACATTATATAGTGTGATGATGAGTTGTCGGAAGGCTCTGACAGAGCGTGGCCGGCCGCGGCCTCGTGAGCGGCTCCCGAAGGAACGAAGTTCCAAAGGGTGGATGAAGCGAAGCGGAACTCTGGCGGAGCCTTCCGACAACTACACAGCGGCCTTCATTAATGGTTCTTCGACCACTATTAGGGGTATCTCGAGCCTACCCGGCTCGGTCGCTTCGCGACTGGTGATCTTTTTAACGTCAGTTCGACGAATTATTCTGTTCAATATCAGAGATGCCGTCGAACTGACGTTACGATTTCTTCGAAATCCCTTTCCTTTTTCGTGTCACCCCTCTTAAATTCTCCCCTGCGTAGGGGAGAACTTACACCGGACTTCGTCCTCTATAGAGGTAATTCTCTGAAATTCATTTCATTCATTTCATCGAATTCACGTTTTTTAGTCACCATCCTTGCATTTAGGATAAGCATCAGAGTTTCTCACGAATAGTTAAAATTTTATATATTTGCCGGAAATTTCTTAAGGCATTTAAGTTTCGCATTTGCGAAACTTGAGTTAAGGCATCCTGTATGCAGGAGTCTCACTTACGTCAGACGATTTGATTTGAGTTTAAATTTCCATCATGAAATTTGACGAGTACTACAGAAAGTATTATGGAAGAATCATTGCTTTTGCAAGATCGTATGTCAATGATGATATGGTTGCTCAGGATATTACGGCGGATTCCATGATTAAACTATGGAAATTTCTGAAAGAAAATCCTGATGCAGATGTTCATAGTTGGCTATATGTCATTGTGAGAAATCTATGTCTGGACTATCTGAAACATCAGAGAATCAAGCAGAAGTCTCTTGAAGAGGTGTCTTTGTTGAAAATTCAGGATCTCGATTTCAAGATATCATCCCTGGACAGATATGAACATGATTCCATAGTTTCCAGAGAAATACAGGGAATTGTCAACACTGTTCTTGACAAACAACCTTCAAGAACCAGGAGCATTTTTATTAAAAGCAGGGTTTATGGGAAGAAGAATCGCGAAATTGCGGAATCGATGGGACTCTCGGAAAAGAACATCGAATACCATATATCAAAAGTTCTGAAAGCATTGAAGATTGCATTGAAAGATTACCTTATTATATTGTTATTATTGGTGTTAAATATATTTCTATAAAAGCGGTATTGAAATGAAAAAAGTCTTGTTCATAGTATGCGTTGTGCTGATGTATCTTCCCCTTCACGCACAGAAGTTGGAATGGAAACTTGAAGTTGAGGCCTCAGACCTGAATCTGGTAGGCAAGGCCTTCTATGACACTCCGAACCCATACCACAGAATTGATACCTGTAGGTTCAAAGGTTTCACCAGGGAGGAAAACATGCAGTGCCGTTGTGCCGCAGGCCTGGCAGTGCTTTTTACGACTGATGCAGAAGCCATAGGTGTAAAAATGGACTTCGAGCAGGCAAACGGTGATTCATATCGTTCATACAGGGGTTTTGACCTCTATATCATGAAGGACGGGAAATGGCTATGGGCTGGTATGACGGATTTTTCAGTCAATCATAATAACAAAGATGCAATCCATACTATCGTCAAGAGTATGGCTCCAGGCGAAAAGGAGTGCCTTCTGTATCTTCCGCTATACACGGATATCAAATCCTGCAAGGTCTGCGTGGCGGGAGCCTCTCATATCGAGCCGATGGAATCTCCTTTCAAGCATAAGATTCTCTTCCACGGAAGCAGTTTTACTCATGGGATAAGCACGACCCGTGCAGGCATGGCATATCCGGTACAGTTCATGCGAAGGACAGGTCTGCAACCCATTACCCTGGGTTTCAACGGCAACTGCAAGATGCAGCCTTATTTCGCAGATGTCCTTGAGGAAATCGAGGCGGATGCTTATGTTTTCGATCCTTTTTCCAATCCTAATATCCCAATGATAAGGGAACGGCTTCGTCCCTTCCTGGAAAGGATGGTGAAGGCACATCCGGGCAAGCCAATAATAGTGCAGCGCACTATTTACTGGGAGATGGAAAATTTCGATACATCGGCGCAGAAGGAGTTCGGAGGGCGCCGTGACCTTGCTGACAGCCTTATGTCTGCAATATGCAAGGAGTATAAGGATATTTATTATATCAAACCCGATGCGGCCCTGCACAATGGTGAATCTTCGACTGCCGATGGAGTGCATCCGAATGATAACGGCTATTCTATTTGGGAGAAATCCATCGAAAAGCCCCTGCTCAAGATACTCAGGAAATATTATAAGGACATAAAATAGTTAATACAAACTGTTATCAACTTCCAGATCTATGAATGCGGATAATAGAATAAATGATGAATTGTTGAACAAATATATCAGTGGCAACGCAACTGATTCTCAGATAGAGGAGGTTATGCGGTGGGCTCATGAAGATCCTGCCAACATGAAAGAACTTGAGGTTTTACGTCGTCTCAATGATGAGGTGATATGGAACGCCGGTATAGATGCTCAGGAGAGCAGGTCGCAGAATAGGAAAACCATTGTTAGAAGGATTGCCTCCTGGTCCGTGGCTGCATCTATTCTCCTCCTTGTTGGTTTTTCTGTTTCATTTTTGTTGTTTGGCCATAAGGCTCCGTCAATGTCTGTCTTTGTTCCCATGGGGCAGAGGACGGAACTTGCATTGGGTGACGGTACTCACGTATGGCTTAATTCCGGAAGCCGTTTGGATGTTTATGAAGGCTTCAACAGCCGCACACGTGAGGTGAAGCTTGATGGAGAAGCCTATTTCTCTGTCACAAAAAGTACTGAGAAGCCTTTTGTCGTTCACACGAAGAGTTATAATGTGAAGGTCATGGGAACAGAATTCAATGTTTGCTCCTACACAAATGCACCTGAATGGTCTGTTGTCCTTGTAAATGGGCAGGTTGAGGTCTGTGACGACAATGATGTCAATCTCGTCCTGACTCCGAATACGAAGGCAGAATTGGTTGGTGATAAACTTGTTACCTCAGAATTTTCTGATCATGATGCTTTGTTGTGGAGAAGAGGGATAATGTCATTTGAAGATGCTTCTTTCCATGAGATATTTGCGAAGTTGGAGGCATATTTTCAGGTTGATTTCCAAGTTGAAGACAGTGAGATACTTGACAGGCGTTCAACATGTAAATTCATGATATCAGATGGGATAGATTGCATTATGGGGATTCTGTTGATGGGAGAGAACCTCAGTTATGAGTTCGATATCGATGAAAGGGTTATCATGATTAGAAGATAACTTCAGTTTCGCAAGTTGCGAAACGAAAGGAAGATGACAAGACTTTTATATGCGTATGAAAAGCCAAGCTTGAAAAAGTTTGTTTTTTTTTAATTTATATTTAGGGGTTTTGCCTTATAAATCGTTTTAAATTGTAATGAACTGAAACTAGTAACTAAAAATTATTCTATGAGTTTTTGTATCAACCGTTTTTTGTCGGTTATGCGTAATGTTTCCGTAATAGGAATTGTTGTCGCATTGATGCTGTGCTCTACAGATTTGGGAGCTCAGACGAAGAAGGTGACCATAGTATCTTCTTCAGCTACAGTAGGTCAGGCCTTGAAAGACATTGAGTCTCAGACGGGTTACCTGTTTGTCTACAACACATCTGATATAGATGTGTCCGAGAATGTTTCTTTGAATCTTAAGGATGTCGCTGTATCTGAGGTTCTTGAGAAAATCCTTGCCAATCAGGATGTCAAATGGCATATTGAAGGAAGATATATCAAGATAATGAAACATAGTTCAGAGGCTCCAAAAGCCGCTGGTGAGGGCAGTACAGCTGTAGGGTCGATTCTTGTCAAAGGAAAGGTAACAGGAGTTGATGGGGAACCACTGATAGGTGCCAGCGTCATTATCAAAGGGACAACCAATGGAGTCATTACCGGTGTGGACGGATCTTTCAGCATTGAAATTCCGTCTAAAGGAGCCGTGATAGTGGCCTCCTATCTTGGTTTCTTGGACAAGGAAGTTGAAACTTCAGGGAAACAGTATGTAGAGATCGTACTCCAGGAGGACACCAATTTGCTGGATGAACTTGTAGTTATCGGATATGGTACCGCGAGAAAAGTTGACCTTACAGGATCTGTCGGTGCAGTTGATGGAAAGACAATTGCCGACAGAAAATCCAATTCTGTGGCTGCATCCCTTCAGGGAGCCATGGCCGGAGTCACTGTTACAAGGAGCAGCAATGAGCCCAGTAATGAAGGAGGTGACATCAAGGTCAGGGGAATCACCACAATCGGAGACTCTACTCCTCTTGTGATTATTGACGGTGTTCCCGGCGACATGTCATCTGTCAGCCCGGAGGACATTGAGAACATTTCTGTACTGAAGGATGCAGCTTCGGCTTCCATATATGGTTCAAGGGCTGCTGCGGGTGTCATCCTGATAACAACCAAGAGGGGTTCCAAGGAGCGTATCAACATATCATATAATGTTGAATATGGCTATGAAATCCCTACATCAAACGTTGAATTTGTCGATCTGACAAGGTATCTTGAGATGACAAATGAATTGCGTTACAATGACAACCCTTCAGGTGGACTGTATCAGACTTATTCACAGGACCAGGTTGAAAATTGGTTGGAATACAATAAGACCGATCCGAATAACTATCCTAATACTGACTGGCATAATCTCGTCTTGTCCAATGCAGCTTTGAGGTGTATGCACAGGGTAAATATTTCGGGAGGTTCAAATGTTATTCAAACCTATGCATCTTTCACATACAACAAGACAGATGGTTTGTATAACGGCTTGGATTTCAGCCGTTTCATGACTAAAGTCAATAATGATATCAACATTACCAAGTGGCTGCATGCCAGCATAGACTTCTCTTTCAACAAGAAAGAGGCTAACAGTCCTGTGACGGATCCATATACCTTGGTAAGATACCTTCCTCCAATTTATGCCGCTACCTGGGATGACGGGCGCATTGCAGATGGCAAGGGCGCAAATATCTATGCCCTGGTCAACTACGGCGGTTTCAATAAAAAGGACGTCTTTCAGATTGCTGGTAAGGCGCAGGTTGACATCACACCTATACCTTCACTTCGCTTCTCGGCGGTATTTGCCCCTAACTTTGTAATAACCAAGCAGAAGAGTTTCCAGAAAGAACTCCCTTGGACCACGGCTGAGGACCCTGACATTGTAGGAGGCTATCTGATTTCATCAACCAAGCTGTCTGAATACAGGAATGACAGCAAGAGTGCCAATGTGCAGTTCCTTGCGAATTATAACGAGACGTTCGGCGGTCATACCATCGGAGTGATGGCAGGTTACGAGTCGAACTATTATTTCTATGAGGGCCTTACTGCCACAAAGGATAAATTTGAATTGAGCGATTTCCCATATATGGACATAGCTCCGAACAATCTGGTTTTCAACTCTGGAAATGCTTATGAGACAGCACTGAGGTCTTTCTTTGGACGTGTGTCATATAATTACAAGAACAGATACCTGCTTCAGGCGAACTGCAGGTGGGATGGTTCTTCCAGATTTGCAAAGAAATACAGATGGGGAATGTTTCCTTCTGTATCAGGTGCATGGGTAGTGAGCGAGGAACCGTTCTTCAAACTTGGGAAAAATTCGATTTCGTATTTGAAAGTGAGACTTTCATACGGTACTTTGGGAAATGAGCGTATAGGTAATTATCCATACCAGTCTTTGATCAATACAGGTCGTGGCCTGTTTGTCAACAGCAGCGGAGAAGTTGTCGAAGAGATGACGGCAGCCCAGCGAAATTATGTCATCGAGAACATTACCTGGGAGACAACCCAGTCGATAGATGTCGGTTTGGATATGTATTTCCTCAATAACCGTCTGTCCCTCACAGCTGATTATTACAACAAGAAGACCAAGGATATGCTTCTGGCTCTGGAGATTCCGGACTATGTCGGCTACGGCAATCCGGAAAAGAATACGGGAGATATGAAGACAAATGGTTTTGAGTTGAGCCTTGGATGGAAGGACAATGTGGGAGATTTCTTCTATGGCGTCAATTTCAACCTTTCGGATTTCAAGTCTGAGATGGGAAATCTTGGAGGTACACAGTTCCTTGGAGATCAGGTGAAACTCGAAGGAAGTGAGTTCAATGAGTGGTATGGTTATGTTTCAGAAGGATTGTTCCTGACTCAGGAAGACTTGGATTATTCGCCGAAGCTTAACAACCAGACCAGTCTTGGTGATATAAAGTACAAGGATATCTCCGGTCCGAATGGTGTTCCGGATGGAAAGATCACACCTGAGTATGACCGTGTGCTTCTTGGCGGTTCTCTGCCAAGGTTCACTTATGGAGGTAACTTGAATTTCGGATACAAGGGTATTGACTTGTCGTTGTCGTTCCAGGGAGTGGGCCTTCAGAAATCAAGGATGACCAATATGATGGTCAAGCCATTGATTGCCAATTATGGTAACATCCCTGCCGTGATTGATGGCAAATACTGGAGCAGTTTCAAGACAGCTGAGGAGAATGCTCAGGCACAATATCCTCGCCTTACCTATGCAAATGAAAGCGGGGTGTATTGCTTGTCCGATTACTGGTTGTTCAACGGTGCTTATTTCAGGTTGAAGAACGTGATGCTCGGCTATACCTTGCCAGAACACATTACCAAAAAGGCATTCATCAAGAAGCTTAGATTCTATGCAACTGCTACCGACCTGTTCTCGATAAGCAAATATCCGAAGGGATGGGATCCGGAAGTCGGGCCAACTTCTTATCCTATTACAACCACTGTACTTTTAGGCGCTGAAATAACATTCTAATAATCAGTTAATTATGAGATTAAATAAAATATTGTTACCAGTTTTTACCGCTCTATGTGGCCTTGCTGCGACATCGTGCTATGATTTGGACAGGAATCCTTTGTCAGAAGGTTCTTCTGAAAACTGGTTCACCACAGAAGATGAGTTCGAGGCATCTTTGAAAAATTTGTATCAGTCCGGAATGTGGACTGCTGATAATGAGAGCTGGACAGATGATTTTGTTCAAAGGCAGATTCTGAGCAGCTTTGCCAATGCAACTGTAAATGGTCAGACACAAGAAGTCGTCGATTATTGGGAAAATAAGTATAAGGGAATAGGCAGGGCGAATGTCGTGCTTATGAACCTTCAAAGAGGACTTGAGTCAGGTATCCCTCAGAGAAACGTTGACAGATTCGGCGCAGAGGCATATTTCCTCAGGGCGGCTTTCTATAGCATGTTGATTGAAAAGTTCGGGGATGTAGTCTATGTAGACTCGATGGTCAGCATCGAGGATGCTTTTACTATGGAACGTACTCCTAAGAGCGAACTCATTCCTTTGGTCTATGCGGATTATGACAAGGCTATAGAAGGACTGCCTGAAAAGACTGATTATCAGGCATCAAGAGCAACCAAAGGAGCCGCCATGGCTATGAAGGCCCGTTTTGCTCTGCGCATGGGTGACTGGAAAACGGCAGCAGAAGCTGCCAAGGCTTGTATGGACCTGAATGTCTATGATCTCGAACCTTCTTTTGAGAAACTCTTCTTGCAGACTACAAAGGTATCAAAGGAATATATTCTTGCAATTCCACGTTCGGTGGAACTGGGCTATTATTATCCTGCATGGGAGATTCTGTCAAGACTTGGCTCCGGAAATGCCTGGTGGTGTCCAAGCTGGGATTTGCTGGCAACATATACCTGTACAGACGGAAAGCCTATTGACGAGTCTCCGCTTTATGACAAGAATGACCCGTTCAAGAACAGGGACCCGCGCTGTTCGATGACCATCGTTCCTTTCGGATCAATGCATTGCGGCTATGAGTATAACCCTCATCCTACTGCCACAGTGGTAAAGGATAAGAATGGAAAGCAAGTCAGCAATAAGGATTCCAGGGGAGTCTTTCAATATGCTTCGTTCAACGGCCTGCTCTGGAAGAAGGGTGTTGATGAAAGTTGGGTTGAGAATGGAGGAAAAGCGGAGCCGACACAGATTATCATAAGATATGCCGATGTGCTTCTTATGTATGCTGAAGCCAAGATTGAAATGGACGATATTGATGACAGTGTCCTCGAGGCAATCAACCGCGTCCGTTCCCGTGCATATTCAACAACCTTTGACAACACAACTGCTTATCCTGCTGTCACAGCAACTGATAGACTTGAATTGAGGAAGATTCTCAGAACGGAAAGAAGGATGGAATTTGCAAATGAAGGTCTCAGATACAGCGATATCATCCGTTGGAAGATAGCTTCCAAGGTTATGTCCAAAAAGAACTATGGTATGCTTTATCCGGCCCAGTCTATTGTGGAGAAACTCATTGACAATGGGCTCCCATGGTTCTGGCCGATGACTCCTGAAATTGATGAAGAGGGTATCCCGGATTTCACCGCTATGGAGAAGAAGGGTTATATTCAGGCTCTTTCTGCCAAGAAATGGCATGACAGGCAATATCTCTGGCCAATCCCTTCTAAAGAGATCGTGATAAATAATAAACTGACACAAAATACAGGATATTGATGATGAAAAGCATTATAAAGAAATCTGGTCTTTTTCTGACTTTGTTGTTCCTTGCTTCATTCCAGTCTTATGCAGCTGGGCTTCTTGTTGAGGCAGAGAGCTTTAGTAACCGTGGTGGCTGGTGTATAGACCAGCAGTTCATGGACTTGATGGGTTCTCCATATCTGCTTGCCCATGGTATGGGTGTCAAAGTTGAGGATGCTACCACAGAAGTTGAATTTCCTGCTGCAGGAGATTATGATGTGTATGTCAGGACTTATAACTGGACTGGTCCCTGGTATGATGGGAAGGGTCCCGGAAAATTTCAACTTAAGGTAGGGGAAACCACTCTTGAGGCAGTGCTTGGAGAAACCGGTGACAAATGGATGTGGCAGTATGCCGGTAAGGTCAAGATAGATGACAGAAAGCAAATGCTTACTCTTCAGGATCTTACGGGATTTGAAGGAAGGTGCGACGCCATCTGGTTCACTACTAAGAAGAATGATGTACCTCCGGCAGATGGCAAGCAGCTGGAAAAATTCAGGGCCAAAGCCTTGAAACTTGGAAAGCCTCAGACGCTCAACTATGATTTTGTTGTGGTGGGCGGTGGAGTTGCCGGAATGTGTGCAGCAATGTCAGCAGCCAGACTTGGGCTTAAGGTCGCTTTGATTCAGGACCGCCCTGTTCTTGGAGGAAACAACAGTTCCGAGTGTCGTGTTCATCTTGGAGGTCGCATTAACAAAGCCCCATACACCAACCTTGGCAATATGATCAAGGAATTCGGACCTAAGGAAGGTGGAAATTCCCGTCCTGCTTATGTGTATGAGGATCAGAAGAAGATGGACTGGATTATGTCGAACGAGAATATCGACCTGCATATATGTGAGCATGCCAATTCTGTCATTATGTCTGGCAACAAGATAAAGAGCGTTGTTACCCAGAATATAATGACTGGAGTAAAGCACATCTTTACAGCACCTCTGTTCGCAGATTGTACAGGTGATGGGACAATCGGTTATCTTGCTGGAGCTGAGTATCTTATCGGCAGGGAAAGCAAGGACCAGTTCAACGAGAAGAGCGCTCCTGAGAAACCGGATATGCTGACTATGGGAAGTTCTGTACAGTGGTATTCGGTTGATGACAAGAAACCGTCATCATTCCCGGAGTTCAGCTATGGGATACAATTCAATGAGGAAAGTTGCGAAAAAGTGTTCAAGGGCGACTGGGAATGGGAGACCGGAATAGGTCGCGACCCAATCAAGGATGCCGAGCAAATCAGGGACTATGCTACCCTTGTGATCTATTCCAACTGGAGCTATCTTAAAAACCATCTGAAGAACAATCAGAAATGGCAGAACCGCAGCCTTGGCTGGGTAGCTTATATTTATGGAAAGCGTGAGTCCAGACGACTGGTCGGAGACCATGTCCTTACCGAGCAGGATGTAAAGGAAAGGATTCCTTATGAGGACGCTACCGTTACCACGACCTGGGATATAGACCTTCATTATCCGGATCCGGAAAATGGAAAATGGTTCCCTGGAAAGGAATTCAAGGCGATAAGCCTAGGCGACAGAATCTATCATTATGCTGTGCCGTACAGGTGTTTTTACTCCCGCAACGTTAACAACTTGTTCATGGCTGGAAGGGATGTCAGCGTGACACATATAGCCTTGGGTACAGTCCGCGTGATGAGGACTACCGGAATGATGGGTGAGGTTGTCGGGATGGCGGCTTCTGTCTGCCACAGGAACAATTGCCTTCCAAGGGATGTCTATACGACTCATTTTTCTGAGTTGCAGGAACTTATGAAAGCCGGTGCCGGAGATCCTGCGGCTCCTGACAATCAGAAATATAACTGGGGTTTTACTCTTGAAAAAGAATAAATGCTATCATGAAATCAAATTTTTACAACAAAATACAAAAAGGTCTGTTGACCGTATCATATATGGCATTGCTCTGCGGATGCTATTCGGAGAACTATACGGTCATACCTACGGAAGTCAATGATTCCGAGTCTCTGTATAATATCCGTACTGAGGAAATGGAATATAGGGATCCGTTCATTTATGTGGACAAAGAGAAACAGGCGTATTATTGTCCTGTAGTCGTTGCTGGAGGTATCGAGATGTACAAGAGCCGTGACTTGAATATGTGGAGGAATCTTGGGAATGTATATAATACCAGTGGACTTTATTCAAACTATACATATTGGGCTGCCGATATGTACAGGTGGAAGGATAATGTCTATTGCATAGCGACCGCAGTTTCTGCAAATGGCAGTGCAGATGACTTCACCAGCGCAAAATCCAACACTGTTTTCAAAGGTGACTATGGTCCTGAAGGGGCTATATGGCCTTTGAACCGAGATCACGTGAATCTCATTCCCGAGACTGATACTCAGAACATTGACGGGTCGTTGTATGTCGATGAAAGCGGGACTCCTTGGATTGTCTATTGTAGGGAAGCTGCAACAGAAATAACCGAAAAAGGCTATGATGCAGGTGTATATGCCTATAAAATGAATGATGACCTTACATCTACTGTAGGAGAACCTGTTCGTCTGTTCAATGGTTCGGACTCCAAATATGCCTGTGCGGTGGATGTGCGTGATGGCAAGGCGGTTTACATTGCAGATGCCCCTATGCTTTGGCGCGACCCATCTTCCGGCAAGCTTATCTGCATCTGGTCCCATTATGCAAAACAGCCGGGTAACGATGACCAGAAATGGTATTCAATCGGACAGGCTGTTTCGACTTCAGGCAAAATCGAGGGACCTTGGGAGCATGCCGGCATAGTCAACAACTACGACGGAGGTCACGGATGCATATTCGAGGATCTGGATGGCAATTTGAAGCTGGCTTATCACCTGAATCCTTCACTTTCCAGGAACGGCAAGCCTCACCTTGTAATCAAGGACATATCTGTAAGTGCCGGTAAACTTGATAAGGTGGTCCAGCAGCCAGCCGTATTGGTTGAGGGTAAAGAAGATAAATTGACACTCAAAGCAGATAAGACTGCTTACAATATCCCTGTCAACATTGTCTTCTGTGACAGCTATTCTGCCAGCGTAAGTGTTGATATGATTCAGACCGGTCTTCAGGATCTTTGTGATGAGTATAACATTGAAAGAAGGACATCATATCCGTTGCTCCCTTCTGATGCTTACTCTGTTGCACCTGCACAGCTGGGTTCCGGAACATTGTCTGGAAATATTGTCATTACCATTGACAGAACCGTAATAGAAGAGGATGTACAATATCTGCTTCCTGTCAAGGTTGAGGTTTCATCCGATTCGAAACTGGAGTTGATTGATAATCCTATTTATCTGGTGGTCAGCAAGCCTGGCAAATTTGATTTTGCCTATATGGATCAGACTCAGTTCAAGATTCTATTCTGCAACAGCTCAAGGGCTTATGAGCACGATGGCAGTGCAACTGGTGAATTGAAACTGGCTGAAACCTACAAGGCACAGTTCCTTGTAGACGGATTAGAGGACAAGGGATGGTACTCCAACTTCCAATGGTGGGAGCCGTTTGTTCAAGACAGGTCAGGAGTTGAAAACGGTACGGATGACTATGATTATAGTTTTACGGAATTCCATGCTTTCAAGGGCCGCCGTTGTGCAGTTTCCATAGTGATTGATATGCAGAAATCTGTAGATGTAGCTGCGGTTGGTTTGCTGAACAGACGTCCGAACAACGCAGCGGTGACAGATACCAAGAGTGTTGAATTCTATGTTTCTGATGACCCTGAATTCATATTTACGCCAGCAAATGGTGTATCCGGATATGATTATTCCGAATATGGCAATCCTTCGCAGAACAGCTGGACAAGGATTGCAGCAAACGATAATCTTGCTCAAAGTCAGTCAATTCAGTGGTTGAACATGTCTCAGGAGCAGTTACTGACTCATGCTTCCAGGGGAAGATACTTGAAGATAAGGCTGCTCGGTACCTTCGATGCTGGCGCAATTACGCTCTTCTCTCTGAGCGAAATTTATGTAAAAGAATGTACAAGCATAAGATAAATTACAAACACTAATACTATTTATTATGGAAACAAACCATTACATGACTCCAGAATTTAGTTTGATTGAGTTTACAGTCAGCTCATCGTTTCTCCAGAGTTCCACTTCGAACTTTATTGATCCATACCAAGAGGATGCTGAAAACGATTGGATTCTCTAAATTCGGGATTATTGAAAAACAGTTTTAAAAGGTCTTTATGATGAAAAAAAATACCACAATCTTTTTGCTTTCCTCAGTCGTTGCGTTTTTTGGATGCAATAAGGAAGCATCAACTCATTTCAATTCAGATAATTATCCTGTATTTTCTGCCGGAATGGAAGTTCTCAGTACCAAGACTGAGCTTGGTGAGAGTAATACCGTTGTATGGAATGCAGGTGACGAAGTTGCTGTATTCAATAAGAATACTCAATTGTTAAAGTATAGAGCTCAATCTGCTGGCGCAGAGACAGTTCTTGAAGCTGCCGGGGCGCAGGGGGAAAGTGGAACAGCTCTCAGTGCGAATGTTGCATTCTACCCTTATTCCGCTTCAGCGCTGTGCATCGAAAACGAGGGAACATTCACCGTCGTCACAACTGTGCCTGAGATTCAGACATATAAGCCAGGCAGTTTCGGTCCTGGTGCTCCTATGATGGCTGTTTCCTCAACCGGGAATTTTGGTTTCAGGAATGTCTTTGGATGTCTCAAACTTCAATTCACAGGTTCTGGCTCAGTCAAGAGCATCGCTGTCACGGGTAACAATGGTGAAGCTCTTGCCGGCACTGTTTCAGTGAGCATGGCGGCTGATGGTGAACCTACCTTTACTTTTACGACTCCTTCCACCACCACAGTTACTTTAGATTGCGGTGAGGGTGTGGCATTGAGTGGGGAGCCGACTCCGTTCTATATTTTCCTGCCTGCAAGGGACTATACCAAGGGTATCACAATCAATGTGACTATGGCCGATGGGCCGGAAATTCCTGCAATATCTACCGGTGCAAGCCTTACGGTTGGAAGATCCGCTATCTGCCCTATGGCTGCTTGCAAGTTGGTGGGAATAGAGACCGAGCAGATGACTGAGTCCGGCTTCACTATCAAATTCTGCAACTCTTGCTATGCATACAACAAAATCAATGTTGCCAATGGCAATAACAGTGGTGTGGAGAGAAAAAAAGGTGAAGAGAACGAATACTCAACAAAATACTCGTTGTATGGCTCAACTAGAGAATATGATCATTCTGCTGAAAATTTCTCAAGTCAAATGGGCCAATATAGCCCTAAACTCCTTCTCAGAGGCACAAGCTCAGGCTGGACATCTCTTCACGGAATTGGCGGAACGCTTGTTCAACCTAACGCGGACTGTAAGGAAAGCGGATTTGACGATTACGACTATACATATCCTGATTATCATTCCTTTGGAGGCCGTCGCCGCCAGGCTGCACTGGTTGTGGATCTGGGAGAGTCCTGCAATGTCGCTTCCATCGGGCTTGTAAACTGGACCCGCAATGATGGCGGAAGCCCTAAGGGCCATCTCAAAGGCGTGGAGTTCTATGTTTCGGATGATGCCGAGTTCAAATTCACCCCGGCCTATGGAGCCTACAGGAAAGATTATGATTATGAGAATTATGCCAATCCGTCTGAGAACAGCTGGACTCTCATAGCCAAGGAGGATAATCTGCCTGTTTCTACCGGTCCGGATGATACTGAATGGGTGGATGTGCCGTACTCTGTTCTTGTCAGCGGGAAAGCCAAGGGACATTTACTCAAGATAAGGTTCCTTACAAATACCGCCTTGGACGGAGCAACCGGATACAGCGCAAGGGAACTTTATGTAAAGAAAGCTACTAATCTTGACTGATAATTTCAGATGAAGAAAACAATACAGATAATATTATTCCTCTGTATTCTATCTATTGGTTGCCAAGCCCGGAATTACACGATTCTGGGCTTAGGTGACTCAATAACGGAGGGTATTGACGGACAGGGTTCATATCTGTCTCCATTGAAGAGGATGCTCTTCGAGGAAGGCTATGATGTGGAGTTCATCGGTCCGAGGATGAGCCGCAGCGGTGAGGAGTCCATACCTTGTTATGGCTGGTGCGGCAAGGATGTGGAATTCATAGAAAGCACGGTTGAGGATGTGTATAGGGAGTACCCTGCAGACATAGTCCTCTTTCATTCCGGTCACAACCACGATGCTGCAACCAAGCCGGTGAAAGGTATCATAAAAGCCTATAAATCAGTCATACGGAAAATCCGCAAGATTAATCCGGATGCCATCATCCTTGTTGCTGAGGTGATTCCGTCCGGGAAACTGCCCAAATATTCCTATATCCCTGAACTGAACCGGGAAATAGTCAAATTGGTCAAGGGATATGGCGATGAGGGTATAAGACTGGTGGATATAGCCGATAATTACAGCTGGGAGAGGCTGAATGTCGCTGACAAGGTTCATCCCAATGCTGAAGGCCGCGAGTGGATTGCCGGATGCTGGAATGAGGCTTTGAAAGATGTCCTGGGAGAACCTGTTTTCGCTCCTTTGAAGGTCACATATTTCAACCTCGTCCCTACAGAGGCTTCGAAGGCTCCCAATTATTATTGCACTTGGAACACCCAGTATGCATATTGCGGCACTGACGATATCCGCTCCGAGATGACCGAAGAGAATATTTTCGGCAGCGGCCCCGGACAAGGATGGATAAATTTCTTCCCTAAAGTCCGCAAGGACCTTTATTTCCTCCTCGACGACTCATGGGATATTCCGGTCAATACCAACAAGGGCTATGGCCGCGACGAAGTGGACACGACAAGATTTCCTTCCATAAACGGTTCTCCTGCAGAAAGGATGCAGAAACTCTCAGACAAAGTCAAGGCAAAAGGATGGAAGGGTCTGGGCCTTTGGGTTGCGGCACATGAGGACCAGCAGGGCGGAATGTCCGCAGATGAATTCTGGACTGACAGGCTAACTACCTTCGCGAATGCCGGGGTCGGCTACCTGAAGGTGGATTGGGGAAGATATGAGCATGATGCAGCCTATCGAAGGAATATGACTGCACTCGGAAAGAAGCATGCTCCTGAACTTTGGATTGAACACGCTCCTTGCATTGGTCCTACACCAACGGAAAATCTTCGCCCTTACGTCACATTCAGCGATGTGTACCGCACCTACGATGTGGATGACGTTATTTCTGTACCGTTGACAATTGACCGCGTTTCCAGAATGCTTGCCCTCAAGGCAGAGGACGGGGTGAAAGGACTTGTGAATTGTGAGGATGAGGCATACATAGCCGCTGGTCTGGGTTGTTCGATAGGCGTCATGCGTCATCCATTGCTGAATGTCAGCGGCAATGATTTGAACACAATCTCACAGATAAAGTACAAGGATGTTTACCTCAGACTTGATGAGATTGTGAGGGCTGTGAGATGGAGCAGAATTGCGGAGCCGTTCGGAGTTAAGTCTGATGTCGTGGTTGATAATCAGCGTCTTACAGATAAATGGATTTATGGAAAGGGCGAATCCTGGGTAAAGCACGAGGTCGGTGACACCGTCAAGGCTAGCGCACCTGCCAGAGTGAGCCGCAATATGCCTCTGGCCCAAACGGATGACCAATCGGAGGATTGCCCTTACCTTCTGTGCAGCAGGTATCCGGACGGGGCAACGGCTGTGTCGGCTCTTCCGAGACGGATAGGCCGCGAGAGAATAGCCAAGGGCGTGGATGTGAGCATCGAGATAGAGGACATTTACAAGCCTGTCGGAGTGTTTGGAGTATTCGGCACATTGACTCTCAAGGCAGATGGACTCAAAGGGAAAACCTTCAGGATTCTTGCTCAGGATCTTGCAGGGGATAGATCAGTCGATATCTCAAAGACTGTGAAAATGACTGACGAGGGACTTGTCATCCCCGCAGAGGTGTTGAACCGCATAGGCACGATGGCTGCAACTCCGGGAGACATTTCCTCACCCGGCACAGTTATCCGCATATATGATGCAGCCGAGCGTTGGACCGAGGAACAGGCAAATGCCTGGAGTGCGGCACAGCCCTGGTTCTCTGGAGTCAATTACATCCCAGCCAATGCCATCAACCAGATTGAAATGTGGAGTGCAGAGACCTTTGACATCAATCGCATTGACGAGGAACTTGGATGGGCTGAAGACCTGGGTTTCAATACTTTGAGGGTATTTCTCAGCAGTGTGGTATGGCAGAGAGATCCTTGCGGACTGAAAGACCGTATGTCGGTATTTCTGGATGTTTGCAAGAAACACGGCATACGTCCGTTCTTTGTCTTCTTCGACGACTGCTGGGAGGCGGAATCCTCTTATGGGCAGCAGCCTGAACCTAAGACAGGAGTACACAATTCCGGATGGGTGAGAGACCCGTCAATGTCTTTGCGAAAAGACAAGGAGAGCCTGTTCAAGATGGTTGAGTCGTACTTGACAGATATCCTGACAACATTCGGCAGGGATGACCGTATTCTGATGTGGGACCTGTTCAATGAGCCGGGAGGCAATCAGCTCGGAATCCAGAGTCTTCCATTGGTTAAAAAGGTGTTTGAAATTGCACGCAAATGTATTCCAAGTCAGCCGCTGACCTGCGGTATATGGATGCTAAATCAGGCTTATTCTCCGCTCAATGCCTTCCAACTTCAGAATTCGGATGTCATCAGTTACCATAACTATGCTCCCGAGCCTGTGCATGCCGCTGAAATCAAGCACCTGCAGGTATTCAACCGTCCTATGTTCTGTACTGAATATATGGCCCGCACCAAAGGTAGTACATTCCAGGCGATTATGCCTCTTCTGAAGAAAAACAATGTCGGGGCAATCAACTGGGGCCTGGTGGACGGCAAAACGAACACCAAATATTCCTGGGAGGAAGTTCTCACGGACGGAAGCGAGCCGGAACTGTGGTTCCACGACATTCTTCACAAAGACGGGACTCCTTACAAAGCAGACGAGATAGAAATAATAAAACAACTGAATACAAGAAAATGATGAAAAAGAGACATTCTCATATACTGACGGCATTACTCTCTGTTGCTGCATTGCTTATTTGTTCATGCTCCAATAAGGGAACATCTGAGAGGGAAATGGATTCCTTCATTGATGATCTGATGTCCCGTATGACTCTTGAGGAGAAATTGGGGCAGATGAATCTTCCTTCTGTTCCGAACACTTCGGTGGTAACAGGCAATCAGAAATGTGAAAACGTCCTGGAAGACATCAGGGCCGGGAGAGTTGGTGCCATCCTGAATACTTATGGCTATGAGAATGTCCTTTTATATCAGAAAGCCGCAGTTGAGGAATCCCGTTTAGGGATTCCACTTCTTGTCGGTCTGGATGTGATACACGGACATGAGACCGTCTTCCCGATTCCTCTGGGACTTTCCTGCTCATGGAATCCGGAGGATGTGCAGACAGGAGCAAGAATTTCTGCAATTGAGGCAACGGCTGACGGAGTCAACTGGACATTCAATCCGATGGTTGATATTGCCCGTGACCCGCGGTGGGGTCGCTGTGCTGAAGGCTTTGGGGAAGATCCTTATCTGGTCAGTCTTTATGCCCGAGCCATGGTCAGGGGTTATCAGGGTGACGGGGACTATTCGGAAGACAGCAACATGCTGGCTTGCCTGAAGCATTTTGCCCTTTATGGTGCGACAGAGTCAGGCCGGGATTACCGCGAGGTTGACATGAGCCCGGCGCGTATGTACAACGAATATTTTCCTCCTTACAAGGCTGCCATTGAAGAGGGCGTCGCTTCAGTGATGACTTCGTTCAATGACCTGAACGGCTGCCCTTCGACTGCAAACAGGTGGCTTCTTACCGAAGTGCTTAGAAATCAGTGGAGTTTTAATGGCTTTGTCGTTTCTGACTACAACGCAGTCGGAGAACTTGTCAACCACAGGGTTGCTGCGTCAAAGGAGGATGCGGCTGTGATGTCTCTGAATGCCGGTCTGGACATGGATATGGTGACTGCTGGTTGCATGACACTTGACAAGGCCCTTGAAGGTGGAAAGGTGAGCCAGAAACAAATAGATGCTGCCTGCCGCCGGGTTCTTGAAGCAAAATGGAAACTCGGCCTGTTCAATGATCCGTACAAATACCTCGAACCATCCAGAAAACAGAGGATCTATACGGATGAGAATCGTGCTGAGGCACGAAGGATAGCCGCTTCCACCTTTGTGCTTCTGAAGAACGGACAAGTTGATGGCAAGCAGCTGCTTCCTCTGAGCAAAAATCTGAAACTTGCTCTTGTGGGCCCTCTTGCAGATGCCGGGGTACAATATCAGGGATGCTGGGCCGTTGCCGCCAGAGATGATTATGCTTCTTTGCTTGATGAAATGAGAAAGCAGGAGGGGATAAACCTCAGCTATGCAAAGGGATGTAATGTCCTCGAAAATGAGAAGTTGGAAAAGCAGACATCCCCGAGGAATGCCGTGCGGTGGGACAAGCGACCTTTGGAAGATATGATAGGTGAGGCCGTGTCCATCGCCAGGAGTTCAGATGTTGTGGTAGCTGCGGTGGGAGAGACCGCCTTTATGAGTGGAGAGTCCGGTTCCCGTACGGATATTGGCCTTCCAGGATGTCAGAAAAAGTTGCTTGAAGCCCTGTATGCTACAGGAAAGCCGATTGTTATGGTGCTTTTCTCTGGCCGTCCGATGACGCTTGCCTGGGAAAATAAGGCTATGACCTCCATTCTTGAGACATGGTTCGGCGGTTCTGAAGCCGCGGCTGCCATTACATCTGTTCTTTTCGGAGATGTGAACCCTTCTGGAAAGCTTACAATGAGTTTCCCCTGCAGCGTCGGTCAGATTCCGGTCTACTATAATATGAAGAATACCGGAAGGGATCCCTACGCCAAGGATTATTGCAGATATTCAAGCAACTGGATAGATTGTCCGAACGAGCCTCTCTATCCTTTTGGTTATGGTTTGAGCTATACCACCTTCGCTTATTCACCAATTACGCTTTCAGATTCCATTATTTCAGGAGATGGTTCTGTCAAGGCAAAGGTGACAGTCAGCAACACTGGCAAATATGATGGTTATGAAGTAGTGCAATTATATATTCGTGATGTGGTCTCATCTGAAAGCCGTCCTGTCAAGGAACTAAAAGGCTTCAAGAGGATTTTCCTTAAAGCCGGCGAAAGTGCTGAAGTGGAATTTGACATCAGTCCTGACATGCTGGGCTGGTATTCAGTTGACCAGTACAACATGTCAGGCTCATCTGAACCATTGTCTGCCAGATTCGTCGTTGAAAACGGGGACTTTGACATTATGATAGGGCCTGACAGCCGTGATGTGCAATGCGCCAGGCTGACCGTGCAAATTCCGTTACTTTGAAACGGGCATCTTGGATTTTTTATTGGACAGGCGGCTCTTTTCCGCACGGAATCCCATTACATGGCTTTCTATTGAGGCGTCTATGCTGCTTGTAAGCTTTGATTCATCCTGTGAAGATACGGCCTCGATAAAATCGCAGACGAGTGTCATGTCTATTTTCGTCGAGTCCGAAATAGGACCGAAATTCTTAATATGCAATGAAGCCATACAATCTACTGCCTTTATTAAAGTATAAAACCTTCATCAAGGTATAAAACAATGTTTCCAGACTGTTTCAATTAACAAAATTAACGTCAGTTCGACGAATTATTCTACTCAGTACCAGAGACTTCATCGAACTGACGTTACGATTTCTTCGAAATCTCCCTTCATTTTACGTGTCACCCCACCTAAATTGGGTGACTCGGTCACCCAATTACGTCTTTCTTCGAAAGACTGGCCCTGTCTTAACCCCCTGCCCCCTATTAGGGGGATTTTCTTAGGCCTATCGAGGGGAGGACTTACCCACGGATTCGTTTTACGAATCCTCTAAAAGAGGTAGTTCTCTGAAATTCACTACGTTCTTTTCATCGAACTCACGTAAAATTAAGAAAAAAGTTCAGTTTTCCGTTTATTATGACTATCGGGATGTAGAAATTCAGTTACAATTTGGACAGATAATCTGCTCAAAATGTAGTATCTTTACAAATCATACCCGACAAAACAGAAAAACATCACATTATGAACAGGAAACTGACCCTAACAGCATTGCTCGCGCTTACGGCAATATGCGCATCAGCCCAGATAGCACCGGACACGGACTGGGCACAGTTCGGCAGGTATGCCGCCGACAATGAAAAAGTCACGGAAAAGCCGCTGGCCGTACTGATGGGAGACTCCATCACCGACAACTGGGATCGCGAAGACCCTGACTTTTTCCCTGAAAACAACATCGTATGCCGCGGCATCTCGGGCCAGACATCATCGCAGATGCTGATACGCTTCCGTCAGGATGTCATCGAGCTGCATCCGAAATACGTGGTCATCCTCGCCGGAACGAACGATCTCGCTTGCAACACAGGCTGCATTTCACCGGAAAACATTCTCGGGAACATAAAATCCATGTGCGAACTGGCAAAAGCTCACAAAATCAGACCTGTTCTCTGTTCCGTCACGCCGTCGGTGCAGTTCCACTGGAGAAAATCCGTCACCGGAGTAGCGGAAAAAATCGCGGAACTCAACGGGATGATCAAGGCCTATGCACAGAAGAACAGGATTCCATATGTCGACTATCACTCTGCACTCGCTGCCGAAGACGGCTCCTTCCCCAGGAAATACTCATACGACGGTGTACATCCCGGCCTGGCCGGCTACAAGATCATGGAACCTCTCCTGCTCTCCATCCTAAAATAACGATACCAGTATTTTTGCATGAATTTACCGTAAAGATTTAACAAATGGCAGACAACGACTGGAAAAAAAGACTCGGGGTGGTCTATTCGACCAATCCTGATTTCAAATACGAAAAGGAAATTGACACCGAAACCGAAACGCCGGAGCCGTCGGCCCAGAAACTCACAGTGACCATTGACAGGCGGAATCGGGGAGGCAAACAGGTCACATTGGTGACAGGCTTTGTAGGAAAGGCCGAAGACCTGGCCGAACTTGGGAGGACCCTGAAAGTGAAATGCGGAGTAGGAGGAAGCGCCAAAGACGGGGAAATCACCATTCAAGGGGACTTCAGGGACAAGGTGACCGCTCTCCTGCAGGAAATGGGGTATAAAGCAAAGAGAGGCAATTAAATGGATATCATCGGAATCATTGCAGGAGTCTGGGTCATCACCGGAATCCTTCTGATCGGAATCATTGCAGGGATATTGCCTTCCCTGGCCGGATGCCTGCTCAGATGGAAAGAATGTCTCAACCTGGAAAACAGCATGAAACTCAGTCATGACCGGAATATTTTCGCCATATACATGACTGTTCCGTTCTGTCTGGCAATATCCTGCTACCGGCTGTATGATCCGGAGTTCCTGAGCCATGTACAGGGCCTTGCATATACAGGATGCATCTTCGGCGTGTTCGCCGGATATCTCATGGTCAGAACCGTACCTTATATTCTGGTCAGAAAGCCGAAAGGCGGCGAAAAGACGTTCAAATTTGCCCGAAGAGTATCATGGAGCTATTTCTGCATCATGGCGGCAGCCGTTTTGGCCACAGCCGGAATATGCTCTTTTTCAAAAGTTTCCATGGAAACTTCCAGGACCGTGCTCTATTATGTGATTCTGTCGCTGTATCTGCTTTCCGTTTTCAGAAAGTTTCAAATTTTCAACAACTCCTGCTCGTTTTTAACGTCATTTTTGTATCTTTGCGCCCTGGAAATTTTGCCGGCAGGAATTCTGGTACTTCCGGCAGTATTTTTATGATATGACTGTAAGGAACATTCTTATTTCACAGCAGCCTCCGAAAGCGAACTCCCCATATTCGGAGATAACTGCGAAATACGGGGTCAATTTCGATTTTGTCCCTTTCTTTTCGATAGAGCCTCTCTCCTCCAGGGAATTCAGAGGCCAGAGAGTGAACATTCTCGACCATACCGCCATAGTATTTTCGGCCAGATCGACCATAGATGCGTTTTTCCATCTCTGCAACGAACTGAGAGTCAAGATTCCGGAAACGATGAAATACTTCTGCACTACCGAAGCGGTAGCGATGTATCTTCAGAAACATATCGTATACCGCAAGCGGAAGATTTTCTATGGCGACGGCACTCCGTCATCGCTCATTTCCCTTATAGGGACAAAACATAAGGGCGAGAAATTCCTGATAGCCACCTCCGACTCCACGAACAACGACATCACCAGGGTGTTCGAGCAGAACGGACTTGATTTCAAGAGTGCAATGTTCGTGAAGTCAGTCTCGCGCGACCTCAATAGCGTCACTCCGTCAGACTATGACATGATAGTGCTCTACAATCCGTCAGACGTAAAATCCCTTTTCGAGAATTTTCCGGACTTCAAGCAGGAAAATATCAGATTCGTATCATACGGGAAATCCGTGGTCAAGGCGATGTCGGACGCAGGACTTGAGATAGAAATCTCCGCACCGACAGCGACCGCCCCGTCTGTGGCAAAGGCCATCGAGCTCTATCTGGAAAAGGGTGAATAGATGGAAGAGCCTATCCAGCGGTTCACTTTCCGGAAGGAAGAAAGACTGCATGGCAAGAAAGACATTGCCAGGCTTCTGGCCAAGGGCAAGTTCCGTTCATGCCGAAGGTTCAGGTACTGCTTCATACCGGACAACGGCCTTCCATACAGCAGAATCATGATTTCGGTTCCCAAAAAACTGTTCAAAAGGGCAGTAAAAAGGAATCTTCTGAAACGTCGCATAAGGGAAAGCTACAGGCTGCAGAAACATCTCGGCAGACGTGAGAAGGGGGCCGACATTCTTTTCATATACAACAGCAGGGAAATATGTGGCAGTGAAGAGATTTTCTCCACTGTAGGACAGATAATCAAGGAAGTGGGGCATGGACAGGGGAAAAGTTAAGGACATATTGAAAAGGGCCGCGGTTTTCCCTTTTGTATTCCTGATACTTTTCTACAGGAAATGCATCTCGCCTTTCACGCCGCCGGCATGCAGGTTCACGCCTACATGTTCGGAATATGCGCTGGAGGCTTTCAGGAAGTATGGTCCGTTCAAGGGGATGTACCTGACGGTGAGGAGGATTCTGCGGTGTCATCCGTGGGGAGGGAGCGGCTATGACCCTGTGCCTTAGCTTTCAGCTAAGGCACAGGGTCAGGAGACCCATCCTAACCCCCAGCCCCCTATTAGGGGGATTTCGCTCCTTCCAGTCGCGGTCACGCCGTGACTTGTTAATGACTGAGGGCTAAGGCACAGGGTCAGGAGACCCATTATCAATGATTTTTATTATGCCGAAGAAAGAGAATGTACAGAAGATGTTTGACAGCATCGCCGGAAATTACGACAGACTGAACCACATATTGTCCCTGGACATAGACAAGAGCTGGAGGAAAAAGGCTGTCAGGGAAATAACCGGCGGCGGCACTGCACTGGAGATACTGGACGTGGCCTGCGGGACAGGAGACTTTGCCATCGGCATTGCCGGAGCGGCAGCTCCCGGCAGCAGGGTCACAGGTGCCGACATTTCGGAAAAAATGCTGGCCGTCGGCCGCGAAAAGACAGTCGCAGCCGGGCTTGACGACAAAATACATCTTGAATACGGAGACTGCGAAAACCTGAAATACCCTGATGAGAGCTTCGACAGGGTATCCGTGGCTTTCGGAGTGAGGAATTTCGAACATCTGGAGAAAGGGCTCCGTGAAATGCGCAGAGTCCTGAAACAGAACGGGAAACTGGTCATTCTTGAACTTTCCGTACCCGGGAACCCCATACTCCGGTTCCTCTACAAACTGTATTTTCTCCACATCCTGCCAGCCATAGGAGGTATGGTTTCCGGAGACAAGGCCGCCTACAGATATCTCCCCGCATCAGTACTCAGATTCCCCCGGCCGGAGCGATTCTGCAGCATGATGCAGTCCGCCGGTTTCAGGGAAGTTGCATGCAGATCCCTGACTTTCGGCATCTGCAGGATGTTCACAGGCATCAGATGACCAGAAACGCGGCAAAGCCGAACCCGGCGAGAACCGAAAAGAGGAATGTGCTTGTCACCAGAAGCGGGAGCTGCGGATCCAGAGCCCTGCCTGACAGACGCCAGACCTTCACCAGATGAATGATGAAAAGGGGCAGGGTAAGCACGTAAAGATAATGCCACCAGTCAAAGATCCTGACACAGGTATAGCCTGTCATCGCAGCCCATCCGGCACATACCAGGAATATGTGATAGATTTTCGCGTTACGCTCCCCTATCCTGACAGGAATGGTACGTCTGGTCAGCGAGTCGCTTTCGATATCGCGTATATTGTTCACATTAAGCACGGCAGTGCTCAGACACCCGACCGACACGGCCGGAAGGATGAGATACCAGTTCGGAATCACATGGGCCGCCACGAAATACGAACCGAGGACAGAGACGATACCGAAATAGATGAAAACGTTCAGGTCACCGTAGCCCCGGTATCCGTACGGATTCTTTCCCAGAGTATATCTCATCGCGGCGGAAATGGCCATTACACCCATGAAAAGCGTGATAATCGCCCCATAACTGAAGAATGTCCCGAAAGAAAACCATACCATGGCCAGGCCGCTGGCAGCGGAAAGGGCGGCATACGACCAGACCATCGTCCTGTAGCCTTTCTCGGATATCAGACCTTCGGTAAGCGTATAGGCCGGTCCCTGCCGGTCAGCCGATCTGTCCGTACCTTTCAGGAAATCGCCGAGTTCGTTTGAAGTATTCGAGAGTATCTGCAGGAATACAGCGGTCAGCAAAGTGAAGACCGCCGTCCACAAATCCACTTCATAGTCGGCGACAGCGAGAAGCAGACCGAGAGAAACTCCGGCCAGAGACTGGGGAAGGGTCCTTAGCCGCATGGCAGTAACATATGGCTTTAAATTTTTCATGACTACAACAACATACAACATCTAAAACAACACATAAAACAACATCGCAAACAACCCGCATGACAGTGAAAGAGGCGATCTTTGTTTCCGGTTAAGAATCTTATTCGTCTCTTTCTGTGGAGATATCTTGAACGGGAAAGTGTGCAATATGTCCCGTTCCCACAGAATTAAAACGGGTTGTCGCGAGGACAACCCGTTTTGTTTTCCAGTGCCTCCGGGACCAGACGCGTAACCGTCGCGGATCAGTCAAGTTTCAGCACAGCCATGAAGGCGCTCTGCGGCACTTCCACTGTCCCTATCTGGCGCATGCGCTTCTTTCCCTGCTTCTGTTTTTCGAGCAGTTTGCGTTTTCTCGAAATATCGCCGCCATAACATTTCGCAGTCACATCCTTCCTTACGGCCTTGACCGTTTCCCTGGCAATGATTTTCGCCCCTATGGCCGCCTGGATGGCGACATCGAACTGCTGGCGCGGGATAAGCTCCTTCAATTTCTCGCATATTTTCCGTCCGAAATCATAGGCATGGTCGGCGTGAATCAGGCTGGACAAGGCATCCGCAGGGTCTCCGTTCAGCAGAATGTCCAGTTTGACCAGCTTCGCTTCCTTGAAGCCGATAAGATGATAGTCGAATGAGGCGTACCCTTTCGATATTGATTTCAGTTTGTCATAGAAGTCGAAGACTATTTCAGAAAGAGGCATCTCATAAGTCAGTTCAAGCCTGTCCGACGTGATGTAATGCTGGTTTATCAGCGTCCCTCTCTTGTCGAGACAGAGTTTCATTATAGGCCCGTAAAACTCGGACTTCGATATGACCTGTGCCCTGATGTAAGGTTCCTCGATCCTGGCGATGAGCGTAGGCGCCGGAAGTCCTGAAGGATTGTGGACATCTACGACTTCACCCTGTGTCGTATATACTTTGTAAGAAACGTTCGGCACGGTAGTGACCACATCCATGTTGAACTCCCTGTAGAGTCTTTCCTGTATTATCTCCAGATGAAGCAGGCCCAGGAAACCGCAGCGGAAACCGAAGCCCAGAGCCAGTGACGATTCAGGTTCGAAGACCAGGGACGCATCGTTCAGCTGCAGCTTCTCCAGAGAAGACCTCAGTTCCTCATACTGGTCTGTCTCCACAGGATACACACCCGCAAACAGCATCGGCTTGACTTCCTCGAACCCTGCTATGGCCTCGCGGCACGGGTTTTCGACATGGGTGATGGTGTCACCGACTTTCACTTCCGAAGCCGTCTTGATACCGGAAATGATATAGCCTACGCTTCCGCACGGAATCTCCGCACGCGGATCAAGCTTCATCTTCAGGACCCCGACCTCATCTGCATCATAGATTTTCCCCGTATTGAAGAACTTCACCTTGTCACCGGACTTCAGAGTACCGTTCACTACCTTGAAATAAGCGATGATTCCCCGGAAGGAATTGAACACTGAATCGAAGATGAGAGCCTGCAGCGGAGCGTCAGGATCCCCTTTGGGGGCAGGAATGCGCTCGACTATGGCATCCAGAATCTCAGGGACGCCCTGTCCGGTCTTCCCTGATGCACAGAGCACATCCTCCGGCCTGCACCCCAGCAGGTCCACCACCTGGTCGGTCACCACGTCCACCATGGCGGAATCCACATCTATCTTGTTCAGGACCGGGATAATCTCCAGATCATGCTCTATCGCGAGATAAAGGTTCGAGATGGTCTGGGCCTGGATACCTTGCGTAGCATCCACCACCAGAAGGGCACCCTCACACGAAGCGATGGCGCGGGACACTTCATATGAAAAATCCACATGCCCCGGGGTATCTATAAGATTCAGGGTGTACTTCTCCCCCTTATGGACATAGTCCATCTGTATGGCATGGCTCTTTATCGTGATACCCTTTTCCTTCTCCAGATCCATGGAATCCAGCACCTGGGACTCCATGTCACGGGCTGCCAGAGTCTTCGTAATCTCTATCATGCGGTCGGCAAGAGTGCTTTTGCCATGGTCGATATGCGCAATAATGCAGAAATTCCTGATATTCTTCATAAACAATCCTGATGTCAGACATCTGTGGCCTTAAAACGGGCCGTTTCATATAGCAATCTGCAAAGATAACAAGATTTACGGAACTTGCGTCCAAAGAGCCGGACCACACGGAATACTTTTCAGGAAACCGCTGCAGGAAATTCATATATCAAGATAAAAATCCTTCATGACCTCGGCGTATCCGGAAGTATATGACGGACCGTCGTGAATGGTCAGCAGTTCCTCCTCCACGCTGTCCCTCTCGGGACGGACACGCGAAAACTCGGCCACCATACGGGAAGGCTTTTTCTTTCCGGTAGTCCGTATACGGACAATACGGAAAGGATACAGCCCTGACATCCTGGCATGCCTGAATAGCCACAGTTCGGTATCTGCAGGAAGTATTACCGACAATATTCCGGTTCCGGACAGAAAATCGGCGGAAAAAGAGAGAAGTTCACGGTAAGACAGGGAACCGGTATGTCTGGCCGTATTGCGCCGGAAGTCCGGCGCAGCCAGAGAAAGATCATAGTACGGGGGATTGGAAAAAACATGGTCGAAGCCGTCGCATTCCGGAGTCTTCGCGAAATCTTCCAGAGAAGAATGCACCGCCGCCAGCATTCCCGGCCAGGGCGATGCCGCAAAATTCCGCCCGGCCTCCCTGGCTGACGCCCCGTCGATGTCTATTCCGAAAATTACGGCAGAGACATCCCGTACCCCGGCACCTGACGGTGCAATGCCTTCGGCGGATTCCCGTACGGTGATATCAGAAAGCCTTTGCGCAGCCATAAGCGCTATCGTGCCTGTACCCGTCCCCACGTCAAGACATTTCCTGTCGGAAGAACGTACGGTCATCAGCGCACCGAGAAGGACTCCGTCCGTGTTGACCTTCATGGCGGATTCCACATTCTCTACGGAAAAGCGGCGGAAACGGAAGACACTCATACGGCATCCGTGAACTGCCCGTCACGCATGAACAGGCTTCTGTCACAGAGGGCGGAAAGTTCCGGATCGTGAGTGACTATGACGAATGTCTGTCCATGTGTTTCACGGAGTTTGAAGAAAAGGCCGTGAAGCTCCTGTTTCGTGACGCTGTCCAGATTCCCGGAAGGCTCATCGGCGAATATCACGTCCGGATGGTTTATCAATGCCCTGGCGATGGCGACCCTCTGCTGTTCGCCGCCAGAAAGCTCCGAAGGCTTGTGCGCGGCACGTTCCGCAAGTCCGAGCTCCGAAAGGAGGGCCTCTGCTTCCGTCCGGGCTTCCGTCCGGGACTTCCCGGCGATAAGGGCCGGAATCATTATGTTCTCCAGCGCAGTGAATTCAGGCAGAAGATGATGGAACTGGAAGACGAAACCCACTTTCGTATTCCGGAAAGCCGACAGGAGACGGCTGTTCAGACGCAGGACATCTATCCCGCCTATGCTCAGGGAACCTGCATCAGGCGTGGAAAGCGTGCCCAATATCTGAAGGAGAGTGGACTTTCCTGCACCTGAAGCACCCATGATGGACAGGACTTCCGATTTCGAGACCGTCAGGTCAATGCCTTTCAGGACTTTCAGCGTCCCGAAAGATTTCTCTATGCCTCTGGCTTCTATTATCGTCTGCATGCTCCGAACGGTTTGATATTATGACGGGGCAAAGATACTATAATTTCCCGGCATATTGTGAAGGCGTGCAGCCGAACATCTCCTTGAAATAGCGTGTAAGGTATTTTGGAGTATTGAAGCCGACCATGTCAGCCAGTTCGGAGATGGAAATGTCCGGCCGTTCGGAAAGTATCTGCGCGGCCTTTTTCAGTCGTATCGTCCTGATGAATTCCGACGGAGTCATGCCCACCAGAGACTGCAGCTTCCTGTACAGATTCATTCTGTGCATGTTCACGTCGGAAGAAAGTTCCTCTACGGAATAATCCGGATTGTCCATATTCTTCTGTATGGATTCCATGATTCCGTCCATCAGTTTCTCGTCCAGAGTATTCACCGCCACGTTTGCCGGCCTGATTTCGGCGCTGGCGGAGAAAGATGAAATCCTCCGCTGCCTTTCATCTATCAGATTCCGTATCCGCGCTTCCAGAATATCCATTTTGAACGGCTTCGTAAGATAAGCGTCAGCGCCTGTCTCGTAGCCTTCAAGCCGGATATCGTCCGAAGTCCGCGCTGTCAGGAGTATCACCGGGATATGTGAAGTCTCGATATCGTTCTTCACGCGCCTGGTCAGTTCGAAACCGTCCATTCCAGGCATCATCACATCGCTGACCAGGACATCCGGCTGTACCTTGTGCAGCTTTTCCAGGCATGACTCCCCTCCGGAAGCCGGAACTACATTGAAATGCCCGGAAAGTTCTGATACCATATATGAAAGGAAATCCCGGTTGTCATCCACTATCATCACGACAGGCATTCCGCTTCCGGCAGCGGAGGATTCCGCAGCATTGTCCCGGGACGGTACGTCCGTGCGGGCCGATGAGGATTCCGGACCGTCAGAGACCTTCAGGTCCATAGGAATCCGGACACTGAATACCGTTCCCTTGCCCACTTCGGAAGACACGTCCACACGTCCGCCATGCATTTCGGCATACTGCTTCACCAGACTCAGGCCTATTCCCGAGCCTGTGGACATGGATGCATTGTCACTCTGGTAGAATCTGTCGAAAATATGGGCCAGGTCACTCTGGGGAATACCCGTACCGGTATCGGAAACATCTATTCTGAGCATGTCACGACCGTCCTCTGACACCTGAGAAAGCTCCATGGAGACATATCCGCCTGCAGGAGTGAACTTCATCGCGTTTGACAGAAGGTTGTTCATGATCTTCGACATCTGCGACTTGTCGAAAGCCATGACGGGGCCCGGAATACCGCACTCAAAGGTCAGGTTCACACCTTTCTTCTGCGCGGCATCCTGGAAAGAAGACACTATGTCTGCAGCAAACTCGGCCACGTTCCCCATGACCGGATTCAGCTTTTCACCGCCCATCTCCAGTTTCCTGAAATCCAGAAGATGATTCACCAGGGAAAGAAGCTCACGGGCGTTGTGATGCATGGTTTCCAGTTTCGGATAAAGCACGGACTCCTTCATGTCTTTCATGATACTCTCCAACGGAAGCAGTATCAGGGTCAGAGGGGTTCTGAGCTCATGCGAAATATTGGTGAAGAAACGGAATTTCATCTGGTCCAGCTCCTCTTTCTGCTTCCGGAGTTCTTCCTTTTTCTCGAAAAGGATCTGCTGTCTTTTGCGATGCAGATACAGGTGCGTACCCACGATGACTCCGCCCGCCACCAGCATGACATAAAGAATGTAAGCTACCGTGGATTTCCGGAAAGGAGGATGGATGGTGAAGCTCACCTCGGCAGGAATCCGGCTCCAGTCCGTACCGTTGTCGGCGGCATACACCTTGAATACATAATCGCCGGGCTGCAGATAAGTGTACACGGCACGTCCGAGTCCCTGCGAATGCACCTCGGTCCATGCCTTGTCGAAATTCACCAGTATATAACGGTAAGAGGTATGTGTCGGATTGATGTAGTTCAGGTTGGAAAAATAGAATGACACCGAAGACTCGTCGTGAGACAGATCCAGATGCACCCTCCGGCCGGTCATGCCCGAAGACTCTTGGCTACCCCCCCCCATAAGGATTCCGCTGTCTCCGATATCGCTGAAATCCAGTTTCTTCCCGGACACGACTATGTCCGAAATCTGCGGTGAGATATCGAATGTCTCCTGATACAGCCTGTCAGGTCTCGCTATCGTCATTCCGTGAGCCCCTCCGAAAAAAATGTCACCGCCGGAATGTTTCAGTATGGAATTCTGGAAGAACGCTCCTGCGGCCACGCCGTCATCCTCACTGAAATTGGAAACGAAAAAAGAATAGCCGCTGTCATTCCTTATGGCCTTTATCCTCGATATGGAATTGAAAGTGGCAGCCCAGATATTGTTCATATTGTCCACAGCCAGGCTTATGACATTGTCATTCGGAAGACCGGATGAGACACCTACGGTATATACCGAACCGGAAGTCCGGTCGCTGATGAAGAGACCGTCGGAAGTGGCAATCCACAGCAGCCCCCTGTCATCAAGCACAGCCTGATTGCTCTGCGTATAGCATCTTACGGAGTGCATGTCCGTCTCCACCCTGTCCTCCGAAGGTGAATACAGGAATCTGCCGTTGTCACCGGAAAAAAGCAGAAGCCCGTCGCCATGGTCGCATATGTCCCTGACTATCATGAAACGGGTCACCTCCGGATGGGAATCCCTGAGCATGTCTATCGTCCCCTTCTCCGTATCGAAACGTCCTACTCCGCCATAGACGGAAATCCAGAAATTCCCGAGATAATCCTCATAAAACGCCCTCACGCAATTCAGATTCGGAGTCTCCACATAGTAAGACAGTTCCGCACTGCCGGTTTCCGGAAAGGTATAATGCCTTATTTTCCCATTGTCTATACAGAAGGCCCCGTGATAGAAAGTGCCGAGCCATATCCTGTCCCTGCTGTCCCGATACAGGCTTATGCACAGTTCATTCCGCAGCTCAGGATAAGGTACGGTCATCGAATCCGTTTCCGGATCGTACCTGAGCAGGCCGTTTATGGTCCCTGCCAGCACCGTCCCGTCGACATCCTCCACCATGCATTTCACACCCTCGTCCGGCATCCGTCCGGAAGTCAGGGCCGCCGAATTCACCGTATGCAGATGATAAATGTCCTTGTGCCAGAACAGGAGGCCTTCGGCCAATGTCGCTATCCAGATTCCGCCACGCTCGTCGGCATATATTTTCGATATGTCCGTATGAGGATAAATCTTCTTTCCGTTCATCTGCATCAGATACGGGAAAGTGAAGACTTCCATGCTGTCCCCGTCCACCAGACTGACACCGGAACGGGCTGTTCCCACCCACAGGTCATCCTGCCTGTCGATGGCAATGGTCGTGTACAGATCGCTGTCTCCTTCCAGAATGCCGGACATATAGTCAGCCGCGCCGCTTTCCCTGTCGTAATATGCCAGACAATGGTCGTACATGACCCAGACATTGCCCTCGGATGTGATGACCATATCCATCCTGCTGGCCTCCTGGCCGGCAGCATTGTCTGTCAGGACTTTTATGGAATTCCTGACAGTTTTCAGGGAAAGGTCGTACTCGGCGAGGATTCCGTTTATGGACAGAAGCCACAGGCGGTTTCCGGACTGGGCCATAAGTACGGGGCCCTGCATTTCCGCAGGCAATTCCACCGCTTCCGCCACTCCGGCCGACCTGTCGCACCTGAAAAGCCGTGTGTCGGAAGTGACGACCCAGTAATTGTCCGCCGAATCTATGAAGAAGTTCGAAATCCCGCCGCTATCAAGGCCGAAGCGCGAAAGCCTGTCCGTAATGTCGTACTCGAAACTGCGGGTGTTCAGATTGAATATCCAGATATGGTCACGCGAAGTGCACCAGAGAAGATTTTCCGTACGGTCGAAATAGGAGTTGTTCAGACCGCTGTACTCCGTGTATGGGATATTTATAGGGTTGTACTTGTAGCTCTTGCAGGAAGCTCCGTTGTACAGGTTCAGCATGGTGGAGGTCTGGATGCACATAAGCCCGTCCGGAAGCATGGTCATGTTCCTGACATTGTTGTCCGGCAGTCCGCTCGAAGTGTCCAGCATCCTGAACAGATACCCGTCTGTATGTACGGAAGAAGATGACGCGCTGCCGGGAAGGCATAAAATCCCCAGTACGGTCAGGAATATGATTGCGTGACATCGTATTTTCATCGTCTGGGTGTTATTTTCTGTGGTTCCGGTCCCAAATTTACAAAATTTCCGGATTCCATGGGGTAACTTTCATCGGATTCTCCGAATACGTTCAGGTTTTCAGGAAATTTTCAGACAGACTCTGAGTAAATCAGAAACCGTATTCGTATTTTTTACTGAAAAAGGTAATTTCACTTCGGATATGAAAACTGTATTTTTGGCTGCGGCCCTGTTTATCGGCGCGGCAGCAGGAGCACAGGAGTTTGCCCTGTCATCACCGGACGGAAAGCAGTCCGTCACAGTAAACGTACACGGCCCCGTAGCGGACGGTACGGGGCCGGCCGGTATCACATACTCCACCGCCTATGACGGCCGCCCCGTAATTCTGGAATCGGCCATGGACCTGACCATCGACAACCACGTCTGGGAACACGCCATGGGGAAATTTTTCAGTCAGAAGTCCGGATGGACCGATGGCCTTATTCTGGCAGACACCACCATGACATCACGCGATACCGTATGGCACAACAGATACGGGGAGCGCTCGACAGTCAGGGATGCATATAACGGTCTCATACTTCATTTCGCGAAAGATGACGGATCGGACTACCGTCTGGACATCGAACTGAGAGCATATGATGAAGGTATCGCTTTCAGGTACATGCTGCCGATGCACCCCAACGCCATCTATCACAGGATAAAGGCAGACAACACCGAATTTTCCTTCCCGGAAGGGACTCTCGCCTGGTACACCGCATGGGCGCAGGGGCCGTATACGCTGCGTCCGCTCAGAGGATGGGATGACGAGTGCGAGCGTCCGATGACAGTGAAGATCACCGACAGCCTGTACGCTGCGGTCGGAGAAGCCGGCCAGATAGATTTCCCGCGGACCAAGCTGAAGCTGAGCGAAACCAGGGAGAACACCGTGACAGCCTCGCTGAATGACGACGGTACGGATATCGTCACTCCGTACAATATGCCGTGGAGAGTGGTGATGGCTGCGGAGAGCCTCGGCGGACTTATGGAAAACAACGACATTTTCCTGAATCTGAACGATGCATCGGAGATCGCGGACGAAAGCTGGATACAGCCTGGAAAAATCATGCGCGAAACCAGGCTGAACACTGAAAACGCCATGGCTGTCATAGACTTCTGCGCCGCGCACGGCATCAGCTACATGCTTTTCGACGCCAAATGGTACGGTCCTGAATTCGACTACAGAAGCGATGCCACCCGTGTCATTTCCAAACTGGACATGCCGAAGGTGATAGCATACGGAAAGGAAAAGGGAGTGGATGTCTGGCTCTATGTGAACCAGCATGCACTCGACAGACAGGCAGAAGAACTCTTCCCGCTTTTCGAGGAATGGGGAGTGGCCGGAGTGAAGTTCGGATTCGTGCAGTTCTGCAACCAGCACTGGGCCGACCATGTCCACAGGCTTGTCAGGCTCGCCGCGAAGCATCATCTCATGGTGAACATACACGATGAATACAGACCTACAGGCTACTCGCGCACCTATCCGAACCTGCTGACCCAGGAGGGAATCAGGGGCAACGAGGAGTTCCCGTCAGCCACGCACAACACCATACTGCCGTTCACCCGCATGCTCTGCGGTGCGGCTGACTACACCGTATGCTACTTCGACCCGCGGCTGAAAAACACGCACGCCCATCAGCTGGCCCTGCCTGTCATTTACTTCTCGCCGCTGCAGACCCTTTACTGGTACGACACACCTGCCAGGATCAAGGATGTGCCGGAGCTGGAATTTTTCGATGAAGTCCCGGTCGTATGGGATGACACGAAAGTCATCGACGACAGCATCGGAGAACACGTCGCCATTGCCCGCCGTGCGGGCGACAGATGGTTCGCCGGAGCCATTTGCGGTGACGATGCCTGCCGGATAGAAATCCCTACCGGCGAATTTCTCGAAGACGGCGTGAAATACATCGTGAAGACCTATACCGACGATGAAGATTCCGCCTCTCCTACCAAAGTGAAGGCCGCGGCTTACGTCATCGAAGGCGGCGATGTACTCAGATTCGACCTCATGGACAGAGGAGGCGCAGCCATGCAGTTCATCCCAGCGACGAAAGAAAACATGAAAGGCATCAGGAAACTTTCAGGAAAAACGATATTGTGATGATACACTCCATTCTGAAAACCATAAGGTCTTTTTTCATAAAGGTGTCCTTCCGGACAATACCTCCGTACACCGCCATACTGGCCGCCGCATTCTTCCCGGCATACGCATTGGCAGGCAATGAAATCATGCACGGCGGCACTCATGTGAGCGACGGCTCGTCCGTGCTGGTCACCCATCCTGTACCCCAGGGAATCTACTATGCCATGCACAACGATGACTTCACCGTACAGGTGCGGCTGCCAGGAGGGAAATGGCAGGATCTGTACGAATACAAGGTGAAAGTGAACATGGATTCTCCGACCGAAGCCTCGATGGTATACTTCGACTTCGAAGGCAAGGTGGAAATAATGGTGAAGAAAAACGACGGAATCGTCCGCTCCGCCGAAATCAGGCCTCTGTCACGGGGCATCAGAAGCCGGCTGAAAGACAACATCCTGACGTTCACCCTCGACAGGCCGCAGAACATTTCCGTGGAATTCGACGGGGACAGGCGCCGGAACCTTCATATCTTCACGAATCCGCCTGAGAAATCCGCACCTTCCCCTGACGAAGACGGCGTGATGTATTTCGGAGGCGGCGTACACACCCCGGCCGAAGGCGAAGACGGGTTCAGGATACCGTCGGACACACATGTCTATCTCGCCCCCGGCTCCGTAGTGAAAGGCACGCTCATCTGCGACTCCGTGAAGAACGTGACCGTCAGCGGACGCGGTCTGCTGGTGACCCCCCAGAGAGGCATCCAGGCCACATATTCGGAAAACATCGCTGTAGAAGACATCATCGTGGTGAATCCGCGCCACTACACTTTCCTGGGAGGCCAGAGCCGCGGTATCAGCATCCGGAACCTGAGATCGTTCAGCTATCAGGGATGGAGCGACGGCATAGACGTCATGAGCAGCAGCGACATACTCGTGGACAACGTCTTCATGCGGAACTCGGATGACTGTATCGCCGTATACGGCCCGCGCTGGGACTACAGAGGAGACACCAGGGACATCACGGTGCAGAACTCGGTGCTCTGGGCAGACATCGCACATCCGATGAACATGGGAATACACGGCTACACCGGGGACGGCAAGGGCAGCGTCATCGAGAACATCACATTCAGGAACATAGATGTACTCGAACACGATGAGGACGACCCCGAATACAGAGGATGCATGGCCATCTGCTGCGGAGACATGAACCATATCAGGAACATACTGTACGAGGACATACGTGTGGAGCGGATAGAGGAAGGGCAGCTTTTCCATGTCGAGGTGGTTTACAACAGCAAGTACTGCTCCGCTCCGGGAAATTCCGTTTCAGGCGTCATCTTCAGGAACATCTCCTGCCCGTACATCCCGGACCTGAAACCGTCGTCGCTGAAAGGCTACGATGCCGACCGTACGGTCAATGATGTCGTCTTCGACAATGTCCGTATCGGAGGCCGCAGGATGAAAAGCCTCGACGGCACCGACACCAATGAATTCATACATGACATTACCTTTGAATGACTTCCGGTCATAAATGTACCGATAAAACTTCAGTCCGATGAATAGAATCTTATTGTCAGCCGCCGCCATTGCGTTCTGTGCCGTATCATCCGCACAGAACGTCATAGGAATTCCGGAACTGGGCACCGGATACCCTCGGATGATAGACGGGGAAGAGTGCCGTCAGGAAATCACGTCCTTGCTGGAAACCGTGCCCGGAGCCTCGGCCATGAAAGAACTGGAATCGAAAATCCGGCCATATGCCGAAAGACACGTGACAGATCAGGAGTGGATAGTGAGCAGACTGCAGATGTACTGGGATACGCACGCGACCGATGTGTATGTGAAAGGTGAAGTATATTCCCACGCGGAAGGACATGCGCCTGTGCCTACGGTACGTTTTGCCGGAGCCAGGGAAGCATCCTCTAACTACAGGCGTCCGGCATTGGCCGACATCCTCCCGTATCAGGATACGGCCGGCCTGTGGATGTACAACAAGACCCTGCCTGGAGAACCGCTGGAAAAGGCGGAACCAGGCAAGACCGGAGGAAACATCACTTCCATAAACTACGAAATCCTGAACCTGGCCAGGGATGCCGCATTCCTTTACTGGTGGTCCGGTGATGAAAAGTTCGCTGAATTCGCCGCGGACATCTTCGACACCTACATGACAGGACTTTACTACAGGAATGTTCCAGTGGACCTCAATCACGGTCACCAGCAGACCCTCATCGGACTGACTTCTTTCGAAGTGATCCATGAAGACATAGCCGTGTCCTGTGCCGAATGTTACGATTTCCTTCACGGATACCTGGAAAAGACTCTGCCGGAAAAGCTGCCGGTATATGAAGAGGCTTTCCGCAAATGGGCGGACAACATCATAGCAGGAGGTGTGCCCCACAACAACTGGAACCTCATCCAGGCACAGTTCGTACTCCGCATCGCCCTCGTACTGAGTCCTGACAGCTGTTATGCCGATGGACGCGGACGGGAATGGTTCCTGAACGAAATCCTGAACGAAGACAGTATCCGCCAGTGGTCTCCGGGAAAACTCATCGGCTACGGTTTCGATGCCGCTACCGGGCTGTGGAAGGAATCGCCGGGCTATTCCACCATGGTGGTTTCAGAATGGAGCAGCTTCGTGAATCTCCTGGACACGGTGCTCGGCGTGGATCTGGTGGAAGCGTATCCGATATTGGCCGACGCAGTGGAGGCCACCCCTGAATATCTCTTTCCTAACGGAATCATTTGCGGATGGGGAGACACGCATTGCGGACCGCTGAGAACCGACTATTTCCAGCGGATGATAACGAACGCGCGCACACACGGAAAAGCTGAGCAGGAGAAACTGTTCACCGCCATGTACAAATGTTTCGTTCCGGAATCGGACGGGACTGACGGGAAAGCCGGCAGACTTCCGGCAAAGGTGTCCACGTTCACTTCGATGAAACCGCTCGTACCGGATCCTTCGGTCGAGGCCGGACGGATAGAAGACTATGTCAGCCCGGTATTCTGGTCAGAAGGAGTAAGTTGGTTCGCGGCACGCACCGGCATGGATCCGCAGAAAAGCCTGATGATGAGCATCGCCGGCTCCATGGGAAACCACATGCACGCAAACGGCATATCGATGGAACTGTACGGCAAGGGTTACATCCAGGCAGCCGACCTGGGACGCGGCTCAGGATATACGAATCTGGATCACAGGGAATTCTACTCACAGTTCCCTGCACACAACACAGTCTGCGTGGACGGCATATCATCCTACCCTACCATGCAGTCCAGCCACGCCTTCTCCCTGAACGGCTGCTACCCTGCACCTGAGCGGAAGGACGGCTTCTATCCGGGGCTGATGTTCGGTGACTTCAGTTTCATCGAGCCTGAAACATATTCGGACCAGAGACGCCAGGTGCTGATAGTGAACACGGACCCGGACAACGGATACTATATAGATGTGTTCCGTTCGAAGCGCAGGGACGGCAAGGACAAGATGCACGACTATTTCTATCACAATATCGGACAGAGGTTCGAGCTGTCCGTACCTGTAGAGCCTACCGAGGAACTGGCTTTCGCCGGGGCGCATCTGAGTGCCTACTCGTATCTCTGGAACAAGTCCGCCGCCATGACCTCCGATGACGTGCAGGGGACTTTCACGATGGACTGCAGCGACGGGACCTCTGCCGGAATGAAGATGTGGATGAAAGGCGAAAAGGACAGAAAAGTCTTCAAGGCATATTCACCGTACATAGACGGGCTGAGCAGGATGCCTATGCCGTACGATGTGAAGAACTCACCGTGTCTGACATTCGTGGCCAGACAGTACGGAGAAGCATGGTCCCGTCCTTTCGCGGCTGTCTACGAACCGTTCTCCACAGCAGCGCCGGGTGCGGTGGAAAGTGTGGAATACCTTTCATGCGGAGAAGCATCCGATGCAGCAGGCGTAGCCGTAACGAAAACTGACGGCAGACAGGATGTGGTCATCAGTTCCGACATCCGGCAGGAATCCGCGTGCGGCGGTCTGGAATGTGATGCCGTCATCGCCATGGGCAGTTCTTCAGGGAAAGGGGATGAGTGCCAGATATTCATGCATGACGGGACTCACGTCTCTTTCGGGGAAATCAGCATTTCGGCCAAAGAACCTGCCACGGCTGCCGCAGTCGTCAGACACGGGGAAATATGGTACACTTCCGACCGGGACTGCACGATCAGGGTGAATGGGAAAAAACACCGCCTTCCGGCATCCGGTTTCACGAAAATCGACAAATAATCCGACAATCTTACGCGACGATTAGGTAAATTCACGGATTCGAACGTATTAATTTCCGGATTATGATGAAAATGGAAAACTTATTCACATGCGGAGCAGCGAAGAAAACGCTTATGCTCGCTCTGACTTTCGTTTTGGGCACAGGCATGGATGCCGGAACGGACAGGGAGACCTACACGAATCCTGTCATCTGCCTCGACTACTCGGACCCGGATGTAGTCAGGACAGGCGACGACTACTGGATGACAGCTTCTTCCTTCAACTGCATTCCGGGACTGCCCATCCTGCATTCCACCGACCTGGTGAACTGGGAGATAGTGAACTATGCCCTCGACAGCCTGGTGCCGGAAGAGCATTACAGCATGGTGCAGCATGGGAAAGGAGTATGGGCGCCTTGCATAAAATTCCATGACGGATGGTATTATATCTACTGGGGTGATCCCGATTTCGGAATCTTCATGGTGAAGACGCAGGATCCGAGAGGAGAATGGTCCGAACCTGTGCTGGTAAAGGCCGGGAAAGGACTGATCGACCCTTCTCCGCTGTGGGATGATGACGGAAAGGTATATCTGGCGCACGCATGGGCAGCCAGCCGCAGCGGACTGAACAGCATCATCACCGTATTCGAGATGAATGCCGACGGCACGGAATGCATTTCTGACGAAGTGATGGTCTTCGACGGGAACAGGGACGGACACCACACCGTGGAAGGCGCCAAGATATACAAGCGTGACGGCTGGTACTATATTTTCGCCCCGGCCGGCGGAGTAGCCACAGGATGGCAGCTGGTGATGAGATCAAGGTCAGTCTACGGACCGTATGAGGCCCGCAACGTCATGGAGCAGGGTGACACGGACATAAACGGCCCGCATCAGGGAGCCTGGGTGGACACGCCTTCAGGAGAAAACTGGTTCATCCACTTCCAGGAAAAGCAGCCTTTCGGACGCATCATCCACCTGAACCCGATGTCATGGACCGATGACGGCTGGTGCGTGATAGGCCATGACGAGGACGGAGACGGACGCGGAGAACCTGTCAGGACATGGAAAAAACCGGATCTGCCTGCCGATGATGCCGGAATGGCATTGGACGACGAGTTCGATTCCGCCATGCCGGGACTGCAGTGGCAGTGGCACGCAAACCGCCAGGACTGGTTCGGGTTCGGCAGCGGTTACGGATTTTTCAGGATATACGGACACCGGGAAGATGCTCCCAATCTGTGGGGTGTCCCGAACCTCTTCCTGCAGAAAATGCCGGCAGAGGCTTTCACCGCCACCACGAAACTGACATTCAATTCGAAAGGAGACGGAGACAGGGCAGGACTGGTGGTGATGGGATTCGACTACGGATACATCTCCATACTGCGTGAAGGAGAAAGTGCCGTAATCCAGACCGGGACCTGCCATGACGCAGACAAGGGGACAAAAGAAGAAATCACTACCATAGCAAGGACGGCCCTGACCATGGTGGAAAGCGGTGCGACACCTAAATATACGGCCGACATATGGTTCAGGGTGGAGTCAGACGGCAATGGAGTGTGCAGATTCCGGTACAGTCTGGACGGAAAGTCTTTCAAGCCTGCCGGAGATGCCTTCCAGGCACGCGAAGGCAGATGGATAGGGGCCAAGATCGGACTGTTCTGCTCAAGCGCCGGAACCGGGAAAGACCGCGGATGGATAGATGCGGACTGGTTCAGGATAGACTGACCGGGAACATACGCATGCCGCGAGGATGTCAGGACAGGATATTTCCGCAAGGCATGATATGAATGAGATATAAAAAGGTATTTTAGATATGATAAGAAACGTATTCGTAGCTTCAGCTATTTGCCTGACTGCACTTGCATGCACGTCAGTTTCAAAAGAAAATGCTGTCCGGGAGGCAGAAAACGGACTGGACTACTGCGCCAGGCAGACGGAGCGGACTCTCGCCCAGATAGAGTCCGCAGGGTATGGCATATCACCGAGGAATATCGCACCGGGAGACAGCACATGGAATCTGTGCCCTGTCAGCAAGGAACTCTGGACAGAAGGTTTCTGGCCGGGAGTCCTCTGGTATGACTACGAATACACAGCCGACAGGAAAATCCTCGCCGCGGCTGAAAAATACACCGAGGCGCTGGAATTCATCAGCGAGATACCGGCTTACGACCATGACCTCGGCTTCATCATATTCTGCAGCTATGGCAACGGTTATCGCCTGACCGGCAATCCGGAATACAAGGAAGTGATCCTCGCCACGGCAGAGAAACTGGCTTCGCTGTACAATCCTGCTGCGGGGACCATCCTGTCATGGCCCCGCGAAATGAAGAACCTGGGAGGACACAACACGATCATGGACAACATGATCAATCTCGAAATGCTTTTCTGGGCTGCGGAAAACGGCGGCGACCCTGAATATGCGGAAATAGCCAGGACACACGCGGACACGACGATGAAATACAATTTCCGTCCGGACGGAACGTCCTACCATGTGGCCGTCTATGACCCTGTCAGCGGGAAACACCTGAAGAGCTGCACTCATCAGGGATATTCGGATGACTCTATGTGGGCACGCGGACAGGCATGGGGCATCTACGGCTACACCATGTGCTACAGATTCACCCGTGACAGGAAATATCTGGACTTCGCCGCCGGAATCACCGATGTATACCTGTCCATGCTTCCGGAAGACATGATACCTTACTGGGACTTCAACGACCCTGAAATCCCGAATGTATCGAAAGACGCGTCGGCTGCTGCCGTCGTGGCTTCCGCCCTGATAGAGCTTTCCGGCTATGTCGGCGGCAAAAAGGGAGAGGAATATCTGGACGCTGCCGAAAAGATGCTTTCGTCACTTTACGAAAGCTATCGCGGAGGGGACTCCTGCCCTGCATTCCTGCTCCACTCCACCGGACACAGACCGGCGGGTACGGAAATCGACTACTCCATCATTTACGCGGACTACTACTATATCGAGGCTTTGCTCAGACTGAAAAATCTCGGGAAATGAGCAGGATTCTGAAATGGTTTTCATGTCTGGCCGTACTGGGGACGACATGCTTCGGCATTCCTGCCGGAGGTCAGGAGGTCATAGTACATGACTATGACAATGTCTACCAGTGGCAGACCGAAATCAATTCACCGCGCGTACCTGCAGAACCGGGATATCAGACCCGCGCCTTCCTCTGGATTCCGCCTCAGTGCGAAAAAGTGAAAGCTGTCCTCATCTGCGGGCACAATGCCATGGAAGAGGGCGTGATAGAGTCTTCCGAATTCCGCCGGGGACTGTCGGACATGGACATGGCCCTCGTCTGGGTATCGCCGGGCTGGGAACCGAGCGACCTGTTCTATGTACCTAACGGGGCTCAGGACGGTTTCGAGGAGGCCATGGAAGAACTGGCTGGAAAATCAGGATATGACGAACTCCGTACAGTCCCGGTGGCATACATGAGCCAGAGTGCACAGGCCTCATCTCCGTACAACTTCGCCGCATGGAATCCCGACAGGGCTCTCGCCATCATATCCATGCACGGGGACTCTCCACTGAGCGAGGTCCTGTGCTGCGGACACGTAAACCCGTACTGGGGCTCACGGAACATCGACGGCATCCCGGCACTGATGTGCGTCGGGGAATACGAATGGGGCGAATTCCGAATAGAAAGCGCCTTTCCTTTCATGAAGCGGTATCCGGACGCCACGCTTTCCCTGCTGTGCGATGCAGGGCACAGCCACAGCGACTGTTCCGAATTCGAAATGGAATACATACTGGCCTTCCTGAGGAAAGCCATGGAATACAGGATGGATGAGGAGGGACATCTCCGGAAACTGGACAAACGCGACGGGTGGCTGGCCGACAGATGGTATCCGGAAAACCGTGCTCCGGAGCAGCCGTACAGCATCCATGCCGCACCTTTCGCGGAATATGCCGGAGACCGGGACAGCTGTTTCTGGTATTTCGATGAAGAAATGGCCGCGCTCACGGAAGAATATTACCTGAGAGAACGAGGGAAACAGGTTCAGAAACTCGTGGCTTGGCAGAACGGGAAGCCTGTGGAAAAAATCAGGTTCATACCTGAGGAAGACGGGCTGACCTTCCATTTTCAAGTGAAATACGACGGGAACGGCCATTCTTCGTCCCCGATTCAGATCCGCAGGGAATACGGGCCTGTCAGAATAGTCAATGACACCACCTTCAGGATCACATTCCACCGCACCGGCTTCGACGGCAGAAAGACCGGATGGATGATGCTCGACTGCTATGCCAATGCCGACAGTCTGTACAAAAGAGCCATCCTGAATCTGGAACTCCGCATCCCTGGCCGGATCACCGACGGACAGCCTCAGACGATAAACTTCCCAGGGCTGAATGACGTATATGCAGGCACGGACGAAGAAATCGTACTTGCGGCCACAAGCAGCAGCGGACTGCCGGTCTCTTTCTACGTGGAAAGCGGTCCTGCAGTCGTCAAGGGTGACAAACTCGTTCTTACAGAGATACCTCCCCGTGCAAAATTCCCTGTGGAAGTCACGGTAGTGGCATGGCAATACGGCATATCCGGACAGTGGCAGTCAGCCTCACCGGTAAAGTCCGTTTTCCGAATCTGGAAATAAAGAAAAATTCATATCTTCGTATGAAATTCTGAAGATATGATTTCCACAAGCCATACGACTCCAGCCGGATATTCCGGCAAATGGAAAAAAGGAATAATTGCCGCTGCCGCGGCAATGGTATTGGCAGTTCCTGCCAATATGGCTGTCGCCGGAGACGACGGCATTGCACGGAGTGCAACCGGAAAAAGATACGGAGTGACGACGCTCTCGGCCAATTATCTCAGGGAGGAACCTGATTTCACCGCAGAACTCGGAAACCAGGCTCTGATGGGGACCGTGGTGGAAATTCTGGATGAAGACAGTTACTGGCTGAAAGTGAAGACTCCCGACCCGTACACCGCATGGTGCGTGGATTCGGGGGTGAAAGAAATGTCCCTGGAAGAGATGGAGGACTATATCGCGACGGAAAAAATCATCTGCACCGCGGATTACAGCACGATATGGACGAAACCTGTCAGGACAGTGCGCGGCCGGCCGGATGTCAGAAAAACAGTATGCCGGAAGACGGGAAACACGGGAGAATCTGACAAAGGATTGCATAAAATCTGCGATATAGTGGCGGGAGACCTTATACCTTATTCCGGCAAGACAGTGAAAGGGTGTTATGAAGTCCGGCTGGTAACCGGCGAGACAGGATATGTGCCGGTTCCGGATGCCTCGATTTTCGATACATGGATCCGGAAATGTGATCCTTCCGCAGAAAATATCATCGGCACGGCCATGAGATTCATCGGCGTCCCGTATCTCTGGGGTGGCACCTCCATCAAAGGAGTGGACTGCAGCGGACTCACGAAGATGGTCTGGCTTCTGAACGGTGTGCTGCTGCCGCGCAACGCCTCACAGCAGGCACGTGTGGGCTTGCCTGTCCGTGTGGATGCCGACACTGACCGGTTCCCGGCGGATTCTCCGGAAAATTTCACGGCATCCGGGGCATTCAGGGAAGAAATGCTGAAGCGGATTTCAGACCTGCGGCCAGGAGACCTGATTTTCTTCGGGACTCCAGCACATTCTGCATCCGTGTCTTGCGGATCTTCCGAAACCGGATCAGGAGAAATATCAGGAAAGGAAAAGATCACCCACGTGGGAATCTATATCGGAGACGGCCGGTTCATACACGCCTCGAAACTGGTCAGGATCAATTCACTCGTCCCCGGAGAACCTGACTTCTACGAACTTTCCGGAAAGATGATCAAGGCCCGCCGCATCATCGGCTGCAATGCTTCCGACGGAACCGTCAGCATTTCCGACAGCCCGGCCTATTTCCCGCAGGAATACTGATTTTACTGTTCCATGCGGCCAATCAGCCGCAAATTATGCGGATAATTGGCCGCAAAACCATATATTTGCAGAGAACAGTGATGCCTATGTATATACATGAACATAAAGAATGGCCTACCTTTTCGTGGAACAAGGAACTTGTCGGTGAAAAACTGAACAAGGTCAACAAGGCTGTCGGCTATCTGATGGGACGTCTTAGTGTAATCGGTTTTAACGACAAGATGTCTGCCATAGTCGAATCCATCTCCCATGACATCATTGCATCATCGGAAATTGAAGGAGTAGAGTTGAACAATGACCAGGTACGCTCATCTGTGGCCCGCAAACTCGGAGTGCACCTGCAGAATCCGGCCGAATCCTCACGATATATAGACGGAGTAGTGGAAATGGCACTTGACGCAACCGTCAATTTCAACAGTCCGCTTACCCATGAAAGACTTTTCGGATGGCACAACTGCCTGTTTCCTACCGGATGGAGCGGTCCGACGAAAATAGATGTAGCCCGATACCGAAGTGGAGATATGAAAGTTATTTCCGGAATGTTCGGCCGGGAAAAGGTACATTATGCAGCTCCTGCTCCTGAAAAAATAGACGAAGAAATGAATCGGTTTCTGGACTGGTTCAATTCAGACGCACATAACGGCTATGTAAAATCGGCAATAGCACATTTGTGGTTTGTCTGCATCCATCCTTTCGATGACGGAAACGGACGAATAGGACGAGCCATTGCCGATATGGCACTTTCACAGGCTGAAAACTCAAAGATGCGTTTTTTCAGTATCTCCCATCAGATAAACAAAGATAAAAAACAGTATTACGACATATTGGAAAAGACGCAAAAGGGAGATTGCGAGATTACAGGATGGATCATCTGGTATCTTGACTGTCTGCTCCGTTCCATCGAGCAGTCCGACGAAACATTGTCGAAGGTTCTTGACAAGGCTATATTCTGGCAAACACATGCCGAAACAGTCTTGTCCGAACGACAACGCGAAGTCTTGAATTTATATTTGGACGGTTATCCCGGCAAATTGACGGTCAAGAACTGGGCAAAACATGTAAAGGTATCACCTGACACGGCAGCACGCGATATAAAATATCTGGTTGAAAAAGGTATTCTGATACCACAGGAGGGACGGGTCCGTGACGTATTCTACGGAATACGGTGCAGTGAATCTGTCCTTGTCGTTCCCATGCCTGAAGATGCATCGGGGACATTAAGACCGGGAAAGTAAAGCTGCCAGGATTTTTATCATCACAAAATTTGCCGGCAACAGATTTCAGGATTCAGATATGGAAAAGACTACAAGAAGAGAATTCATACGTAAGGCAGGGCTGATGACGGCTGCCGCCGTCATTGCGCCGGAGGCGGTATTGTCCGGAAGGACACCCGGACATGCGGGAATTTACGGTCACGCAAGCGGGAACGGTACAGGAATTTCGAAAAAACCGGAACTGGAGTGGAGGGACTTCACGGGTGAACTGAAACACACTTTCACCATTTCAGGGTCTTCGCGAAGCAGCACTCCGATAGTGCTCACCAAACTGACATGGAACGGGGTGACAGGCTACGGAGAAGCGTCCATGCCGCCGTATCTCGGTGAGACACAGGCATCCGTACATGAATTCCTGAAAAAAGTACGCGAGGATGTCCTGCCTCGGTTCGATGATCCGTTCAGAATCCGGGATATCATGGCCGAAACAGACAGACTTGCGGCAAACAACACTGCAGCCAAGGCAGCGGTGGACATAGCACTTCATGACCTGACCGGCAAAATAATGGGGCAGCCCTGGTGGAAAATCTGGGGGTTCACTCCCGGAAATACGCCATGCACGAGCTTCACGATAGGTTTTGATGCAGATGACGGAACCGTCAGGGAGAAAACGAAGGAAGCATCATGGGCCAAAATCCTGAAAGTCAAACTCGGAATGGGTGAAGAGCAGGACCGCAGGATGATAAGGCTCATACGCAGCATGAATCCGTCCACTCCCATATGCATAGATGCGAATCAGGGCTGGAAGGACAGATACATGGCTCTGGACATGATAGGATGGCTGGAAGAGCAGGGTGTGGTGATGATAGAGCAGCCGATGCCGGCATACGACCTGGACAGTCATGCATGGCTCACCGAAAGGAGTCCTCTGCCTGTCATAGCTGACGAATCCTGCCAGAGACTCAACGACATCAGGAGACTGCACGGGGCTTTTCACGGAATAAACATAAAACTGATGAAATGCACCGGCATGAGGGAGGCTAGAGAAATGGTCACACTGGCTGAAGCTCTGGGAATGAAGCTGATGATAGGATGCATGACAGAAACTTCGGTCGCGATATCGGCGGCAGCCCAGCTGTCACCCGAAATGGAATGGGCGGACCTGGACGGAAACATCCTGCTGGCAAACGACTGTTTCGACGGGATGAAGCTGGAGAACGGCAAAATCACGCTGTCCGACATGCCGGGTATAGGTGTCAAATCAAAAGGATATATTCCACGATTTTGAATTGACGGCAGTTTTTCGTATTTTTGAGAATCCGTCGCTTGAAAAGCATTGCGGCACCACAGGAAAGGGATTCCGAAGAAATCGTAAGGTCAGTTCGGCGAAATCCCTTGTACCGGATAGAACAAGATGTCGAACTGACGCTGACTTGAACCATATGGACGAACAGATCAGACAGATAGCCGAACGGCTGAAAGGACTGCGCGATGCGCTGGACATGACAGAAGAAGAAGTGGCTGCCGACTGCGGCCTGACCGTGGACGAATACCGTGACCTGGAATCAGGAGAATGCGACCTGTCCATCAGCATACTGCAGAAGATAGCGCACAAATACGGAATCACCCTGGACGAACTCATGTTCGGAGAAGAGCCGAAGATGGACTCGTATTTCCTGACCCGGAAAGGCACGGGCATCTCTGTGGAAAGAGTCAAGGCTTACAAATACGAACTGCTGGCCTCGGGATTCAAGCACAGGATGGCGGATCCGTTCATCGTGACCATCGAACCGAAACCTGAAGACACTCCCCTGTTTTTCAATGAACACGAAGGCCAGGAATTCCATTTCGTACTGGAGGGACGGCTGCTGGTGAACATAAACGGAAAGGAACTCTCGCTCGACCCTGGTGACAGCATATTCTTCGACTCGGGGACTCCTCATGCCCTGAAAGCCCTGGACGGACAGCACGTGAAATTCCTCGCCATGGTGATGCAGTAGGCTGCAGACAGACTATCCCTTCTGAAAACGACTTACGGACTTACAAAACTGACAACGGAAAATGATAGAGAAATACTTACCCCAGACAGAATTCTCTTCCCAGGAAGACTTCATAAAGAACTTCAGGATAAACGTCCCTGAGAACTTCAACTTCGGATATGACATCGTGGACGGATGGGCTGCGGAAGAGCCTGACAGGAAAGCCCTTCTCTGGACCAATGACCACGGGCAGTGCATCCAGTTCACTTTCGCCGACATGAAGAAATACACGGACATGACTGCGTCATGGTTCCGGAGTCTGGGCATAGGCCGCGGAGACAAGGTCATGCTGATACTGAAACGCCGCTACGAATTCTGGTTCTCGATCATAGCCCTGCACAAAATCGGGGCTGTAGCCATCCCGGCCACTCACCTGCTCACGAAAAAGGACATCATCTACCGCTGCGAAGCCGCTACCATCAAGATGATAGTGGCTGCCGGAGAAGAAGTGATACTGAAACACATCTCCGATGCCATGCCGGAATGCCCGAGCCTCGAACATGTAGTCAGCGTCGGACCGGAATGCCCTGAAGGATTCCTGGATTTCCACAAAGGTATGGATGGCGCTGCTCCGTTCATACGTCCGGAGCAGGCCAATACGAACGATGACATCATGCTGATGTATTTCACGTCCGGCACCACCGGCGAACCGAAAATGGTCGCCCATGACTTCACCTACCCGCTCGGACACATAGTCACTGCCCGGTACTGGCACAATCTCCACCGCGAAAGCCTTCATTTCACCATAGCCGACACAGGCTGGGCAAAGGCGGCATGGGGCAAGATTTACGGACAGATGATAGCAGGAGCCAATATCTTCGTGTACGACCATGAGAAATTCACTCCTGCAGACATACTTCAGAAAATCCACGACTATCATATCACCTCCCTCTGCGCACCTCCTACCATATACAGGTTCCTGATCAGGGAAGACCTGAGCAAATACGACCTCTCGTCTCTGGAATACTGCACCACGGCAGGAGAAGCCCTGAATTATTCAGTATATGAGACATTCCTGAAAATCACAGGAATACGTCTGATGGAAGGTTTCGGACAGACTGAAACCACACTGACCTTAGGTACATTCCCGTGGATGGAACCTAAGCCGGGAAGCATGGGGGTTCCTAATCCGCAGTACAGGATAGACCTGCTCAAACCGGACGGAAGGCATGCAGAAGAAGGAGAACAGGGTGAAATCGTGATACGCACCGACGGCGGAAAGCCTGTCGGCCTGTTCAAGGAATACTACAGGGATGCCGAGAAAACGGAAGAGTCCTGGTATGACGGTTACTACCATACAGGGGATCTTGCCTGGCGCGACGAAGACGGATACTACTGGTTCGTGGGCCGGGCCGATGACGTGATCAAAAGCTCCGGCTACCGCATAGGGCCTTTCGAAGTGGAAAGCGCACTCATGACACACCCTGCCGTGGTGGAATGCGCCATCACCGGAGTCCCTGACGAGATCAGAGGGCAGGTGGTGAAGGCCACCATCATCCTGGCCAGGGACTATAAGGCGAAGGCCGGTCCTGAACTGGTGAAGGAACTCCAGGACCATGTGAAACGGGTGACCGCCCCGTACAAATATCCCCGCGTAATAGAATTCGTGGACGAACTCCCGAAGACCATCAGCGGAAAGATACGCAGGGTGGAAATCAGGAAAAAGGACGGAGGAAGATAGGTTTCAGGAATTTTTGCTATCTTTGCCGCCGGAAAACGGATAATATTAAAAACTTTTCGACATGAATCTCAGAGACATCAAAAAAGACATCGAATACTTCATCGGTGAATTCATCGATGACTGCTCTCTTTTCATCGCGCTTAACCCGGCAAAAGCGGACGGCAAGGTTTCAGAAATCATCGATGAGGCTGTCGAGTTATACAACGACCTCAAAGACAAGATAAACCACCCTGCCGAAGGAGCCAAAAGGTCATATTATGACAATATCCGCAAGGAAATGCTGGAGAAACTCGACGGACTCAGCGAGAAACTCAGCAGCGTGATCAGCAAGGAAGAATAATCCGGCCGCCGTACATGCATGGATAACAGGAAGTGCATAGAAAGGCTGGAGAAGAAGGGAGTCAGGGCGACTTCCATCAGGATACTGGTCCTGGACGCATTGATGAATGCATCCGGGACCATGTCTTTGGCTGATCTGGAAGCCGAGCTGGAGACTGTGGACAAGTCCAGCATATTCAGGACTCTGGAAGTGTTCGAAAAGAATCATCTGGTGCATTCGATTGACGACGGCACCGGTTCCATCAAATTCGAGGTGTGCGAAAGCGAAGATGACTGTTCGATAGCGGACATGCACACCCATTTCTATTGTGAAAAGTGCCACAGGACATTCTGTCTGAAAGAAATCAGCGCTCCCCTGGTAGACCTCCCAGAAGGGTTTCAGGCACATTCCGTAAACTACATCATAAAAGGCATCTGTCCCGATTGTCTGTAGATAACCTGCGCTAACTGGTCAAAAATACCACGTTTGCGCAGAATATTTCAGGGATAATCTGCGCAAACACACATAAAAAGACACATTAGCGCCGATTATCGCAACAAAATCTGCGCAATCCACGAAAAAATTGTATATTTACGCAGAAAATCTCTCTGTCATGAAAGACTTTATAGGAAGAAAGGCCGAGCTCAAGGAACTGTCCGGATATATGGAATCCGGACACTCGGAATTCATCGCAATATACGGAAGACGACGTGTAGGGAAAACCTGTCTTATACGGACAGCGGCACAAGACAGTTTTGCCTTCTTCGTTACAGGCATCTACGGAGCATCCAAACCAGAACAGCTGACGAACTTTGCCATTGCCCTGCAGAAATATTCAGGTTCCGGACAATTGTCGGTACCTAAAAACTGGATTCTGGCATTTTACGGTCTGGCGAAGTATATGGAAACATTGCCGGAAGGCAGAAAAATCATTTTCATAGACGAACTCCCATGGATGGACACGGCAAAATCAGGATTCATACCGGCTTTAGAGAATTTCTGGAACACATGGGCTGTCATGCGGGACGACATCAAACTCATAGTATGCGGCTCCGCTACGTCATGGATGATAAACAACCTGATAAGAAACAAGGGCGGACTGCATAACAGGCTGACACATCACATGGTTCTCGAACCGTTTATGCTGAACGAATGTGAAGAATTCTTCAAAAAAAACGGGTTCTCGTATTCCAGACGGCAGATAGCCGAGTGCTATATGATCATGGGCGGAATCCCGTATTATCTTTCGATGCTGGACCGCTCGGAAAGCCTCTCTCAGAATATTGACAGACTTTTCTTTTCCAGGAACGCACCGTTGAAAGACGAATTCAACGACCTGTACAAAGCTCTCTTCAAAAACGCCGAACCTCATATGGAAATCGTCCGGTGCCTGGCCTCAAAAGGGATGGGTATGACACGGAATGAAATAGTGAAAGCGAGCGGACTCAGCGACAACGGAGCACTGAGCACGGCCCTCGAAGAATTGGAGAACTGCGGATTCATCAGGCTCTACGAACCGTTCGGCAGAATGAAAAGTACAGACAGCAAACGGCTCGGAAAATACGTACTGTTCCAACTGACAGATTTTTACACGCTGTTCTATTATAAATTCATTCTGGGGAACCACTATCACGACGAGCATTTCTGGTCAGCATCATTCAACAGTCCGCTTCACAGAGCCTGGTGCGGCCTGTCATTCGAAATCCTGTGCCTGATACATCTGAAACAGATCAAGGCCTCGCTGGGAATATCCGGAGTGCAGACTGCCGCATGCAGTTGGAGAAGCAGAGACCTGGAAAACGGAGCTCAGATAGACCTTCTGATAGACCGGAAAGACGACACAGTGAACCTCTGCGAGATGAAATACTCCGGCAGGGAATTCGTAATCGACAAGGCATATGAAGCCAATCTTCAAAACAAAATAGATTCTTTCATATCCGAAACAGGCACCAGAAAATCAATCATCCTGACGATGGTCACTACTGAAGGTATAAGGCATAATATCCACAGCGGCATCGTGCAGAAAGAAATAGTCCTCAACGATCTTTTCAGGGCACTGGACTGATTGCAACCGGGTTGCGGGGAGTGTGGGGTATCTTTGCAGTCGTTTGAAAACCATAGGACAAATATGAAACTGTCAGCACTGATTCCAGGGGCGGCCTGCGCACTGCTCCTGCTATGGTCCTGCGGTGCAGGCCACAACCACGAAACCGGACACGACCACGACATCCATCACACCGAAGCTGCGTCAGACCATGACGGAGAAGACCCTCATGACCATGAGGCCGCCCACGGGCATTCCGGTGAAGCCGGACACTCGGATGAAATAGTCATTGCCCCGGAAAAGGCGGAAGCCGCAGGCATAGTGGCGGAAGCCATTGCACCGGAAACCTTTTCCGGTGTCATCCGGACAGGAGGGCAGATACTCCCTGCATTGGGCGACGAAAAGAATGTAGTCGCCACCACCGACGGGATAGTCTCGTTCAGCGGGAATCTGTTCGAAGGCTCTGATGTCGCAAACGGTCAGGCATTGTTTTCCATCCTTTCGGGAAACATCCAGGACGGAAACAGAATCGGCAAAGCGAAAGTAGCATACGAGACAGCCAAGGCTGAATATGAAAGGGCTGCCGGACTTGTGGACAGCCAGATAGTCTCGCAGAAGGAATTCATACGCATCAAAGAGGCTTACGAGAATGCAAGGATGGCCTATGAGGCACTGAAACCGAACGCAGACGGCACAGGAGTACAGATCGAGTCCCCGTTTGACGGAAGAATACGCGACATTTTCGTCAGCGAAGGGGATTTCGTCACGATGGGGACTCCGCTTGCCTGTGTCATACAGGATAGGAATCTTATCCTGCGGGCAGATGTATCACAGAGACATTTCAGCCAGCTTCAGGACATTTCATCCGCAAATTTCTCCACCCAGTACGATGAACGTGCATACAATATAAAGGAGCTCGGCGGCAGGCTTATCGCCACTGGACAAAGTTCCAAGGAATCAGCATATTACATTCCCGTCACCTTCGAATTCAGAAACAATGGCGGCATCGTGCCAGGATCATTTGCCGAAGTATGGCTGCTGACCCGGTCGAGAGAAAACGTACTTAGCGTCCCGGTTTCCGCCCTAACAGAAGAACAGGGTCTGTATTTCGTGTATCTGAAACTGGACGGAAGCTGCTATAAGAAACAGGAAGTGAAACTGGGTGAAAGCGACGGCATCCGCACGGAAATAGTTTCCGGACTGAAACCTGGCGACAATGTAGTGACAAAAGGGGCCTATAATGTAAAGCTCGCGTCAGCATCGAACATTATCCCTGCCCACACCCATAACCACTAAAATTCCAGATTCCGGGAAATCTCTGCGTTACGCTCATTCCTCATATCCTCATTTACGGAAGTAAACTCCGGTATGTCGGAATTTCGCAAGCCTTGATCTTTCCTGTTTCTGAAATCCCCCCCCCAAAAAAACAAATCCGAGACAAAACCTGATTAGCTGACAAATACGAACAATGCTAAACAAGATAATACAGTTTTCACTGAACAACAGGCTGCTGATACTGGTAGCTGCAGCCCTGCTTATGGTCGCGGGAGTCTATGTGATGAACCGCACCGAAGTCGATGTCTTCCCTGACCTGAACGCCCCAACCGTCGTAGTGATGACGGAAGCCGGCGGCATGGCTGCCGAAGAAGTCGAACAGCTGGTTACCTTCCCTATCGAGACCGCCGTAAACGGAGCCACCGGCGTGCGCCGTGTCCGCTCGTCCTCCACTACAGGCTTTTCAGTCGTGTGGGTGGAATTCGACTGGGACATGGACATCTATCTGGCCCGCCAGATCGTGTCGGAAAAAATAGCGATGGCCGCGGAAGAATTGCCCGGGAACGTCGGGAATCCGACTCTCGGGCCCCAATCCTCTATCCTGGGAGAACTCCTGATAGTGGGTATGACGGCAGACTCGACCTCGATGCTGGATCTCCGGACGATAGCCGACTGGACGATAAGGCCGAGACTGCTTTCGACAGGAGGAGTGGCGCAGGTGGCGGTTCTCGGCGGTGACATCAAGGAATACCAGGTGCTCATCCATCCTGAAAAAATGAAATACTACGGAGTGACACTCGGCGAAGTGATGGCTGTGACACGCGGCATGAACCAGAATACCAATGGAGGAGTCATCTACGAATACGGGAACGAATATATCGTACGCGGCATAGTGTCCACGGAAGATGTGAAGGAGATGGCCAGAAGCGTCATCAAGACAGTCGGAGGGGCGCCCGTGACCCTGGAAGACGTGGCAGACGTGCAGATAGGGGCACAGCAGCCCAAGCTCGGACTGGCCTCGGAAAAAGGCAAGCCGGCAGTACTCGTGACCGTCACCAAACAGCCTAATACCGGGACACTCGAACTGACCGCGAAACTGGAAGAGGCCCTGAAAGACGTACAGAAAAACCTGCCTCCGGACGTGAAGATATCCACGGACACCTTCCGCCAGGCCAGATTCATCGAAAGTTCCATCAGCAATGTCAAGTCATCACTGTATGAAGGAGCGATATTCGTGGTGATAGTGCTCATACTCTTCCTGGCCAATGTCAGGACCACCATCATATCACTGATCACACTCCCGCTATCGATACTGATCTCCATACTGACTCTGAACTGGATGGGAATGACCATCAACACCATGAGTCTCGGGGGTCTGGCCATAGCCATAGGCTCGCTCGTGGACGATGCCATAGTGGATGTGGAAAATGTCTGGAAACATATCAGGGCGAACAAGGCACTGCCTGCAGCTGAAAGGCTGCCCATACTGAAAGTAGTGTTCGAAGCTTCGAAAGAAGTCAGGATGCCTATCCTGAACTCCACCCTCATCATCATCGTCAGTTTCGTGCCGCTTTTCTTCCTGTCAGGAATGGAGGGACGCATGCTGGCTCCGCTCGGAGTGGCATTCATCACCGCACTCTTCGCTTCGACCCTCGTGGCGCTGACACTGACACCGGTACTCTGCAGCTACATGCTTGACTACAAAGTGAAAGGAGACGGCGTACCTAAGGAAGCCTTCCTCGCAGTATGGCTGAAAAGATACTACAGGAAAGCCCTCGAATGGGTAATGAGACACAAGAAAAGTGTCGTGGGAGCGACCTTGGCACTGTTCTGCGTAGCCCTCGGACTGTTCTTCACCCTCGGGCACAGCTTCCTCCCGGCGTTCAACGAAGGATCATTCACGATAAACGTCAGCTCCCTGCCTGGAATCTCACTCGAAGAATCCGACAAGATAGGACGCCAGGCAGAAGAACTCCTGCTTTCCATACCGGAGATACAGACTGTGGCCCGCAAGACCGGACGCGCCGAGCTGGACGAACATGCACTCGGAGTGAACGTATCCGAGATCGAAGCGCCGTTCGAACTGAAAGACCGCTCCCATGCCGAACTGCTGGCGGAAGTCCGCGAAAAGCTTTCCACCATCTCAGGGGCCAACATCGAGATAGGCCAGCCTATCAGTCACAGGATCGATGCCATGCTCAGCGGTACGCAAGCCGGAATCGCCATCAAGCTGTTCGGAGACGACCTGAACAGGATGTTCCGGCTCGGAAATGAGATCAAGGATCTGATAAGCGGAGTCGAAGGCATAGCCGACCTGAATGTGGAGCAACAGATCGAAAGACCTGAAATCAAGATCATCCCGAAACGCGAGATGCTCGCGAAATACGGCATATCCATGCCTGCATTCAGCGAATTCGTCACAGTGAACATGGCAGGAGAGACAGTCTCGCAGGTGTACGAGCAGGGGAAAGCCTTCAATCTCGTGGTCAGGGCCGCCGAATCGGAACGCGGCTCCATAGAACACATCAAAGACCTGATGATAGACGATGCCTCCGGAAACAAGCTGCCGCTTTCATACGTGGCGGATGTGGTTTCCTCCACAGGGCCTAACGCCATAAACAGGGAAAACGTGAAAAGGAAAGTGGTGATCTCAGCCAATGCAGCCGGCCGCGACATGGGCAGCGTGGTCGATGACATACGGAAGATAGTGGATGAAAACATCGTCCTCCCGGAAGGCTACCATATCGAATACGGAGGACAGTTCGAAAGCGAAAAGGCCGCAAGCCGCGTGCTCCTGCTGACTTCCATCATGAGCATCATAGTGATATTCCTCCTCCTTTACATGCAGTTCAGGAGCGCATCACAAAGCGGAGTGGTCCTGCTGAATCTGCCTCTGGCGCTCATCGGAGGCGTATTCGCATTGCTGTTGACTACCGGAGAACTGAGCATCCCGGCCATCATCGGCTTCATATCCCTGTTCGGCATAGCCACCAGAAACGGAATGCTGCTGATAAGCCACTACAACCTCCTGAGAGAACAGGGTATGCCGCTCTATGACAGCATCATCCAAGGCTCTCTCGACAGGCTGAACCCTATTCTGATGACAGCCCTGTCATCCGCCCTGGCCCTGATTCCGCTGGCCATCAAGGGAGATCTTCCAGGCAACGAAATCCAGAGTCCTATGGCCAAGGTCATCCTCGGCGGACTTCTCACATCGACATTCCTGAACGGCTTCATCGTTCCGGTCATGTACTGGTGGCTTCACCGGAAAGAAACGGGCACTGACGCACCATCCAAAATATCAGAATAAATCCGACTTGAAAATGAAAAAATATACCATAATACCGGTTTTCCTTCTTTCGGCTGTCCTGAGCCTGAGAGCTCAGGACAATACAGCGGTCTCCTCCATTGCCGCTGCCGCAGGCCCTGAGGTCAGCGGCAATGAGACCTCCGTTCCGGAGGTCCTGCGCACAGCAAGCATCGATGACGTCCTGGCCGCAGTCAGGGAGCACAATCCGGAACTTGCCGCCATCACCCAGGATACGGAAGCACAGTCGCTCCAGCTGAAAAACGAGAATATCCTCGAAGACCCGAGCATAGAATACAGCTCATTCTACAGCAGCGGCGTCACCGGACAGTCAGGCTCGGAACTGGTAGTATCGCAGGGATTCGACTTCCCTACCGTCTATGCAGCCAGACACAGGAAAAACGAACTTTCCCGCTCGGCACTGGAAAACAGCCTGAGCAGCGAGACACGCCGCATACTTCTGGATGCCAAGAATCTCTGCCTGGACATCATCATGTACCGTCAGATCGGAGAACTTCTCGGCATGCAGTCGGAAATAGCGGATGATCTTCTCTCTCTTTATGAGCAGAGACTGGAATCAGGAGATGCTTCAGCACTGGAAGTGAACAAGATCAGGATGGAACTGATGAGTCTGGCCACTGATGTGGCCACGAACAATGCCGCCCTTGATGCGGCATACCGGAATCTTGCAGCCATGAACGGAGGAGAGAAAATCATCTTCGAAGCAGACGAATTCCCTCTGACGGAAACAGTCGGCGATCCGGAGTCGGCTATAGAAGAATATCTGGCGGAAGATGCATCCATCATGGCCGCCGCCAATGCTGCAGAAGCCGCCAGAAAGGAAATCTCGGTCAGCAAACAAGGCTGGATCCCTAAGCTGGAAGTAGGGTATCGGCGGAACACTGCCATCCGTGATGCCGAGCACGGTTTTCTGGTAGGTTGCTCCATTCCTTTGTTCTCGAATCACAAAAAGGTGGCTATGGCGAAAGCGCAGTCTACTGCGGCACAGAGCACTCTGAACTATGCCAGACTGAACGTGGAAGCGGAAGTGCGCGCCATCCTGAACGAAATGGAACAGACACGAGCAGCCATAGATGCATACGACGAGCCGCTGATGCGGGAGACACTGGATCTGCTGAGACAGGCTGTGGAAGGCGGAGAGATCTCGCTGATAGACTACTTCGTGGAAGCTTCCGGAATCTACAGCAGCCTCACCGCCTGCATCACTCTGCAGAACAGCTGGCAGAAACTCGCCGCACGCCTGTACCGGAACCGGCTATAAAAGTTCCGAAACAGGCACTATCTGTCGCAGTCTAGCGGGATTTTGACGCAGATGATGCCGGGATAGGCACTATCTGCTGCATTTTGCCGCGATTCTGATGCAGATAATGCCGGGACAGGCACTATCTGTCGCATTTTGCCGCGATTCTGATGCAGATAATGCCGGAATGGGCACTATCTGTCGCATTTTGCCGCGATTCTGACGCAGATGATGCCGGGATGGGCACTATCTGTCGCATTTTGCCGCGATTCTGATGCAGATAATGCCGGAATGGGCACTATCTGCAGCATTTCTGGGCGAAAATGACGCAGATAATCCACCGTTCCGGCAGATTCCTGCCGGAACGGTGAATTTACTCAAGAGTAATGCAAACCTTCCGATCCTTCACGATAATATAATAGTCCCCCGGTTCGAGAATACGCTCCCCTTTCCAGTCCACATATGAGAGGTCGCGCATCGGGTCTATCTCAAACTCGAATGTACAGGATTCTCCGGCTGGAATGAGCTTCTTCTCGAAATGCTTCAATTCCTTCACGGGACGGGTAATGGTGCTGTACGGATCGCAGACATACCATTGTACCGTCTCTTTTCCGTCCATGTCCCCGGCATTGGTGACGGTAATCCGCGCAGTGACGGTATCATTGACAGTGAAACTGTCAGCCGAAACAGTCAGAGTCCCGTAATCGTATGAGGTATAGCTGAGTCCGTAGCCGAATTCATACATGGGCGTGCTCGGAATATCCTGATAGCGCCCCTGGGAGCCGTCGCGCGCCGGATGCCTCTGACAGTAATAAATCGGAATCTGTCCCGTCGTATACGGAAATGTCACCGTAAGCCGGCCCGACGGATTCTCCTTTCCGGTCAGGACAGAAGCCACTGCAGGGCCGCCCATGATTCCAGGCTGCCATATTTCCAGCACGGCATCTGCCAGAGGGGAAATCCTGGTCAGGTCAAGCGCACGCCCGTTCGAGAGCAGGACCACTACCGGTTTCCCGGCCGCCTTCACCGCCTTCAGCAGATCTTCCTGTATCTCGGGAATGGCTATGGTGGAACGCGAAGCATTCTCCCCGCTCCATGAATACCTCTCTCCAAGGCAAAGGACCACGACATCAGCCCCGGACGCCGTCTTCACAGCCTCATCGAAACCTGAACGGTCATCCCCTTCGAAACCGCATCCAGCGGCATACGCCGGAGCCTCGGTCAGAACCTCGGACAGCCCGTCGAATATGCTCACCACATCCTCTGCGAGTCCTCTGCCATGCCATGAGCCCAGCAGGTCCTTCTGACTTTTCGCCATCGGGCCTATCAAAGCCACTTTCTGCCCCGGTTTCAGAGGCAGCACATCCCCTTCGTTTTTCAGAAGGACGAAAGTCTCCTCGGCCAGACGCCGGGCCACATCCAGGCTTTCAGGAAGCAATATCCGCTCGTTCTCCGGTTTTTCCTCGACATAAGGATGCTCGAAAAGGCCGAGACGGAACTTTATCCTGAGAATCCTGCGCACGGCATCGTCTATACGGTCCACAGACACCCTGCCGGACTCCACCAGAGCCTCCAGATGAGGCATATAAAGATTGTCAGTCATATCCATGTCCAGGCCGGCATTGATGGCATACTCCACAGCCGTGGCATCATCCGGAGCCATGCCCTGCGTCACCAGCTGCCTGACAGCATGCCAGTCGCCGACCACAAAGCCGTCATGTCCCCACATCTCCTTCAGAATCTCTGTCATGGTATAATGATTTGCAGACCCGGGAGTGCCGCTGATATCATTGAACGAACTCATAAGCGTAGCCGCACCGGCCTTCACACCTGCCTCGAACGGCGGCAGATATGTACTCCAGAGAGACTGCCTGGAAATCTCGGTATAGACATAGTCACGTCCGGCCTCAGATGCTCCGTAGCCCACGTAATGCTTCAGACAGGCGGCTATATTCCCTGGCTCGGACATGTCATCCCCCTGATATGCCTTTACCGCCGATGCTCCGAACACCGAAGTCAGATACGGATCCTCGCCATAGCCTTCCGCCACCCTGCCCCATCTCGGGTCCCTGGCCACATCGACCATAGGGGAGAAAGTCCAGTCGATTCCCGCGTCATACGACTCCTGCGCAGCCACACGGCACGCTTCACCGGCAAGATCAGGATTCCAAGAGGCCCCCTGGGCCAATGGTATCGGATAGATGGTCCTGTACCCGTGCACCGTGTCATAGCCGAACAATATCGGGATTCCCAGACGCGTTTCTTCCATCGCACGCCTCTGCATCGCATTCCTGGACACGGCATCATCGGCAGTATACAGAAGCGAGCCTATCTCAGGCGGCAGGACTTTCACCATCTCGCCGTTGTTGTTCACATTGTCATTGCTGCCCAGTGAATACTGGTTCAGCTGCGCTATCTTCTCATCCAGAGTCATGCGCGAAAGCAGGTCCTCCACCCTTGTCTCCACAGGAAGCGAAGCGTCCTTATAAGGCAGAACATTTTTGTTTCGCGCCCCGGCGGAAAAACAACAGGCAAGTATCAGACTGACAGACAATATCTTATTCATACCGGCAATCTACATTTACGATTTCACTGGAATCTGCATTTATTCTTCAGACGGCACCACGCTGAAGGCAAAGATACATGTGCTTTCATATGTCTCGCCCGGACGCAGGACAGCTGACGGCCATTCAGGCTTGTTCGGAGAGTCAGGATAATGCTGGGTCTCCAGACATACGGATGCCCTGTGGGGATAGGTGATACCGTGCTTTCCTGTCACTGTACCGTCAAGGAAATTTCCTGCATAGACCTGGATACCCGGCTCATCGGTATATACATCCAGCCGGATTCCGCTTTCCGGAGAATACAGGGTAGCAGCCACCTGGGACAGGTCTCCTGCAGTATTCAGCACCCAGTTGTGGTCATAGCCTTTCCCGTTCCGAATCTGCACGAAATCGGAATCGATGTCACGGCCTACAGGCTTGGGAGTCCTGAAATCCATCGGAGTGCCTTCTACAGGAAGTATCTCGCCGGTCGTCATGAAAGTAGAGTCCACAGGAGTATAGCTGTCGGCATTGATATAGAGGACATGGTCAGTGGCAGGATGGGAAGGGTCGCCGGAAAGGTTGAAATACGAATGATTCGTCATATTGATGACAGTCGGCTTGTCGGTCTGCGCCGAATAGTCGATCCGGAGACTGTTGTCATCACCGAGAGTGTATTTCACCTCTGCTGTCACGTTGCCCGGGAAATTTTCATCTCCGTCCGGAGAGTCCATTGACAATGTCAGGGTATTCCTGCCGGCGTTCACTACATCATAGACCTGATACTGCCAGCCCTCCGGCCCGCCGTGAAGACAGTGGCCGTAGTTGTTCTGAGGCAGCTGGTATTCCACACCGTCCAGAGTGAACCTGCCCTGGTTTATCCTGTTCGCATACCGGCCTATGGCAGCACCGAAGTCGCTCGGGACAGTCTTGTAGTCTTCCACGTTGTCGAAACCGAGGACCACGTCACGCATGTTCCCGTCCTTGTCAGGCACCATGACGGACACTATGCGGCCTCCGAAATTGGTGATGCATACCTCCATGCCGGAAGCATTGGTCAAAGTGTACAGGGCCGTAGCCTTTCCGTCGGCATCAGACACGAATTTTTCAGGCTCCAGACCTGATTCAGTGACACCGGCACCGCTGCAAGCGGCTGCCAGCAAAATCATTGTACTGTAAAATATCTTTTTCATAATATGGATTTTGTTGTTTCGCGGCTATGATTCAGTAAAGTTCCGTAAAACATACCATAAAAACAATACCGGACAGCGATTAATTGACCATACAGACGTCTCCTTCCATGAAAACGTTTTCATTTCGCACGCAGGACCGGAAACTCTGTGATGCGGAGGACAGTCCGGCCGTAAGGCACGAGAGTAACAGTCTCGATCTCCCCTGTCGGGTGGGCGAACTCCCGGAACGTACCATATTGGCGTACAGGAGAATACGGAAGCGGAGCAGCATCCCCGTTCACTTCCGTCCATGACGGCACTCTCACCGCACGGGCCGTAACGGTCCCGTCGGCATTGGCCTGGAAGGCCTCCTCAGGATGGTCGATATCCTCATAAATCAGCGAATAATTCCATGGAGACAGAGGCTTCACCTCCCAATATTCCTGGCCATCCCGCAGACCGGAGCGGTTTACTTTCCGCGACCACTCCTCTTTCACGTCCAGAGCATATACGAGAGGACCGCGCTCTACTGTCGCCGAATTCTCGAACCAGCGGCTGACGCTCACTTTCATAGGGAAATGCAGTTCCACCACATCTCCGTCGCGCCATTCCCTGTCGATGACTGCGATCTCTCCGGGAGTAAAAGTCCCGGCTCCGGCCGTTTCCGTTCCGACAGATGTGGAATCTGCGGGAATCCGGTATGCCCGGCCTGGCCGCACCACGACTTCCGGAGCGTCAGTCCAGGAAGGGATACGAAGATGCAGAGGAAATGCCACCGGACTGTCTACACTGATTTCCAGTCTGATACGATCACTGTAAGGATAGTCTGTCACCTCCCGGATCGTCACAGGGACACCGGCCACCTCGGTCCGCACCGTACACGGCGAATAAGCGATGGCGGCAAGTCCTCCGTCCGAACTCCGGAGCCACAGGTTCTGGGTGAATTTAGGCCAGCCCTGATGCAGGTTGCTCAGGCAGCACGGATAGCCGGTAAGAAAGCCCATCAGGTTTGCCGTGCCGTCCTGCATGATGGAGAAATTGTGGTTTCCGAGCGAAACACTCACCTGATTCGTCTGCTGATAGTACTGATGAAGCCGGAAATCATCCGAAATCTGGGCTTCAAGGGCATTGAACGCGATGCGTTCCAGATATTCGGCATAAAACGGATTTCCGGTGATTTTCAACATTTCTTCGAGAGAATACATGAATTCCACCGCCGAACACAGTTCAGAGCCGCGTGTAGGATCGTTGTCCCTGAGACATTCGTCACCGCCGTACATGCCTGTCGGATAGCTGATAAAGCGAGGCATGTCCGCGAAAAGCTTGTCTGTCGCCCTGAGCAGACGGTCATCACGCGTGGCCGACCAGTAGACTACAGGTTCCTTCAGTCCCTGCGCCAGATTCACGCAATGGATGGAGCCGGGACGTGAAATCCCTTCGTTCTCGAAATACTCCACGAAATCGAAACCCTGTTCATGCAGCAGATCGGCAAGCTCCAGCAGATATTTCTCACCGGTACGCCTGTACAGCCAGAGCACAATATTCATCTCGTCCGCCTGTCGGAACGCAGCCCAGAATGTCCAGTGGTCCAGAGGCTTTTCTTTCAGAGCTTCGAGCTGATAACGGAAATATCTGTCGAAGAAGACAGGCACTCTTTCGTCCCCGGTGGCGTTGTAGTGCTGGTACAGGACCTTCAGCATCACCATTCGCGGCCACCAGTCCAGGGAATTGTCCCTCTGCAGCCCGGGTTCGGCAGGATAGTCCGTCCTCGGACCGAAATTCCCGTCTTCCGTCTGGCTGGCCAATGCCCATTCCACCCAAGGCTCCACCTTCGCCTTCAAGTCATCGTCGTCCAGAATGTAAGCCAGCGGGAGCAGCCCGTCTATCCAGTACGGTCCTCTCTCCCACTGGTCCCCGTCACCTCCGAGCCATCCGTTCCGCGGGCCCATCACCTCCGGATATGTCTCGTCCAGATCGCCGGAAATATTATCTCTCTGAAGCTCAAGGTTTTTCCTTAGCCACCCTTCGGGGGCAATACTGCCGAGAGGCAGTTCTTCGTATGCGACAGACCTGTCCGTCTGCGAGCATGCGCAGGCCATGAAAATGGCCGCGGCAATCAATATTCCTTTCATAAACGAATTTCAATATAAAAACAAAAATACAAACATCGCACGGCTTTGCCTTAAAAATCGGGAGAGGGCGGCCCGAAAACCTTCATGGCCGTCCTCCCCTTCTCAATGGTTACACTATTACTAACCGCACCTGATCCGGACTGAATTATTCCGATGTTATTATTTCTTTTCTTGTACAAAACCTGTTTCGAGTCCGGATCCGGTAAACAGACAGCCCTATTCAGCTGTCAGGATATCAGACTTGTATATGACTGAATACGCCTGGGATGCATCGGACAACACGAATACCTGATATGTACTGCCGCCATCATATACCCTGATGACAATATGCCCGGTCTGGAGGATATCATCCGCATACTCACCCAGATTTTTGTCATTGCTATCCAGTCTTCCGGTGGCGAATATCATCCTTTCACCCGGATACAGGCTTGTATCAAGCATCCTCTTCATGACAGGCGATGTAGGCTGGTTTATGCCCCATACCGGGATCACATACACTTTCGGACGGGCAGCCGAAATGAATTTTTCGTGCATGGCATCAGAGAAAGCATGGTGGTTGCAAAGCACGACTTCGCACGGAGGCATGATTTCAGAGACAGCAGTCTCCATATCCACGGCACCGCCGGAGTTGTTCTCGCCCTGGATATCAGCACAGTTGCAGTAGCCGAACCTGCCGTACTTCATCACGAAACCGCAGCTTGCACTGTTTTCTCCGCCAGCCTTGAAGCTGTTGCTCGGATAGACGATCTTCGTACTGTTCCCGGAACCGGTCCAGACCATGCCGTTCCCGCATACGTTCCTGATTTCGAAATCAGGATATGCACGTGGATTGTTTTTCAGGACGAACTGGGTATTGCTCCCGACTTCGAACATTTCAGTTTTCTGTCCGAGCTTGTCCCGCTCCTCAATGAACTTGCTGTAGTTCGGCAGAGTGTTCTTGTTCTCGGTTATCATCGCGGTATTGTCCGGATAATAGTTGTACAAAGGGTAGCCCCTGTCTACCAGCAGGTCTATATCCAGGAGATTTGCCAGCTCGGTGATACCTGAAAGCTTGTAGCTCTTGCCCACCTGCGATATGGCCGTATTGACCTCACCTCCGATATGGTCATTGTGAAGGTGAGACATCAAGGCATAGTCAAGCTCCCCGGCTTTTTGCAAAGGTCTTGTAAAGTAGTTTATGTACTCTGCGACCCATGTGGCAGGTGTTTTCGTATCATCCGGCCTGGCCTGGGTTATTTCCTGAAAAGACTCACTCCCGACATCACCGACATCCACCAGCATAGTCGTTCCGTCAGGAAGGATCATGAAGCAACAGTTTCCCCTGCCGGTATTGATATGATGGATGTCCAAGTATCCTTCCTGCCATTCCGGCAGGGTCTCCACCTTATATGTGTAGTCAAGCCCGTCATCAGCGCCGCCATTGCAGCCGCAGGCTACAGTCGTCATCAACAAGACCGACAAAATCGTACCTGTCAAAATATTATTCATCTGTCGAAATCAATTTAATCAATCTACATAATCCGGATTCTGTTTCAGATTCGGGTTCGCCGCCAGTTTCTTCTCCGGCAGTGGGAACACTATACGATAGTCCCCGTTAGGCTTGTGCGACAGCCAACTTTTCGTAGTATAGACACCGAAGCGGATAGCATCGCGGCGGCGGTGGCACTCCCATACGAATTCCCAGCCCAGTTCATCATACATACGCCCGAATTTGACAGGAGTCTGATCTCCGTCATCGACTATCCGGTAGTTTTCCACATACCCGTACCTATAGCAGGAATTTTCAGCCAATTGTTCGTCAGTGACCGTAGCTTTCGACGGATCGGTATCCCTGAAAGCCCTCTGACGTACCTGTGTCACCAATGCTCCCGCGCCGGAACGTCCAAGACGGAGCAGAGCCTCTGCTTTCATCATCAGCACATCTGCATAACGGAAAAGCGGATAGTCAGTATCGGACTGTGCGTATGAACCTTTGGCCACTTCGAATTTCCACATTCTGTAGCCTTCGCCTTCTTCCACAAGATCCCCGTCTTTCATTTCCTTCTTGAATTCCAGTTGCTTGCCTTTATTCGCCCCTGTCTCGATGAGAGCAGGAGAGCCGTCAGGCAGATACATTTTTCCCATGAGCCAGGTGTCTTCCAGGCGGGTGTCATCTTCATCGTATGTATCTATGAATTGGGGTACAGCAGCTATACAGCCCTCTCCGTACGGCCCGTCCGTCAGAGAGAAGACTTTCTGGCAGAGGCTATGCCATGAAGCGCAATGAAGTCTGTTTCCCCAGGAATGGGTGGCATTGTCATACGGGATAGTGAAGATAATTTCGGAACTGGTCTCCATGCCATACGCCTTGAAAGCATCCTTATAGTTGGCTTCCAGGTCATATTTGCGGCTGTTTATGACTTCATCGCACTGAGTGATACAGTCTTCCCATCTCGGAGTCCCGGTGTAGACCTCCCAGTTCAGATACAGTGTAGCCAGAAGAGTCCTTGCCGCCCATTGGTTCATCCTTCCATACTGGTTTATCCCGGACTCCTCAGTCAGATGAGGGATGATTTCTATCAGTTCGCCCTCAATCCATGAACAGATGTCAGCCCTCGGAGTCTTTTCCGGAAGAGCCTGTTCGGCAGTGGTGGTCACCAACGGGAAATCCCCGAACAGGTCCGTCAGATACCAGTAATAGAATGCCCTGACCGCGCGTACTTCATATTTTGCGTACTCTATATCCTCCTTCGAAGCTTCGAGCCGTCCGGAATTCAGAAGATCGAGCGCCGTGTTGCATTTGACGACTCCGCTGACGAACTCATTCCAGAATGCCTCCAGTTGAGGTTCCATCGAAGTCCATGTGTGATGATGCGCCCTGTTGTACTCACCTCCGTTATACCATCCGGAGGCGTTTGCAGGCATGACGATAGCATCCGTAGACGCCTCCTGCAGACTGAAATTCTTCGTATAGTCCGCTATGACCTTAAGGTCTTTGTAGACCATGCCCATGGCGGTTCCGATGTTTGTTCCGTAATCGAAATTCGCTTCTGTCACGTCAGAGTATACGGTTTCATCCAGATCGGTACAGGCTCCTGTCATCAGAGTCATACAGATAATAGTCGGAATTATTTTAATTGTTTTCTTCATGTCCGATGATATTTAGAATTTCACAGATACTCCCAGAGTGAATGTCCTGGTCATAGGATAGCGGTTCTTGTTGTCCACTCCAGGTGTCAGTCCGGTCACGCTGACTTCCGGATCCATTCCTGAATAACCGGTGATGGTCGCGAGATTCTGAACCATGCCATATATCCTGAGGCGTTTCACCCATTTGTTGAAATTGAAGGTATAGCCCAATGTCACATTGTCTATCTTCCAGTAATCACCCTTCTCCAGATAATAGTCTACGTACACCAGACTCTGATTCAGAGCCAAAGGGACTTTTCCGAATTTCGGTTCGAAAGCCTCTTTCAGAACATTTCCCCTGTCAAGCATCACAGGTGAACCGTACTGAAGACGCGGCATATTCAGGATATCATAGTCGAAAGCCCCTCTCATGGTGATGCTCAAATCAAAGCCTTTGTATGTGAAGGTATTATTGAAACTCAAATAGTGCTGTGGCAATCCGTTTCCTATGATCTTCTTGTCATCGGCCGTAGCTTCGGTGATAGGTTTCGGCTGTCCGTTCTTGTCCTCGATGATCCAATGACCGGTATCATCGATATCGATGGCCTTGAAACCGTAGAAGTTGCCTATAGGCTGTCCTTCCTGGATACGGTGGGTACTCTGCTGGATCGGCTCGCCTGTCGTACCCTGATCGGAATATCCGCTGGAAATGAAACTGTCGTTGGACAGCGATGTCAGGACGTTTTTATTGGTAGAGAAATTGACCTGGCTCGTCCACTGGAAATCACGGGTCTGGACAGGGATGAAATTCAGTCCCACCTCGAATCCTTCATTTTTCATAGAACCGGCATTTGCGGTCATGGTAGAATACATGTACGGAGGAAGAGGGACATCGTATGTCCAGATCAGATCCACTGTATTACGGTTATAGTAGTCGAAACTACCGGTGATGCGGTCATTCAGAAAACCGAAATCAATACCGACATTGAACTCTTTCTTCTTTTCCCATCTCAAATCAGGATTGGCATTGGTGGAAGGCTCGGCAAACTGAATCCATTCCCCGTTGAAGAACACCCACGACGAGGCACTCACACGGCTCAGCGACATGTAAGGGTTCGTAGGCACAGTACCTGTCACACCATATCCGGCACGCAGTTTCAGGGCGGTCAGGAAATCCACATCCTCCATGAAAGGCTCGTTGGCCACATTCCAGGCCACGGACACGGACGGGAAGTTTCCCCATTTATGACGGGCGCCGAACTTGCTGGAGCCCTCATGCCGGAGGCTGGCGGCTATCACATATCTGTCCTTGTACGAATAGTTTACCCTGCCGAAGAAACTGACGAGAAGGTCTTCCTGCGCTGATGAAAACTCTGAAGCATCGCCATCCAGAAGAGCGGAACCCGATCCGATATTGTTATATGTAGTCTCATCCGTCGGGAAATCCCAGTTCTGCATCCAGTAGAACTGCTGATGGTTTTTCTGCCAGCTGTAACCTGCCATCACCGAGAAAGAATGTCCTTCTATGGTCTTCCTGTATTGTGCAGTAGCTTCTATCAGATCATCCTGAGTGCGCTGTGTCCCGCGTGATGCAAAGCCGTTTCTCGAACGCTCGATACTGCTCGGATGCTTGGATGTCTCATAATAGCCTCTGACGCTGTTGTATACACTGGTAGACGCCAGGACTTTAAGGTCAAGCCCCTCGATCGGAGTCAAAGTCACGTCAGCGTACATCCTCAGGTAGGTATTCTGATGCTCGCCATTACCTTCATTCAGGATAGCTACAGGGTTGTAATATGTCGGCTTGCTCACATGGGAGTAAGAGCCGTCTTCCTGATAGACAGGAGTGGTAGGGTTGTAAATCAGGGCAGTACGATAGACATCGGTATTGAAACTGGTACCATCGCCGCCGACATGATAGTTCCGCTTGTAGCCGTTCACACCGGCATTGATCTTCAGCATGTTGTCGAACATCCTGTGGGTAATCTCAATACGGGGATAAAGGACGCGGGTGTCGCTTTTTTTCATTATGCCTTCCAGTCCGCGATACTCGAAACTTGCGACATAGTTCGTATTCTTTCCGCCGCCTTTCAGACTGACATTGTATATCTGGCTCACCGGTGTACGCGTCACCTCATCAAGCCAGTTTGTAGATGCCCCGTCATCCCAGACTGTCGGAATTCCCTGAGCCACCAATGCCCTGTATTCATCCGCATTCAGGAACGGAAGGGTCTTGGTAATCTGCTGGGTGGACACATACGCATTGAAGTCCACCTCGGCGGGAGTATCGAGTTTTCCTTTCTTCGTAGTGACAAGAATGACACCGTTCGTACCCCGTGTACCGTAAATGGCTGCTGCAGAACCATCCTTCAGCACATCTATCTGCTCGATATCCGACGGAGACACAGTGTTCAGGTCTCCAGGTATGCCGTCTATGAGCACCAAAGGACTGGTGGAAGAAGCCAATGTAGTGATACCGCGCAATGAAATCTCCGATGAAGACGTAGGATTGGCATCGGTCGTAGTGACCTGCAGTCCCGGAATCTTGCCCTTGACCATCTGAATGGCATCATTCGTAGGCGTAGTAATGAAATTTTCTGAAGATACAGAAGCGATGGCACTGGCTACTTCGCCTTTCCTCTGTGTGCCGTAACCTACCACTACGACTTCGTCCAGGAACTTCGTGTCTTCTCTAAGAGTCACAGTCATCGAACTTCTTGTCCCGACAACGACATCAGCCGTAGCAAAGCCCAGAAAGCTGACCTCCAGCACATCGCCGTCATTCACCGTCAGTTCGAAATGTCCGTTCGCGTCCGTGGCAGTACCATGCATTGTGCCTTTCACTACGACACTTGCACCGGCAACAGGCTCCCTGTTTGAGTCCACCACGATTCCGCTGACCGTCCTGTCAGTCTGTCCGGCTTCCGCCGCCAAAGTCTCGGCCTGAAGGCCAATGAGTACCGATACCGAGAGCAGCAGCATGGCCGCTGCCCTCGAAAACATGTTTTTAACCAAATTCATATTATTCATTCTGATTTCAATATCCGTAATCCTCGGCATTTCCGGCCTTGTTGCCGCTCTGCGTGTACTTGGAGAACTGAGGATTCTTATACCCGAGAAGGCCGCCGCCTATTTCGATCTTCGCATCGGCAGCATTTGCCGGCTCTCCGCCTTTGAATACATACGTTCCTCCGAATACGGAATCCAGAATAGATACCGGAGCATCGTAGTTATGAGCGATACATCCTATTGCGAAACCGCTCAGACCATCACTGTCTATGTCACAGAATGACATGACCTTACTCAGGGATGTCTTGACCTCGCCTGTACTTTCGGCTGCAGGTGCGCATGCCAGACCTACGATACCGCCTGCGAACATATCCCCGAGCCCCGTATTGGTGGAAATCAAGGTTACATCACCCAGATTCACATCCTCGCTCAGGCTGACACTGCCCTTGGCCAGACCCATAATACCTCCGGTAGGGACCCAGATCGCCTGTGTGTCGGACAAGACAGCCGCACTGTTCTTGTTCTTGTATGTAGTACATACTGCATCATCTGTCGTACCACCCACTATACCTCCTACGTATGACAGAGGCTTGTAGCTGGCAGATGCAGAATTGCAGACTATGCTGACCTCAGCCGCCGAGTTTGTATTGGTGGAGATTTCGGCATTGCCGCTCGCAGATGTGCCGAGTATTCCGCCGGCATAGCACTGGGTGGCATCGGATTTGTCAGGAGAGAGGTTTACTGAACCTGAGTTGGTATTGCCCTTCAAGGTAAGGGCAGAACCTGATGCATGGCCGAGAATGCCTCCTGCATGACAGGCCGTAAGCTTGGTGCTGGATACTGCACCGTTGTTTGTATTGTTCTCTATGACAGGCATCTTCTCGACCTTGCCTGCGATACCTCCGATATATGCTAAACCGCTGTTTTCAGCTCCTACAGGAGCTCCGAGAGATACGTCTCCGTTGTTGATACAGCCTGTGATTTTGTTCTGTACAGTGGCTGTAGCGCCCGAAATCGCTTCTCTGGCAAGAATGCCGCCGATATGTATCGAGGAATTGGCCGTAGCCACGGCTATGTCAGACTCATTGGTGCAGTTTTCTATCGTAATGACATCTGTATCTACCTTAGTGTAATTAATGCATCCGAAAATACCGCCCACTCCCACTACCGACGGTGTCGTGACATTGAACACTCCACTGTTCTTGCAGCCGGATACTTTCTTCTCAGAGCCGGACTGCTGCTGTGCGAAACCGACTATTCCGCCTACCCAGCCTTCTCCAGGAAGGGTGTTCTGAATGATCAGCGCTCCGGTGTTCTCGCAGCCGTCGATGTTTTCGCCTCTGTTCATACCTACTATACCGCCGACTCCGCACAGATTGGCAGTGTTGACCGTGATATCTCCATGGTTATCCGTATCCTTAATGGCACACTCGCCCTGGGATGCCCAGCCGGTGATACCTCCTACAAAGCAGTCTTTGTCGCTGGTTCCGTATGTACCCGAAACATTTATATCACCATAGTTGGCGCAGGATGTGATATTGCTGTAGTTGCTGGCAACCAGGCCTGCGACACGGACTTCAGAAGTTGGAGTGCCGCCGAGTGTCACCGTTACAGGAATATATGTCGTCACATTTTCCAAAGTGCCGTTGTTGTTCTCTACAAGTCCTATCTTGCCGTTTCCTTCAGTCACCGTTATCGAACTTTCGCCATCGTACATCTTTCCGTCTGAAGAGCCGAAAACGATATTTTTCAGTGAAGCTCCCGATGTTACATTGAAGATGCTTGCAGCACCGGTGCCAGATACTTTGATATTGTATATCTTATGGTTGTCTCCGTCAAAGTGGCATGCGATGCTGAGCGGAGTCCATGCCTGATCCGACATATCAATATCGGCAGCCAGTTTCACATATGTACCGGCAGCATATTTTTCAGATGACAGGCCCATAAGCTCATCGACTGTAGATATGATGAACGGATCGAACTCGGTACCGGTCTGGGCCGTGCTGGTGGAAAGCTTGGAGGCATCCACTACGGCATTTGCCTTGAACTCCACAGCATCAGTCGTAGTCTTTCCAGTAACGGCTTCTCCTTTCTGATATATCAAGTCGAATCCGCTGCCGAATGTCACAGGCAGAATGCACATGTAATATGTTCCAGCAGTGAATGTCTCTGCCTGAGGCCTGATGGTCACAGTCTGTTCCGTATCGGCCCATACCGTAGCGGCATCCACTGAAGTGACAGTTCCGTCAGCCGACACATACACATCACCTGAAACAGGCCCGGAAGCCTTTCCTCTGAGTGTCACGGATGTGGTGCCTTCCTCTAAATCGAGTTTCAGGAAAGAAACCATACTCGAAAGAGAGAAATTGCCGTCCGCTTCCTTGCCGGTGCAGACAAGTGAGGCAGAAGAAGCGGAAGTTCCGGTAGAAATGGTCTGGGAACCTGTCACCAGAATCCTCATCAGATGATCAGTGCCTGTAACCTGGGCTGCAGATGAAGGCCATACTGCATAGTATGCTTCAGCCCTGTTATCCACCTTGCCTGTTACAGTGGCCACACCTTTGTCATCCACGGCAGTGATGTTGAAAAGGCTTCTGCCGTAGCCGTCATAGATTCCGATCTGGTCGGCTGTGGTCATGGTAATACCAGGGCCGCCGTCCGCCATGATAGCGACATTGTCTATGGACACCGTGAAAGTCTTGTCGACCATCGACGATGCCGGAGGGTTCGTACCCTGATTTCCACTATCGTCAGGAATCTCGTCTTTCTTGCAGCCGACGAGTGCTGTCAGTCCTATCGCCAGGAAGGCAATGGCCAATGCTTTCATTCTGTAATACATAATGTCCGTTATTAAATTGTGTTATAAAATCAATATCCGTAATCCCCGGCATTTCCTGCCTGGTTACCGGTCTGAATATATTGCGGTTTGTTTTTGTAGCCTAACAATCCTCCGCCTGCAGGAATATTCGCAGTAGCGGCACTTCCCGTTACAGTTTGAGACGAATTTCCTCCCTTGAAAATGAAATTGCCTCCGAATACGGAATCCGTGATAGAGACAAGAGCCGTATAATTATAGGATATGCATCCTATCGCGAAGCCGCACAGACCGTCACTGTCTATGTCACCGAACGACATGACTTTGGACAGAGATGCCTTTACTTCTCCTGTGCTGCCGGAAGCGGGTTCACAAACCAGTCCGATGATACCGCCTGCGAACATATCCCCGAGCCCCGTATTGGTGGAAATCAAGGTTACATCACCCAGATTCACATCCTCGCTCAGGCTGACACTGCCCTTGGCCAGACCCATAATACCTCCGGTAGGGACCCAGATCGCCTGTGTGTCGGACAAGACAGCCGCACTGTTCTTGTTCTTGTATGTAGTACATACTGCATCATCTGTCGTACCACCCACTATACCTCCTACGTATGACAGAGGCTTGTAGCTGGATGATGCAGAGTTGCAGACGATGCTGACCTCAGTTGCCGAGTTTGTATTGGCGGTGATTCCGGCATTGTCGCTCGCTGATGTGCCAAGTATTCCGCCGGCATAGCACTGGGTGGCATCGGATTTGTCAGGAGAAAGCTTTACGGAACCTGCGTTGTCATTGCCCGTCAGGGTAAGGGCTGAACCTGATGCATGGCCGAGAATGCCTCCTGCATGGCAGGCCGTAAGCTTGGTGCTGTATACTGCACCGGTGTTTGTATTGTTCTCTATGACAGGCTTCTTCTCGACCTTGCCTGCGATGCCTCCGATGTATGCGGAACCGCTGTTCCCGATTCCGGCAGGCGCTCCGAGGGAGATGTCGCCGCTGTTCGTACAGCCAGTGATTTTGTTCTGGACATTGAGGTTGCCTGAAGACGCTTCTCTGGCAAGGATGCCGCCGATATGCATCGAAGAGTTGGCCGTGGTCACGGCTATGTCAGACTCGTTGGTGCAGTTTTCTATAGTGATGACATCAGAATCAGCCGGAGAATAATTAATGCATCCGAAAATACCGCCCACTCCCACTACCGACGGTGTCGTGACATTGAACGCTCCACTGTTCTTGCAGCCGGATACTTTCTTCTCAGAGCCGGACTGCTGCTGTGCGAAACCGACTATTCCGCCTACCCAGCCTTCTCCAGGAAGGGTGTTCTGAATGATCAGCGCTCCGGTGTTCTCGCAGCCGTCGATGTTTTCGCCTCTGTTCATACCTACTATACCGCCGACTCCGCACAGATTGGCAGTGTTGACCGTAATATCTCCATGGTTATCCGTATCCTTAATGGCACACTCGGCCTGGGATGCCCAGCCGGTGATACCTCCGACAAAGCAGTCTTTGTCACTGGTTCCGTATGTACCGGAAACATTTATATCACCATAGTTGGCGCAGGATGTGATATTGCTGTAGTTGCTGGCTACAAGGCCTGCGATGCGGACTTCGGAAGTCGCTGTGCCGCCGAGTGTCACAGTGACCGGAATATATGTCGTCACGTTCTCCAAAGTACCGTTGTTATCCTGCACAAGTCCTATCTTGCCGTTTCCTGCCATGGTTATGACGCTATTTCCATCATAGTTCTGACCGTCTGCAGAACCGAAGACGACATTCTTCAATGTACCGGTGACCTGTGAAATCAGGGTACCCTGGCCAGCCGTCACATTGTAAATCTTATGTCCCTGTCCGTCAAGGGTGCAGCCGAGAACGAACGGTGTCCATGTCTTCCCGTCCATATCGATATCGGCTGTCAGGACTACGACATCCTCTGCAGCGTATTCCCCTGCAGCTGACGCGAATGCCAGAAATTCATCGGCATCGGAAATCTTGTACGGATTCCCTGCCGTCCCCTCCGGTGCCTTGGCTGCCACGGCCGGAAGCTGATGGTTCTCCCCTGCAGCTACAGTCACCGCCTGGTTCGATACCAGTTCCGATTTGCCGGCATCACCATAGTCGAAAGTAAATTTCAACCCTTTCGTGAAGTCTGCCGGAAGAATCGTGAAGACATAGGTTCCTGCTGCCAGTCCGGCACTCTCCGCAGCCTTCACAGTCACCGATGTCCCGGCTGTCTCTGCAGCGGTCGCCGTCAGTTCAGGTACTGAGATATTCACATCTCCCGCTATCTTCTCCCCGTTCTGCCCCTCAATGCTGATGGCCTGGAGTGTGTATCCCTCAGGAATCGAGATTATCTCCAGTGAAACCAGCCCGCACACATTCCGGAAGCTCAAGGAGTTCTCCGCGGTGGACACCGCAGCCGAAAGATTCACGTCCGTACCGAATGTCCCGGACACTGCCTCCTGCTCTGACGGAAGGACGGTGCTGATGACTCCATTTGCCATCCTGGCTCCTTCATGGTACGGATATATCGCATAATAGGTCTCTGCTGGAACGGCCGAGCCGGTGAATACAGCCTTCGATGCATCGTCAGCATCTATTTCCTGCAATGCAAATCTTTCCACAGCTTCAGCTCCACCGAAGATTCCTATGGCATCCCCTTCTGTCCATATCACTTTGCTGCCGTCCACCAATTGGGTCCTGGTCGATGCCGCCTCGCTCGTGAAGGCCATCTCCACCTTCGCCTGCGGCATCTGGGACTGGCCTTCAATTTCTTCCTTGGCACAGCCAACTGACACGGCCGCTATCGCTGCCGCTGCCAACACTCTGTAAACAGTCTTCATAGTCTTAGTCCTCCCAGAATTCGTTTCCATAATTATTCGTAATGTCGAATCCAGCATGGTCCGACTGGGTACCGATCCCGCTCTCGCAGAATCCTTTCTCGCATGACACTTCGGTCATTTTCATTTCAGGACTGCAGTAGTCCTCTGACGATACCGCCCGGCATATTGCCGGACTTGCGTCCAATAGTTTCAGTGCTTTCATAATATCTGGATTGTCAGTTCAGTTTGTTTTCGCATAAAAGAGGGCATGAAGACACGGTCCCGGCCTTGTTTGGCCGGGGCAGACACAACCCATTCCGGACTTTTGACCGCCCGTAATGAATATTGTCTTTGCAGGCATTGCCCGGAAGGGCATCCGGATCTGATACTTATGGAATATGCGGGAGTTCCGTACGAAACTACAAGATTATCTGATGAGGTCTGTATGCGTATCCCCCCCCCCACTGTTAAAAGCAGGGGCAGGAAGCATCGGAATTGAATGCGAAAGTGCTGTAAATGAAGAGTGTTTCATCAAAAAATCCGGCAGAGGCCTGCCATTATTCCTGTTTAATAACGTATTATCAATTACGTGTAAGCCGCATTGGCTCTATACAAATCTATGAAAACATTTTCCCGAATCAAACATATTCGGCAAATATTGCCTCTCCGTTTTGTCTGGGAACGTTTGCAATTTTTGAAAACGTTTGCATTCTTCTCTGCTATCCGCAAAAACAAATACCCTTCCCTTGTCATCCCGAAGCTGGCGCAATAATGCCGAATCACCGAAAAATTTTAAGCCAAATCACCGAAAAATTTTAAGCCAAATCACCGAACATGTTTTTTTGATTACCTTTGCAAGAGTAAATACATTAATTTATGGATGGTTACAGACATAGAATAATGGATAGCCTGCTTGAAAAGAAGTTGCAGGCAAAAGGAGCCGTGCTGATAGAAGGTCCTAAATGGTGTGGCAAGACAACTACGGCAGAGGAAATTGCAGCCAGCAAAATATTGTTGGCTCGAACTGATGTGAAAAACAATTTCAAGAGCCTGTTAGAAATAGATACAGATGCAGCGTTATCAGGAGATACACCAATGCTTATTGACGAGTGGCAGACCGTACCCAAATTGTGGGATGCGGTAAGATATACTATTGACCACCGCCGTAAAATGGGGCAGTTCATTTTAACAGGGTCCGCAGTCCCCGATAAGGAGGCAGAAGAGGAAAGAGAACATTCCGGAACAGGACGCTTTGCCTGGTTGACAATGCGGCCTATGACACTGTTTGAGTCTGGGGAGTCAAATGGAAAGGTAAGCCTCGGAAACTTATTTACTGCTCCAGAAAAGATATTGGAAAAGAATGACCTTAAATTACAAGACATCGCTTTTCTGATTTGTCGCGGCGGCTGGCCCATGGCTGTAGGATTGCCCGAAGAAGCGGCATTGGAACAAGCGTTTGATTACTACGATGCAGTAACCAAGGAAGATATAACCAAAGTCGATGGCGTCAAAAGAGCTTCAGAACGAGTGCAGCGCCTGATGAGAGCATATGCCCGACATCAAGGAACACAAGTATCAATCACAACATTAAAGGAGGATTTAAAAAGCAACGATACTGCAATGCTTGATGATGATACGATAAGTTCTTACCTCAAGGCATTGAGAAAAATATTTGTGGTAGAAGATATGCCGGCTTGGAATCCGAATCTTCGATCAAAGACTGCAATCCGTACAGCAGATACACGCTATTTTGTTGATCCTTCTATCGCAACGGCTGCATTAGGTTTAGGTCCAGAAGATTTAATGAACGATCTGAAGACAATGGGGTTCTTCTTTGAAACAATGTGCGTAAGAGATCTGCGTGTGTTTGCAGAAGCATTAAATGGCAACGTATATCATTATCGAGACAAAAGCGGTTTGGAATGCGATGCAGTGGTACATCTTCGCAACGGACAGTATGGGCTTATTGAAGTCAAACTCGGAGGAGAGACCTTGATAAACGAAGGTGTAGAAACGCTGACTTCATTAGCTAAGCAGATTGACACTACACGAATGAAAGCACCTGCCTTTAAAATGATATTAACGGCAACAGGCGAATATGCTTATCGCCGTCCTGAAGATGGAATTTACATTGTTCCGATAGGATGTTTGAAACAATAAAATCATTGAAAGGTTACAAAAACAGCCTTTTGGGCTCCGACCGGAGGGATCTCGCTCCTTCCAGTCGCGGTCACTTCGTGACTTTTGACCCACCCACATATCGGGGTTATTTCGCCCAAACAGACTGAAAATCGAAAATTCTTGGAAAAACGGCACAACTGCCTTAATTTTGCAATAGAAAAAAGGCATAATACGATTATCTCATTTAACAAGCAAATAAGTTAGAAGAGGTTATGATAAAAAGGAAGATAGACGATTACATCCGTAACTACTACGCAAATACCCGTAATGCCCTGCTTGTTACCGGAGCACGACAAACAGGCAAGACATATTCCATCCGTCAGTTCGGTAAAACATTCAAGAGTTTTATCGAAATCAATTTCATCGAGATGCCTGAAGCCGTGGATTTGTTTAAAGGAGCAAAGAACTGCAGCGATATTTTGTTCCGTATATCGGCAGTTACTTCCGTGCCACTCATTAAAGGTGAAACACTCATTTTTTTTGATGAAGTGCAGCAATGCCCTGAGATCGTTACGGCAATTAAGTTTCTGGTAGATGACGGTTCGTATCGTTACATCCTGAGCGGTTCGTTATTGGGCGTGGAATTGAAAGATCTACGGTCGGAACCTGTCGGGTACATGGGAGTCAAGGATATGTTTCCTCTCGATTTTGAGGAGTTTATTTCATGTGTGGGTATCAATGACTCCATTATCGGGTCGTTACGCGAAGCGTGGCAGAACCGTACTGCTGTCGATGAATTTGTGCACGGCAAAATCATGGAGCTGTTCCGGCTCTATCTTATTGTAGGCGGTATGCCTGCAGCCGTGAGCAAATATATGGAGAGCAACAACCTGCAAGAGGTGATGACCGTTCAGCAGGATATCATCCGTCTGTACAAACGGGACATCGCAAAGTATGATCCGGACAATAAACTTTATATCGAAGAGATATTCAATCTTATTCCACCGGAATTAAACGCCAAAAACAAACGTTTCATCTTGAAACGGCTGAATGAACACGCAAAATTCGATCGGGTCGAGAACAGCTTTTTATGGTTGACAAATGCAGGCGTAGCATTGCCCGTCTATAACGTGGAAGAGCCGAAAATACCACTTCTGCTTGCCCGCTCCCGCAATTTATTCAAACTTTTCCAAAGTGATATCGGACTGCTGGCTTGTCAATATGCCGAGGGAATTCAGATGAGGATCATCAAAGGAGACAAAGACATCAACTTCGGTTCGATATACGAGAATGCTGTTGTGCAGGAGTTGGTGGCGCACGGCATCACTCCCTACTATTACAACAATAAAAAACGCGGCGAACTGGATTTCGTGATCGAACTCGACAGCAAGGTACTGCCTATTGAGGTAAAATCGGGCAAGGATTACGAGACACACCGCGCTTTGTCCAACATAATGGATTGCCCAGAATATGACCTTCCTAAAGCAGTCGTATTCAATAACGACAATCTGCGTGTAGCAGGCAAAATCATCTATGCCCCTATCTACATGACAATGTTCCTCGAAAAGAGCAATGCGGCTCCGACTTTTTATAAAGTGGATATTTCAAGGTTATAAGGAGAAAACAAAAATTGCCGGTGGCTGAAATCACTTCCAGCCACCGGCATCCATATAAAAACTAGAAACTAACCTATAATAACGTCAGTTCGACGAATTATTTTACTTAGTACCAGAGACTTCGTCGAACTGACGTTACGATTTCTTCGAAATCTCCTTCCTTTTACGTGTCACCCCTCCTAAATCCTCCCCTTCGTATGGGAGGACTTGCCTACGGATTCGTTCCACGAATCCTCTAAAAGAGGTAGTTCTCTGAAATTCACTCCGTTCTTTTCATCGAACTCACGTTATAATATATTCAAACTACGCTATGACATCCTCTTTCCTGACTTTCGAACCGAACAGGGCATAAAGCAGCATCACGAGTTCACAGGCCAGAGCTATGCTCCATGTCCACTGCCAGCTGCCGGCAAGGTCGGCAAACACTCCCTGCAGCACAGGGAAGACCGCACCTCCGAACACGCCCATCATGAAGACACCTGACGCCCTGGACGTGTATTCCTTCAAGCCCTGTACAGCCAGAGTGAAAATGCAGCTCCACATGACCGAATGGCACAAGCCTACAGATACCAGAAGCCAGAGGTTGTCAGTGATCATGGCCGCCACTATCAATGCCGAAGCCAGGACAGTCGTTGCAGTCAGCAGCCACCGGGCGGAAATATTGTTGAAAAAACTGAAGACAAGCCGTCCCACCATCATTCCTCCCCAGTAAAGGGTGGCCAGCAACGCAGGTATTCCCAGATCCATGCCCCAGAGTATCAGACGGTCTTTTCCGAAGAAAGTCAGCCCGTCGCCGGACTCTATCAGTTCCATGGCATGAAGATTCACATTCGACCCCACGGCGACCTCTGTCCCCACATAAAAGAATATGGCTATCACGCCCAATGTCAGATGACGGAAAGACCAGATGCTCCTGGTAAGGCCCTTACCGTTCTCAGCCCGCGTGCCTTCGATGTCCGGAAGACTGAGTCTCGATGTGACAAGAGTCGTGACTACGATGCACAGCGCTACGAGAAGGAACGGCACCATCAGCTGGTCGGCGGTGACGCTTTCCAGGGCCACTCCCGAAAAGAAGATACCGGTGACAAAGAACGGCGCTATCGTAGTACCGAATGAATTTATGCCGCATACGATATTCATTCGCTGGACAGGCTGTGTTCCCGGAAGCTCGTAGGCAGAAACATACGGGTTTATGACCACCTGTAGGATGGCGGCTGACGTACCCATCAGGAACGAGCCCAGCAGGAATACGAAATACCCGCATGGAATCACATCATCGGCTATCCTGACGCTCGCATCACCGCAGTGGACCGCCAGCCATGATGACAGGGAATACATCACCAGTCCCGCCACCATGATGACCAGGGCACGCAGCATGGTCACCTTATATCCACGGGCATTCACCCATTTTCCCCCGAGAGAACTGTTCAGCAGATACCCGAGGAAAAAGAAGAAGGATATCATGGTCGTCAGCGTATTCCGCAGTTCTTCCGTCTGAGACAGGAAAGCCACTTTCATCGGGCCCTGGAACTGACCGTTCACAGTGGTCAGGAAACCTACGATGAAATAAATGAAAGTCAGTACCGCGAACGGCCCCAAGCTGTATTTTTTCTGAGATACCATTTGTTCCCGTTTTATGCCGGCAACCATGGAAATGGAATTTCATGGCTTGCGCCAAAACACCCTTCCGGCTGCCGTCAGATAATCATCGTGATTACAATATACCCTCCAGCGTGGCCATAGCCCCTTTCGCACGGATGCCTGCCACCATGTCGAGATACAGCCCGACGAATTCCGGAGAAGATTTCAAGTCCGTGCTCCTGAACGCCGACAATCCGAGGAAATCCACAGGATCATCGCTGGAAATCACTGTCTCGTCTTCAGGAGTCAGCCATGGTTCCGCTATCTCGAACGCCGCCCCGCGGTCATCGGTACGGTATTTCAGATAGTGTCTGTAAGCCGCTATCAGATAGGCTACTCTGGTGAGGTCCGCATGATCCCTGATCATTTTGATCAGATTCGGCATCACATATACCGGGAACTTGGAAATCCCGTCGAAACACAGGCGCGCGATCTGGTCGCTCACCGAACGGTTTCCGAATCTCTCTATCAGTGTCTGCTTGTACAGTTCCAGATCGGTATTGCCGGGAGCCGGCACATAAGGGGTGATGTCGACATCCATGAAGGTCCTGACAAACTTCGCAATCCGTTCGTCATGCATGGCATCGTCCACTTTCCTGTATCCGCTCAGGAAGGACGGATAGGAAAGCAGGGTGTGTGAAGCGTTCAGAAGGCTCAGCTTCATGTTCTCGTATGCCGTGACATCGGAAGTGAACTCTGCCCCTACCTTCTCCCATGCCGGACGTCCGGCAATGAAATCGTCTTCAATCACCCATTGGATGAAATCCTCGCAATAAACCGGAGCCTGGTCGTCGGTCCCGTTCTTTTCATTCAGACGGACGATGTCTTCCGGCCTTGTGGCAGGAGTGATACGGTCCACCATGCTGTTCGGGAAAGTCACGTTGGACTGCATCCACGCCGCGAGCTCAGGATCCTGGGCCTGTATGAATGATGTGAAAGCCTTGCGGGCTGTATTGCCGTTGTGCTGGAGATTGTCGCACGAAAGGATGGTGACAGGGCCGCTGCCAGCAGCCTTCCTCCGGCGGAGTCCCTTGGCAATGAATCCGAACACTGTCTGCGGAGCCTGGGGATTCTGCAAGTCATGCTGCACTGCCGTGTCATCGAGCATGAATTCCCCGGTGGATTTTTCTATATTGTACCCGCCCTCGGTGATGGTCATGGTGATGATGCGGATATCCCTGTCCGCTATCCTGGCGAGCACGGCCTCCGGATTCTCCACTCCCCACAGCAGCTCCACGAGCGAGCCGATACGGTATGCTTCATCGTGACCGTCACGTCCGCATACCGTCAGCGTGTATTCGCGATCCTGTCCTTTCAATATCCTGTAAAGCCTTTCGTCCCCTGGAAGCAGCATCGCCCCGCAGATACCCCATTCCTGCTGGCCTGGATATTCGAGAAGAAGGTTCGTATAATATTCTTCATGCGCGCGGTGGAAATTCCCCACTCCGATGTGAAGTATGCCTGCTTTTACATTCTGTCTGACGTAATGATACGAGTTAACTGAGGATTTCATAATCGGTTATTATTTAACGTCAGTTCGACGAATTATTTTACTCAGTACCAGAGATTTCGTCGAACTGACGTTACGATTTCTGCGAAATCTCCTTCCTTTTACGTGTCACCCCTCTTAAATTCTCCCCTATCGAGGGGAGAACTTACTGCCGGATTCGTAAAACGAATCCTCTAAAAGAGGTAGTTCTCTGAAATTCACTCCGTTCTTTTCATCGAACTCACGTTATTTAACATTAATTTAATTCTGCGGTCATGTGTTTACAAAGTTAGAATTCCTGCGCATCCGACATGTTTCTTTGGCGAAGCTTGTGTCTGCAAACGATTGCGGGAACGTTCCCGGAACCTGCAAACGTTACCGGGAATTAGGATTTATCGTCAGAAAGAGATATTTTTGTATGGAGTTGAACAGAAGAAAACATGAAACACGTCACGATCAAGGACATCGCCCGGTATCTGTCGATATCCGTTTCTACAGTCTCGCGGGCGCTGGTGAATGACAAGAATGTCAGGAAGGAGACGAAGGAAAAAGTGCTCGAAGCGGCCAGAATTCTGGAATACAAGCCGAATCCCATAGCCACGAATCTCAAATACGGACATACGAACACCGTAGGAGTCATCGTTCCTGAAATGGTCACTCCGTTCGCCTCGAAAGTGGTAAGCGGGATTCAGAATGTGCTGTATGCAAACGGCATCAAGGTGATCGTGGCTGACTCCGGTGAAGATCCGGAAATAGAACGCGAGAACCTGAAACTGATGGAGCATTTCATGGTGGACGGCATCATCATCAGCCTGTGCAGCTGGCGGAAAAACGCGGAAGACTACCGCCGTCTTCAGAAATCGGAAATGCCCATGGTGTTCTATGACCGCATCCCGCACGGACTCGATGTACCGCAGGTCTTAGTCGATGACTACAGAAAATCATTTTTCCTGATAGAAAAACTCATACTTGGAGGACGGAAAAGAATCGTCCATATACAGGGTCCGGACGACATATACAATTCACAGGAACGTCTCAGAGGCTACATGGATGCGATGGCCAAATACAAACTGCCGGTGGAGGCGGACTCCATGATATTCAAGGCTGGAATGACATTCGAAGCAGGAGCAGAAGTCGCGGAAACACTGGTGAAGAAAGGAATCGGTTTCGATGCCGTCTTCGCATTCACGGACACACTGGCCATCGGAGTCATGAACCGGCTGAGGGAACTGGGCAAGAAAATTCCGGAAGAAGTGGCTGTAGCCAGCTTTTCCGGAACAGAACTTTCCACTATCGTATACCCAAAACTGACGACCGTAGAGCCGCCGTTGCTGCAGATGGGAGAGAAAGCGGCAGAATTGATTCTGGAAAAAATCAAGAATCCTGACTGTCCGAACCGCAAGGAAGTGCTGAACGCGGAAATCAGGATGCGGGAATCTTCAGGAAATATCCATCCGGAATAAGGAAATGCCTGTCATTCTGCACGACGGACCAGCGATGCCGGCAATACGGGCATGGCTCCGCTTTGCGTACAGACATAAGCCGAGACATCCACAGCCAACCCATGAGCGTCCTCTACCGTCTTGCCTTTCAGCAACGCAGCGATAAAAGCACCTGTGAAAGAATCCCCAGCCCCTACGGTGTCCGCCACACTGACTTTCGGCGTCTCCCGGAATGAAACGGAATCACGGGTAAACACATGGCTGCCTGCCACTCCGCAAGTCAGAATCAGCATTTTCAACCCGTAATCCTCCAGGAGCTTCATGCATGTCTCCCGCATGTCCTGCCCCGTATACCCGAACATCCTGCCGACTATCGACAGCTCTTCATCATTTATTTTCAGTACATTGCACTTTTCCAGAGATTCGCATAAAATCTCCCTGTTGTAAAAGTCCTGCCTGAGATTGATATCGAAAATCCGGTAAATGCCGTCACCGTCAGACATTGCATCCAGAAATGACTGTATGGTATTGTGAGAAACCTCGCTCCTCTGGGCCAGCGACCCGAAACACACCGCACAGGTCTGCCCCGCCAGCTTCGCCAGCTCCTCCGTAAACGGGATATTGTCCCATGCGACACCCTGCATGATATCATAACACGGTACTCCGGCCGCATCCACCGTGACCTGGACTGTTCCTGTAGGAAACGCCACCTTCGGAACCATGCACTGCAGGTTCTTCTCCCTGAAATTCGTCAGAATCTCTTCGCCGAGAGCATCGTCACCCACTGCGCTGACTACACGGCTTTCCAGTCCGAACTGCGACACATGATAAGCGAAATTCGCCGGCGCACCGCCTATCTTTTTCCCTTCGGGCAATACATCCCACAGAGCTTCGCCGATACCGACGACATATTTTCTGTCTGCTTCCATAAAAATATCCCAGTGTATGAATTACATGGCTTCGCCAAAATCAAAGGCTCTGTCAAATTTAAGATAAAAAGAGTTTCCATATACCGCTCCGCGCCAATATTTGTCCGGGAACGATTGAAAAACGCTTCCCGGACAATGCAAACGTTCCCATGATTTTCCGCCAACTGCCACATCAAAAATCGGCCAACTGCCACATCAAAAACTGGCCAACTGCCACATCAAAACATACGATTTCTTTGTCTTTCAACGCATTGACTTAAAATCATTACCCAAAGTATTAATTGTAATTTCCCGGAAAATCGATACGGACAGAATGAATCCGCCGTCTTTTCTTATGGTCATGACCGGAGTGGGAAACTATGCATACAGGCGTCCGCAGGACAATGTCCTCGTCGTCCCGGCAGGATGTCTGAAAGACTGACGGCTTCCATATTGCCGCGAGAAGCGGCAAAAAAATTAAACAATATCAGCATTGGCGGTATTTTGCTTACGAAGTGAAATACCGCCTTTTTATCAATGCATTTTTACAGGAATTCCGTGACTGGAAAACGGAACATGCGGTAAATTTGTATTGACTGAGGATTCCATCCCCGCATTACTCGGAATCATCTCAGGAACTTGACAGACACGACTATGGATATGACTATGAGAAAAGGCCTGTACGACCCGGGCCACGAACACGATGCGTGCGGAGTGGGCATGCTCGTGAACATCCACGGAGACAAATCCCACGAACTGGTGGACTCCGCCCTGAAAGTGCTGGAAAACATGAAGCACAGAGGGGCTGAAGGCGCTGACAACAAGACAGGTGACGGAGCGGGAATCATGCTCCAGATTCCTCACGAATTCATTCTTCTGCAGGGAATACCCGTCCCCGAAAAAGGGAAATACGGGACAGGTCTCGTCTTTCTGCCAAAAAACCCGAAACGGCAGGAGGAAATCTACAGCATCATTATCGAAGAGACCGAACGGGAAGGACTTTCGCTGATGCACATGAGGTCAGTGCCTGTAAACAGCGGCATCCTCGGGAAAGATGCACTCGAAAGCGAGCCGGACATCAGGCAGATTTTCATCACTGGCCATACAGCCGGAGAGAATTTCGAAAGGAAACTCTACATCATCCGCAAGAAAATCGAGAAACGGGTGGATGACAGGGACTTCTATATGGTCTCCCTGTCGAGCCGGACCATAGTTTATAAAGGTATGCTCTCATCCACGCAGGTGCGGGAATACTTCCCTGACCTCTCGCAGCCGTATTTCACCAGCGGAATCGCCCTCGTACACTCCAGATTCAGCACGAATACCTTCCCGACATGGAGTCTCGCCCAGCCGTTCCGGGTGCTGGCGCACAATGGAGAAATAAACACCATCAGAGGAAACCGTGCCTGGATGGAAGCACGGGAAAGCGTCCTCGCCACACCGGAAATTCCTGATATAAAGGCCATCCGCCCGATAATCCAGCCTGGCATGAGCGACAGTGCATCCCTGGACAATGTTCTGGAATTCTTCATGATGTCAGGCATGAGCCTTCCTCATGCCATGGCAATGCTCGTACCTGAATCGTTCAACGACAAAAACCCTATCAGCGAAGACCTGAAGGCTTTCTATGAATACCATTCGATACTGATGGAACCTTGGGACGGGCCTGCCGCCCTGCTGTTCTCTGACGGACGCTATGCAGGCGGAATGCTGGACAGGAACGGACTGCGCCCGGCCAGATACCTGATCACGAAAACAGGAATGATGGTCGTGGCGAGCGAAGCCGGAGTCATAAGTTTCGAGCCGAACGAGATACTGGAAAAAGGACGTCTGCAGCCAGGCAAGATGCTGATAGTGGACACGCAGGAAGGAAAGATACATTATGATGCCGGATTGAAACAGGAACTGGCCTCGGCCAAGCCTTACAGGCAGTGGCTGTCGGCGAACAGAATAGAGCTGGACACTCTCAAAAGCGGACGGAAAGTGGAAAACAGGGTGGAAAACTACGACATACTTTTGAGGAACTTCGGATTCACCAGAGAAGACATCGAAAGAATCATCATGCCGATGTGTACGAACGGCTCCGAACCTGTCGCCTCCATGGGAAACGACACGCCGCTGGCCGTACTTTCCGAAAAACCGCAGCTGCTGTTCAACTATTTCAGACAGCAGTTCGCCCAGGTCACGAACCCGGCCATCGATCCTATCCGCGAAGAACTCGTAATGTCCCTGACCGAATACATAGGTGCTGTAGGCATGCAGATTCTCATGCCTGACGAAAAGCACTGCAAAATGGTCAGGCTGCCCCATCCTGTACTGACAAACACACAGCTGGACATACTGTGCAACATCAGGTACAAAGGATTCAAGACCGTCAAACTGCCGATGACCTTCAATGTATCGGGAGGCGGGTCCGGACTCCGGGAAGCACTCGGGAATCTATGCAGACAGGCAGAGCAGTCAGTAGATGACGGTGTCAACTACATCATACTTTCAGACCGCGGAACAGATGCAGAACATGCGGCCATACCGTCGCTGCTGGCGGTAAGTGCCGTACACCACTATCTGATTTCCGTGCAGAAAAGGGTGCAGACGGCACTCATAGTGGAAAGCGGAGAAATCCGCGAAGTGATGCACGCCGCCCTGCTGATGGGATATGGAGCCAGCGCCATCAACCCGTACATGGCCTTCGCCGTACTTGACAGTCTCGTAAAGACGGAAAGGATACAGCTGAATTACGAAACTGCAGAAAAGAACTACATAAAGGCCATCTGCAAAGGTCTGTACAAAATCATGAGCAAAATGGGCATCAGCACCATCAGATCCTACCGCGGAGCGAAGATATTCGAAGCCGTCGGCCTGGGAGAAGATCTGCTCAGGACATATTTCCACACCCCTGTGTCCACCATAGGGGGAATAGGACTCAAGGAAATAGCAGCCGACTATATCAGATTCCATGACAGCGGATTCAGACCTGCAGTTCCGCTCGGAATCCTTCCTCATATCGGGCAGTTCTCATACAGGAAAGACGGGGAAAAACACGCCTGGAATCCTGAAACCATCAGTACACTCCAGCTCGCCACGCGGACAGGCAGCTACGGAAAATTCAAGGAGTTCACACGCATGGCTGACGAAAAGGCATCTCCGGTTTTCCTTAGGGACTTTTTCAGATTCAGGAAAAATCCTGTCCCTATAGAGGAAGTGGAACCTGTGGAAAGCATCGTGAAGCGCTTCGTGACCGGAGCCATGTCATTCGGAGCCATCAGCAAGGAAGCCCATGAAGCCCTCGCCATGGCCATGAACTTTCTCGGGACCAGAAGCAACACCGGTGAAGGAGGTGAGGACAGCTGCAGGTTTTCAGGGACAGAAGACGGCATATCCCTGAACAGCAAGACCAAGCAGATAGCATCCGGACGTTTCGGCGTGACTGCGGAGTATCTGGTGAATGCCGAAGAAATCCAGATCAAGGTAGCCCAGGGGGCAAAGCCGGGTGAAGGCGGCCAGCTGCCGGGGTTCAAGGTGGACGGAATCATAGCCAGGACCAGGCATTCCATACCTGGAATATCCCTGATTTCGCCTCCGCCGCACCACGACATTTATTCCATCGAAGACCTGGCCCAGCTGATTTTCGATCTGAAAAACATAAACCCTAAGGCTCTCATCAGCGTAAAGCTCGTATCGGAAAGCGGAGTCGGGACCATAGCCGCAGGAGTAGCCAAGGCCAAGGCTGACATCATAGTCATATCCGGAGCAGAAGGAGGGACCGGGGCATCGCCGGCCTCATCCATGAGGTATGCAGGGATTTCGCCTGAAATAGGACTGAGCGAGACCCAGCAGACTTTGGTGCTGAACGGACTCAGGGGACAGGTGCGGCTGCAGACCGACGGACAGCTCAAAACCGGGAAGGACGTGATTTCCATGGCCCTGCTCGGAGCCGAAGAATTCGCATTCGGGACCACTGCGCTGATAGTGCTCGGCTGCGTGATGATGCGCAAATGCCACTCGAACACCTGCCCTGTAGGAGTAGCCACCCAGAATCCCGAACTCAGGAAACATTTCAGAGGGCACTACAGATACGTCGTGAACTACTTCAGGTTCCTGGCGCAGGAAGTCCGTGAATATCTGGCGGAAATGGGCTTCCGCAAACTTGACGACATAGTGGGCAGGACAGATCTCATAGAGACTGTGCCGGCACCGGAAGGCACAAAGGCGGCAAAACTTGATTTCTCAAGAATACTCTGTCCGCCAGACAAAGGATGCGCCCTGCACAACGTCACGGAACAGGTGCACGACATATGGAACGTGCGCGACACGGAAATCATCAAGGCCGCCGCCGATGCCATAGAAAAGAAAAAGGAAATATCCCTCGAATATGCCGTCGCCAACACTGACCGCGCCGTCGGCGCAATGCTTTCAGGCGTCATCGCCTCAAGATACGGAGAAAGCGGACTTCCGGACGATACCATAGAAATCAAGTTCAAGGGATCGGCCGGACAGAGCTTCGGGGCTTTCCTCGCACATGGAATCAGTTTCAGACTCGAAGGCGAAGCGAACGACTACCTCGGCAAAGGTCTCAGCGGAGGCAGAATATCTGTACGACCCCCTGTCAGAAGCGATTTCGAAGCAGAGAAAAACACCATAGCCGGGAACACCCTGCTTTACGGAGCGACCAGCGGAGAAGTCTACATCAACGGACGCGCAGGCGAACGCTTTGCAGTCAGGAATTCCGGAGCCATTGCAGTGGTCGAAGGTGCAGGAGACCACTGCTGCGAATATATGACCGGAGGCCGGGTGGTGGTCCTCGGCGAAACAGGCAGGAACTTCGCGGCTGGCATGAGCGGAGGTCTGGCATACGTCTGGGATCCGGACGGGAAATTCGACTATTTCTGCAACATGGAGATGGTGGAACTGTCCCTGCTCGAAGACTCGTCTTCACGGAAGGAACTGCACGAACTCATCAGACAGCACTACCTATACACCGGTTCTCAGCTCGCCAGGAAAATGCTGGATGACTGGAGCAGATATGCAGATGAGTTCATCCAGGTGACACCTATCGAATACAAGAGAGTGCTCGCAGAAGAGCAGATGAAAAAACTGCAGCAGAAAATCGCCGAAGTACAGAGAGACTATTAAAGTCGGTTTTTCTTTTCAGAATATTCATCGGATCGACGTTAAGTTAAAACGGAAATTATGGGAAACCCTAAAGCATTCATGACGGTACCGCGGCAGGAGGCCGGCTACCGTCCGATACATGACCGCATACTTGATTTCGGGGAAGTGGAACAGACCCTGAACACCAGTGACAGGAAACTCCAGGCCTCCAGATGCATGGACTGCGGTGTGCCGTTCTGCCACTGGGCCTGTCCTCTCGGAAACAGGCCTCCGGAATTCCAGGATGCCATGTATCACGGAAGATGGAAGGAAGCCTACGAAATATTGTCGCTCACAAACGACTTTCCTGAATTCACAGGCAGGATATGTCCGGCTTTGTGCGAGAAAAGCTGTGTACTGAAACTGACCATCGACGCTCCGGTGACAGTCCGCGAAGATGAAGCCGCCGTCATAGAAGCTGCATTCAGGGAAGGATATGTCATACCGCGGACATGGCAGAGGAACGGCAGGAAAGCGGCTGTCATCGGCTCCGGTCCTGCAGGTCTGGCCGCGGCAAACCAGCTGAACAGGCGAGGCTACGAAGTCACTGTCTTCGAAAAGGACGAATACATCGGAGGACTTCTGCGCTTCGGCATTCCGAATTTCAAGCTGAACAAGGCCATCATCGACAGGAGGCTCACTGTCATGGAAGCCGAAGGAATAGTCTTCAAGACGAAATCGGAAATCGACCTGAAAAACCTGCCCGAAGGCTTCGATGCATACTGCATCTGCACAGGGACTCCCCAAGCCAGAGACCTCAGCATACCCGGACGGGAACTGAAAGGGATCTACCTGGCCATGGAAATGCTCTCCCAACAGAACAGGATCCTTGCCGGGCAGACATTCTCCAAGGAAAACAGGATCAGCGCGAAAGGGAAAAAAGTGCTGGTCATCGGAGGCGGTGACACCGGCAGCGACTGCATAGGGACAAGCATCAGGCAAGGAGCCGCAAGCGTGACTCAAATAGAAATCATGCCGGAACCTCCTGTCGGAGAAAATCCTGCCACCCCGTGGCCGCAATGGCCTGTGGTACTGAAAACCAGCAGCAGCCACGAAGAAGGATGCGTCAGGAAATGGTGTCTGAATACCCTGAGGTTCATCGGAAACAGTCAGGGAAATGTCACCGGAGCGGAAGTGGAAGAAGTGATATGGGAACCGGCTCCCGACGGAGGCCGGCCAATGATGAAATCCACCGGAAAAAAGGAAATCATCAAGGCAGACATGGTCCTCATCGCCATGGGTTTCCTGAAACCCGATCACCCTGTCCTGCCGGACAATGCATTCATAGCCGGGGATGCCGCTACCGGGGCAAGTCTCGTGGTCAGGTGCATCGCATCCGGCCGCCAGGCCGCAGCCGACATCGATGCGTATATCAATGGCTTATGATAAATGCAGCAACGTAAGCATGGGAATGATGTCCGAAATCTTGATATAAAAAACCGGAAAGTACTCATAATATTATGTGCGGAATAGCAGCGATATTCAATATAAAGGGCGATTCTGAGAGATTCAGGAGCACTGCCCTGACCATGTCAAGGAGAATCAGACACAGAGGACCGGACTGGAGCGGGATATATGTCGGAAAATCGGCAGTTTTGGCTCATGAACGACTGTCCATCGTGGACCCGGCCAGCGGCGGACAGCCGCTCTTCTCCCCTGACCGGAAACAGGTATTGGCCGTAAACGGCGAAATATACAACCATCAGGACATACGCAGGGAATTTGCCGGCAAATACAGCTTCGCTACAGGAAGCGACTGCGAAGTCATACTGGCATTGTACCGGGAAAAAGGCGCAGGATTTCTGGAAGACCTGAACGGGATCTTCGCATTTGCATTGTACGATGAAGAAAAAGACGACTTTCTCATAGCCCGCGATCCGATAGGCGTCATACCTCTGTATATAGGACGGGACAGGGAAGGAAAAATTTATTGCGCCAGCGAACTGAAGGCGCTCGAAGGAATCTGCGACAGCTACGAACCATTTCTGCCGGGACATTGTTTCATCGGCAGCGAAGGCGTGATGAAACGTTGGTACAGAAGGGACTGGGAGGATTACGACAAAGTAAGGGAAAACGCCGCAGATCCTGCCGGGCTGAGAAATGCGCTCGAATCGGCAGTGAAACGCCAGCTGATGAGCGATGTGCCGTATGGGGTCCTGCTTTCAGGAGGCCTGGACAGTTCCGTCATCTCAGCCGTAGCGAAGAAATTCGCGTCACGCCGTATCGAATCAGGAGACAGGAACGAAGCGTGGTGGCCTCAACTCCACAGTTTCGCCATCGGACTGAAAGGTGCTCCTGACCTGTCAAAGGCGAAGATGGTGGCAGATCATATAGGAACCGTCCATCATGAAATAAACTATACCATACAGGAAGGTCTGGATGCCCTGAAGGACGTCATATATCATATAGAAACTTATGATGTGACTACGGTAAGGGCCTCGACTCCCATGTATCTGCTGGCACGGGTCATCAAATCCATGGGCATCAAGATGGTGCTGAGCGGAGAAGGGGCGGACGAAGTGTTCGGAGGCTATCTGTATTTCCACAAGGCCCCGGATGCCCGCGCCTTCCATGAAGAAACAGTGCGGAAGCTCTCGAAACTGCATCTTTACGACTGCCTGAGGGCGAACAAATCCTTGTCGGCATGGGGTGTGGAAGGACGCGTCCCGTTCCTCGACAAGGAATTCCTGGATACGGCGATGCGTCTGAATCCGGCAGCCAAGATGTGCCCCGGGAAGACCATCGAGAAGAAGATACTGAGGGAAGCGTTTTCCGACATGCTTCCTGAAGCGATAGTCTGGAGACAGAAGGAGCAGTTCAGCGACGGAGTCGGCTACAGCTGGATAGATACGCTGAAGGGAATGACCTCAAAAGCCGTGTCTGATGAGCAGATGGCACATGCCGCCGAAAGATTTCCTGTAAATCCGCCACGGAACAAGGAAGAATATTTCTACCGCAGTATCTTCGAAGAACACTTCCCGAGCGACAGCGCCGCCCTCAGCGTGCCGAGTGTCCCGAGTGTGGCCTGCTCCACAGCCGAGGCCCTGGCATGGGACGCGTCTTTCACAGGAAAGAACGACCCGAGCGGCCGTGCCGTTTCCGGAGTGCATGACCAGGCATATTGACGGCACAGCGGCAGATTTCCCGGCTGCGGCCGCATCGCCGTTGGAAATGACCCGAAAATCGAAAAGATTTGAGAATTTTGCAAGACTGATTTGAGAATTTTGTTGAGGATATTTGAGAATTTTGTATATATTTGTGCTATGAAAATAAGCGACTTATGTACAAAAGACATCAATATAAGGAATTAAGGTCACGAATAGAAGAACCACGGAATAAAATTCAGGTCATATCAGGACCGAGGCAAGTCGGGAAATCGACATTGGTAAAGCAGGTTCTTTCAGACATGTCAATCGGATTCACGGCTGTCTCCGCTGACAATACAGACCCTCGCGACACCGGGTGGATAGGAGAAATCTGGGAAACCGCCAGACAGAGGATGAGACTCGCTCATGCCGGGGAATATCTGTTGGTCATTGACGAAGTCCATAAAATCGACAACTGGAGTGAAGCGGTAAAAAAAGAGTGGGATGCAGACACTTTCAATGATGTGAAGATAAAGGTAGTCCTTCTCGGATCATCCAGGCTCTTGCTCAAAAACGGACTTACGGAATCTTTGGCCGGCAGATACGAACTGATCCGTATGCCTCATTGGAGTTATACGGAAGTAAAAGAGGCCTTCGGCATGGACATAGACCATTATATTTTTTTCGGAGGATTCCCCGGCGGCATAGCATTTACAAACAACGAAGCACGCTGGCGGCATTATATCAAGGACAGCATAATCGCTCCGGCCATAGAACATGATATTCTGATGACGAAGATCGTGTACAAGCCGGAACTGATGCTCAGACTGTTCGAGCTTGGCTGCACGTATTCCGGTGAAGAAATAGCTCTCAACAAACTTTTAGGACAGTTGCAGGATGTCGGCAATGTGACGACATTGGCAAACTATCTCACGACTCTCGACGAATCCCGACTGTTATGCGGCTTGCAGAAGTATGCAAATGACAATGCTCGCAAATACAACTCGATTCCGAAGATGATGGTCTATAACACAGCCCTGCTCAGCGCCCTCTCTGGATATACATACCGACAGGCTTTCACTTCGCCGAAGATATGGGGCAGATGGGCAGAAAGCGCCGTAGGTGCACATTTGCTCAATATGGCGGATGAAACAGGCTACAGAGTGTATTACTGGCGCAACCGTGACGACGAGGTAGATTTCGTCCTCGAATATAATCACAAGTGCATCGCAATAGAAGTAAAAAGCGGCCGCCGCACCGCCAATAACGGCATCCGGGTATTCAAGGAAAAATTCTCTCCGGTCCAGACTTTCATCGTCGGGACCGGAGGCATTCCTCTTGAAGAGTTTCTGTCCCTCGATCCGGCAGATTTGTTGTTTTGACACAGTCTCCGCTTTTTCCCGGACTCCCCTCTTATCTGTTATAGGCAGACTCACCGTGCTCGTAGATGTCGAGTCCTTCTTCCTCCACCCTCTTGTCCACACGCAGGCCTACGGTTGCATCCACCGCCTTGAACAGTACGAAGGTGATGACGGCGCTGAAAGCTATAGCGAAGGCTGTCGCGACAAGCTGCACGGCCAGCTGATGCCAGTCTCCATAGAGGGCGCCCTGGACTCCGGACTCACCTGTTACAAAGCGCGTGGCAAATACTCCGGTCAGCACTGAACCCACGATTCCTCCGATTCCGTGTACTCCGAATGCATCGAGGGAGTCGTCATATCTGAGTTTTGGCTTTACTACAGCCACCATACAGAAACATATAATGGAGGTAATCATGCCTATGCAGAACGCTCCGGACAAGTCCGTGCTTCCAGCCGCTGGAGTGATAGCAACCAGACCGGCCACGGCTCCCGTACAGCTTCCGATGACTGTCGGCTTCTTGTTGAATATCCAGTCTATCGCCATCCAGGTCACTGCCGCGGCCGCAGTGGCGATATGCGTAACCATAAAGGCATTGGCCGCCAGGCCATCCGCACATAGCCCGCTTCCGGCATTGAAGCCGAACCATCCGAGCCAAAGGAAGGCCGTACCCATAAACACGAAAGTGACATTGTGCGGGGTGACAGGATGACCGATCTTATAGTCGGATCTCTGCCCCAGCATTATGGCCATGACCAGAGCCGATATTCCCGCATTTATGTGCACCACAGTGCCTCCGGCAAAATCTATCGCTCCCATCTTCTGCAGGAAACCGCCTCCCCAGACCCAGTGCGCCATAGGGAAATAGGCCAGGATGACCCACATGACTATGAATACTATGTACCCGGAGAACTTGATCCTCTCGGCGAACGCTCCGAGAATCAGTGCCGGAGTGATGACTGCAAACATGCACTGGAACATGGCGAACAGGAGTTCAGGGATATTTCCTGCCGTGACGGTGTCCAATGTGATGCCGTGCATGAAAGCCTTTCCGAAACCTCCGATAAGGAAAGCCAGAGGATGTCCTTTCTCGGCAAAAGTCGTATCGAACACCCAGGTATAGCCGATGGACACCCACAGGATGCTCACTACGGCCACCAGAAAGATGGTCTGCATGATGATGCTCAGGACGTTTTTCTGTCTGACCAGGCCGCCGTAAAAGAGTGCGATGCCGGGGATGCTCATAAGAAGGACAAGCATGGTGGAAGTCAGTATCCAGGCCGTATTGCCTGTATCTATCATAAGTAAATGTGTCATTTTGTTTTCGTTTTACAGTTCGTCAAATAAAAATATCTTCAGTCGCAGGCGACAGCCGCCTTCAGGAAAGTCATTTCTCCTGCTCCGCATTATAAAGCGCAATGTCGCCGCGTTCGCCGGTTCTGATGCGGACTGCATCCTCCACGGGGATGACGAAGATACGTCCGTCGCCGATTTCACCGGTATGCGCTGCCTCTGCTATGGCCTTGACAGTCTTCTCCACATTCTTGTTCCGGACCACAACGGAAAGCAATATGCGCTCTATGGAACTCGTATCGTACACGATGCCGCGATAGATGCGGCCTTCCCTGGTCTTTCCCACACCGCGTACATCATAGTACGAAAACCATTCGATGTCGGCATCCAGCAATGCCTGTTTTACATCCTCGAACCTCGTCCGCCGGATGATTGCTTCGATTTTCTTCATTTCATCTGATTTTAAATTGTTGAAAAGTTGAACGGTATATAAATAACGTCAGTTCGACGAATTATTCTACTCAGTACCAGAGATTTCGTCGAACTGACGTTACGATTTCTTCGAAATCTCTCATTTATCTACGTGTCACCCCTCTTAAATTCTCCCCTGCGTATGGGAGAACTTACTGCCGGATTCGTTCCTCGAATCCTCTATAGAGGTAGTTCTCTGAAATTCACTACGTTCTTTTCATCGAACTCACGTTAAATAAGGCTAGAATATTCCAGGCCTGCGGCCAATATTTTCGTCAAAACCCGATGCCGGCTACAAAGTGTGCCGCTTCAGTAGAAGGATTCCATACTATCTGTCCGAAAACAGATATGGACCAGACATCGGCAATACGGAAAGCTTTGGATGCCATTATGCTGACATTGCAGACTGCAAATCCGTGAATCATGTCCACAGCATATTCTGAATTCGCTCCGCCTGCGTAGAAATCGTTCTGCCATGGGGTCGCCCCGGCTGCCGCCTCCCAGTCCAGCCCGGCAAAAGAGAACGGGGCTGATACAGCAAAATAGGAGGCATAAGCTTTCGACCCGTCAGCCTTGAATCCTGTATTTCCAGCGAAGTTCGTATACCAGTTCACGGCCGCAAAACCGAAATCATAGCCGACCTGGGCCTCGAACGTATGGTTTGTATTGCCGTTCCGGTAATGGAAATACCCGGGGCCTCCATCGAACCAGTAATCAGTCACCGAAACGCTGAAACCTGCTATGGAATATCCCAAAGTCAGATCGACTTCGCGGGTATCGCTCCAGTTCAGTCCTGCAGAGCCCCACGCTGAAAACGAGATGCCTTTATAGGAAAGTGAGAGTGCCGGCTGGATACTGGCACTTCCCAGATCCTGCCCGCGCCAGATGTAGTTGCTGACCAGGTCAGCACCGACGGACGCTTCAAATTTGTCCTGTGCAACAGAAGACATAGGGAGGGACATCGCTGATAAAACTGTCAGGACAGTCCCGGCAAATAATTTTTTCATTGCTCATGTTTTTGGATAAGTGAACAAGGAACCGGTTTCTTGTCTTTCTGTTTTTCATCGGCAAATTTATACTCCCTGGCTGTCTGGATGTGCAAAAAATCCGAAAAAAAATGCAGCATCAGAATAATCGCTTTTAATTTATAAAAATTTGACGCATTTCAGTTATAATTTATTCTCAAAACCCGGTTATTTGCTACATATTTTGCATGACAAAAAATTTTTTCACGAAAAACGGATAAAACCGGCACAGAACATTTGCATTTCCCTGTAATTTTGTGTCAGGATTTACGGGAAATGACCATGAAAATGAGATTCACCAAAATGCAGGGAGCCGGTAACGACTACATCTATGTAAATACGATGCAGTTCGCCATTTCCGACCCTGCCGCCGTTTCCCGCAAATGGAGCAGGCCGCACACGGGTATAGGAAGCGACGGACTCGTTCTGATAGGAAATTCCGACAAGGCTGATTTCAGCATGAGGATCTTCAATGCAGACGGCTCGGAGGCCATGATGTGCGGAAACGCGAGCAGATGTGTCGGGAAATACCTCTACGAGAATGGCCTTACAGACAAGACCTCCATCCGGCTCGAAACCCTGTCGGGAATAAAGGTCCTGAATCTGAAAGTATCACACGGCGGGTCTGTCAACCAGGTCTGCGTGGACATGGGCCGGCCTTCCGGCATCAGAAGACTGAAAACAGGCGGACGGTTCCCGCATGAAGGGATATCGCTTTCGATGGGAAACCCACATTTCGTCATCTTCACGGATGACATGGACAGCATAGACCTCGGCAAGGAAGGGCCTGAGATAGAAAACAATCCGTTGTTCCCGGACAGGACCAATGTCGAATTTGCCACGGATATGGGCAACGGCACTATCCGCATGAGGGTATGGGAAAGAGGATCCGGTATCACGGAAGCCTGCGGGACAGGGGCATGCGCCACGGCTGTAGCGGCATTGGTCAGCGGCATAGCCGCCCGGAAGAATGACACGGAAAGCAATTCCTGCAAAGAATATATCATTGAGATGGACGGAGGACATCTCACCATAGAAATCACCCCCGAAAGACATGTGCTTATGACAGGACCTGCCGTAAAAGTCTTCGAAGGGGAAATAGAATATGAAATTTAACCGATAAAACAAAAGGATTATGGCACTTGTCAATGAAAATTTCCTGAAACTCCCCGGAAGCTACCTGTTTTCCGACATCGCGAAAAAAATACAGTCATTCAAGAAAGCCAATCCTGAAGTCAGACTCATCAGACTGGGTATCGGAGATGTCACCAGGCCTCTTCCGGAGGTATGCATAAAAGCCATGCACAAGGCTGTAGAGGAGATGTCCAATGCAGGCACTTTCAGAGGATACGGCCCGGAACAGGGCTATGACTTCCTGATCAACGCCATCATACGCCATGACTATCAGCCGCGAGGGATTTATCTCGACAAATCCGAAATCTTCATCAGTGACGGAGCCAAAAGCGATACAGGAAATTTCTGCGACATACTCAGCACGGACAACAGCGTAGGTGTCACGGATCCAATATATCCGGTATATGTAGACAGCAATGTCATCGACGGGCGGGCAGGAGATATCAGCCGTGACGGACATTGGAGCAACATCACGTATATGCCATGCACGGCAGCGAACCATTTCCTGCCGAGGATCCCTGACCACCGGGTGGATATCGTGTATCTCTGCTATCCGAACAATCCTACCGGAACCGTCCTGACCAGGGAGCAGCTGAAGGAGTGGGTGGACTATGCACTTGCAAACGATACGCTCATCCTCTACGACTCGGCTTACGAAGCTTTCATCCGGGAAGACAATATCCCGCATTCCATATATGAAATCAAGGGAGCGAAGAAATGCGCCGTGGAATTCAGGAGTTTCTCGAAAACGGCAGGCTTTACCGGAGTGAGATGCGCTTATACGGTAGTTCCTCATGAAGTAAGCGGAGCGCTTCTGGACGATTCGAGAGTCAGTCTGAACAAGCTGTGGAACAGAAGGCAATGCACGAAATTCAACGGAACGAGCTATATCACACAGAGAGGGGCTGAAGCGATATACACTGCGGAAGGGAAGAAGCAGGTCAAAAAAATCATAGACTACTACATGGAAAATGCCCGTATAATGCGGGAAGGGCTGCAGAATGCAGGCCTGACAGTCTACGGAGGAGTGAATGCCCCTTATATCTGGCTGAAGACACCGAAAGGCCAGACTTCATGGGACTTCTTCGACTATCTCCTCCATAAGGTGCATGTGGTAGGTACTCCCGGCTCGGGATTCGGGCCGAGCGGCGAAGGTTATCTCAGACTTACTGCATTCGGCGAGAGATACGACTGCATAGAAGCCATGGAAAGGATCAAACAGAACTTCAACAAATAGACTAACGTGAGTTCGATGAAAAGAACGAAGTGAATTTCAGAGAACTACCTCTTTTAGAGGATTCGTTTTACGAATCCGGCAGTAAGTTCTCCCCTCGATAGGGGAGAATTTTAGAGGGGTGACACGTAAAAGGAAGGAGATTTCGCAGAAATCGTAACGTCAGTTCGACGAAATCTCTGGTACTGAGCAGAATAATTCGTCGAACTGACGTTAGACTAACTAAATTTTTATGCCATGTCAACTTTAAGATTCAAGATGGTGGAGGCGGCCTTCGGTAAAAAGCCGGCCACTGTAGCTGTCCCGGAGAAACGGCCGTCCGAGTATTTCGGCATGTATGTCTTCAACAGGGAAAAGATGTTCAAATATCTCCCGGCCGATGTCTATGCGAAACTCATCAATGTGATAGACACCGGCTCGGCTCTGGACAGCAGCATAGCCGACGAGGTAGCGGCCGGCATGAAGAAATGGGCTGTGGAGATGGGCGTGACACACTACACCCACTGGTTCGCACCGCTGACAGAAGGCACTGCCGAAAAGCACGACTCCTTCATAGAGCATGACGGAAAGGGCGGAGTCATCGAGGAATTCACAGGCAAGCTGCTCGTTCAGCAGGAACCGGACGCCTCCTCTTTCCCGAACGGAGGCATCAGGAACACTTTCGAAGCCCGAGGATATTCTGCATGGGACCCTTCATCCCCTGCGTTCATCGTGGATGACACGCTCTGCATCCCGACCATATTCATAGCCTATACTGGAGAATCCCTGGACTACAAGGCTCCTCTGCTCAAGGCTCTGAGGGCCGTGGACAAGGCCGCCACAGATGTCTGCCATTATTTCAATCCTGATGTAAAAAAGGTATATGCATATTTGGGATGGGAACAGGAGTATTTCCTGGTGGACGAAGGCCTGTATGCGGCACGGCCTGACCTCCTGCTGACAGGACGCACCCTCATGGGGCACGACTCGGCGAAGAACCAGCAGCTGGAAGACCACTACTTCGGAGCCATTCCGACCAGGGTCGCCGCTTTCATGAAAGAACTGGAAATAGAGGCCCTGAAGCTCGGCATACCGGTCAAGACACGGCACAATGAGGTGGCCCCGAACCAGTTCGAGCTGGCCCCTGTCTACGAGGAGTGCAATCTGGCCAACGACCACAACATGCTGATCATGTCCCTGATGCGCAAAATCGCCAGAAACCACGGATTCCGTGTCCTTCTGCATGAAAAGCCTTTCAAGGGAGTGAACGGAAGCGGCAAGCACAACAACTGGTCTCTCGGCACTGACACAGGACTCGCACTGATGTCGCCAGGCAAGGATTTTTCCGGAAATCTCAGGTTCATCACATTCGTGGTCAATACCCTGATGGCCGTATACAAGCACAACGGTCTGCTGAAAGCGTCTATCATAAGCGCCAGCAATGCTCACAGGCTCGGCGCCAATGAGGCTCCGCCTGCCATCATATCCAGCTTCCTCGGCTCGCAGCTCTCCGCCGTGCTGAAGCACATCAGTGAAAGCGAACCGGAGAACCTCCAGTCCATAGGAGGGAAAAAGGGGATGAAGCTGGATATCCCGCAGATTCCGGAAATCCTCGTGGACAACACTGACAGGAACAGGACTTCTCCGTTCGCATTTACCGGAAACCGGTTCGAGTTCAGGGCGGTAGGTTCCGAAGCGAACTGCGCCAGCGCGATGATCGTCCTCAACTCGGCATTGGCCGAACAGTTGAAAGAATTCAAGTCAACGGTGGACGAACGCATTGCCGCAGGCGAAGAAAAGTTCTCGGCGATATTGGGCGTCATCAAGGAATATATCCGGATGTGCGAGCCGATACGGTTTGACGGAAACGGCTACAGCGACGAGTGGAAGGCGGAAGCGATGCGCAGAGGCCTGGACTGCGAGACAAGCGCACCTCTTATCTATGACAATTATCTCACCGACGAAAGCGTAAACATGTTCGAAAGCACAGGCGTGATGACACGCAAGGAACTGGAAGCCAGGAATGAAGTCAAGTGGGAGACTTACACGAAAAAGATACAGATCGAGGCCCGCGTGCTCGGAGACCTGGCTCTGAACCACATAGTCCCTGTGGCCACGAAATACCAGAGTTCGCTCATCGACAACGTGTACAAGATGCATGAAATCTTCCCCGCAGAAAAAGCCGATGCCCTGACTCTCAGGAATGTAGAGCTGATAGAAGCCATCGCCTCTCATACAGCCTTCATCAAGGAGCATGTGGACGCCATGGTAGAAGCCAGGAAAGTGGCCAACAGAATCACTGACGAACGTGAGAAAGCTGTAGCATACCACGATACCGTCTTCCCTTGCCTGGACGAGATCAGATACCACATAGACAAACTGGAACTCATCGTGGATGACCGGATGTGGACGCTCCCGAAATACCGCGAACTGCTTTTCATCCGGTAACCGGAACAGAACCGTTGCGACATTTGTTGCGGCTGATTTGAAGCACATGATGATCGCAGACTACAGAAACTGTTTTGAAATTAAGTGTATTTCAAAACAGTTTTTTATTTTTGCAGCAAAATTGAACCGGAACTATGTCAACACTGAGATTCAAAATGGTCGAAACGGCTTTCGGGAAGAAGCCGCATGAAGTGGAACTGCCTAAAGGCCGTCCGTCAGAGTACTATGCCATGTATGTCTTCAACAGGGAGAAGATGTTCAAATATCTTTCACCGGACGTATATGCAAAGCTCATCAACGTGATAGACACAGGCTCGGCTCTGGACAGAAGCATAGCCGATGAAGTCGCGGCCGGGATGAAGAAATGGGCCGTGGAGATGGGCGTGACACACTACACCCACTGGTTCGCCCCGCTGACAGAAGGCACTGCCGAAAAGCACGACTCCTTCATAGAACATGACGGGAAAGGCGGAGTCATAGAAGAATTCTCCGGAAAACTTCTCGTACAGCAGGAACCTGACGCTTCATCATTTCCGAACGGAGGTATCAGAAACACTTTCGAAGCCCGCGGCTATTCTGCCTGGGACCCATCGTCCCCTGCGTTCATCGTGGATGACACACTCTGCATCCCGACCATATTCATAGCCTATACGGGAGAATCCCTGGACTACAAGGCACCGCTGCTCAAGGCTTTGAGAGCTGTCGACAAGGCCGCTACTGATGTCTGCCACTATTTCAACCCTGACGTGAAGAAAGTCATCACTTATCTGGGATGGGAACAGGAATATTTCCTGGTGGACGAAGGGCTGTATGCTGCACGGCCTGACCTCCTGCTGACAGGGCGTACCCTCATGGGGCACGATTCGGCTAAGAACCAGCAGCTGGAAGACCACTATTTCGGGGCCATTCCGACCAGGGTGGCGGCTTTCATGAAAGACCTGGAAATAGAATCGCTCAAACTCGGCATACCGGTCAAGACACGGCACAACGAGGTGGCTCCCAACCAGTTCGAGCTGGCCCCTATCTACGAGGAATGTAACCTGGCCAACGACCACAACATGCTGATCATGTCTCTGATGCGCAAGCTGGCACGCAACCACGGTTTCCGCGTCCTTCTGCATGAGAAACCTTTCAAGGGAGTGAACGGAAGCGGCAAGCACAACAACTGGTCTCTCGGCACTGACACCGGCATAGCCCTGATGGCCCCTGGAAAGGATTTCAAGAGCAATCTCCGCTTCGTGACTTTCGTCGTCAATACCCTGATGGCGGTCTACCGCCACAACGGACTTCTGAAGGCATCCATCGCCAGTGCGAACAACGCGCACAGGCTCGGTGCCAATGAGGCTCCGCCTGCCATCATATCCAGCTTCCTCGGCTCGCAGCTCTCCGCAGTACTGAAGCACATCAGTGAAAGCGAACCGGAAAACCTGCAGTCTCTCGGAGGAAAGAAAGGCATGAATCTCGGCATCCCGCAGATTCCGGAAATCCTTGTGGACAACACCGACAGGAACAGGACTTCTCCGTTCGCATTTACCGGGAACCGGTTCGAGTTCAGGGCGGTAGGATCCGAAGCGAATTGCGCCAGCGCAATGATTGTCCTCAATTCGGCCATGGCCGAGCAGCTGAAAGAGTTCAAGTCAGTGGTGGACGAACGCATTGCCGCAGGCGAAGACAAATTCTCGGCGATATTGGGCGTCATCAAGGAATATATCCGGATGTGCGAGCCGATCCATTTCGACGGGAACGGATACAGCGACGAATGGAAGGCTGAGGCGGCGCGCCGTGGTCTGGACTGCGAGACGAGCGTGCCTCTCATCTACGACAGTTACCTTTCCGAGGACAGCATAAACATGTTCGAAAGCACAGGCGTGATGACCCGCAAGGAGCTCGAAGCCAGGAATGAAGTCAAGTGGGAGACTTACACGAAGAAGATACAGATCGAGGCCCGCGTGCTCGGGGATTTGGCTCTGAACCACATAGTCCCTGTGGCCACGAAATACCAGAGTACACTCATCGACAACGTGTACAAGATGCATGAAATCTTCCCTGCGGACAAGGCTGATGCGCTGACTGTCAGAAATATGGAGCTTATCGAAGCCATCGCGACCCATACGGCCTTCATCAAGGGGCATGTGGACGCGATGGTGGAAGCCCGGAAAGTGGCCAACAGGATTCAGGACGAGAGGGAAAAAGCCATCGCCTATCACGACACAGTCTTCCCGTGTCTGGATGAAATCAGAGAACATATCGACCAGCTGGAACTTATCGTGGACGACCAGATGTGGACTCTTCCGAAATACCGGGAACTGCTCTTCATCCGGTAACGGCAGGGGCAATGTTCCGCTTATAGCAGATTTCCGCAGGACTTGGGATATTTGAAATATAGCCGCAATCCGTTATTTTTGCATAGACACAACTAATCATCGGGAATATGGGAAAGCTTTATCCGGTCGGAATACAGAATTTCGAGAGCCTGCGTAAGGACGGCTTCTTCTATGTGGATAAGACTGCCTTGATGCATCGGTTGGTCACAACCGGAAGGTATTATTTCCTGAGCAGGCCACGACGGTTCGGCAAAAGTCTGCTCATCAGCACTCTCGAAGCCTATTTCCGGGGAAAGAAGGAACTCTTCGAAGGTCTGGCTGTCGCTGGTCTCGAGAAGGAGTGGAAACAGCATCCGGTCCTCCATCTCGACCTCAATACCCAGAATTACAGTTCCATTACTGCTCTGGAGGATATTCTCAACGAGGCTCTGACCGGATGGGAGAAAATTTATGGAACCAATGAGGCAGAGATAGGTTTTGCCCGACGCTTTGCCGGAATCATCAGACGCGCTGCCGCCACAACCGGGGAACGGGCAGTCATCCTCGTGGATGAATATGACAAGCCTCTCCTCCAGACCATAGGGAATACTGAACTTCAGGAAGAATACAAGAAAATACTGAAATCTTTCTATGGCGCGCTGAAGTCCGAGGACGGCTACATCCGCTTCGCCCTTCTCACCGGGGTCACGAAGTTCGGCAAGGTCAGCGTATTCAGCGACCTCAACAACCTCATGGATATCTCCATGGATGAAAGATACACCGATATATGCGGCATAAGCGAAGATGAACTGTTCCTGAACTTCGATGAGGATATCAGAGCTCTTGCCATAAATAACAGGCAAACATACGAGCAGGCATGCGCCCAGCTGAAGGAGGACTATGACGGATATCACTTCTGCCCGGATTCTCCGGGGATATACAATCCTTTCAGCCTTCTCAACACATTCGCAAAAGGCCGATACGGCAGCTACTGGTTCGAAACCGGAACCCCGACATATCTCGTCGAACTCCTCAAAATGCATAATTACTCCCTGTACAGGCTTGCAAACGAAAAGACCACCTCAAAGGTCCTTGACAGCATCGACTCCGCCTCAAGGAATCCTGTAGGCGTCATCTACCAGAGCGGATACCTCACCATCAAAGGATATATCCCGGAAGCACGGATCTTCGAACTGGGATTTCCTAACAGGGAGGTCGAGGAAGGGTTCATGGACTTCCTCCTGCCTTACTACACTCCTCTGGAGGAAAGCGAGAGCGGTTTCGCGATATGGGAGTTTGTCCAGGATGTGAAGGCCGGGAATGTGGACGGATTCATGGAGAGGCTCCGGAGTTTCCTCGCCGACTGCCCGTACGAAATGGCAAAGGATGTGGAGCTTCATTACCAGAACGTACTGTTCATCGTCTTCCGCCTCGCCGGGCTGTACACCAGGGTGGAGTACCATACCTCTCACGGAAGGATTGACATGGTGGTGCAGACCGCGGACTTCGTGTATGTCATGGAGTTCAAGCTTGACGGCTCTGCCGAGCAGGCCCTGCAGCAGATAGATGAGAAGCAGTACGCCATCCCGTTCGCCAAGGATTCCCGCAAGGTGTTCTCAATCGGTGTGAATTTCAGCTCCGGAACACGCAACATAGACCGGTGGATCGTTAAATGACAGTGAGTCACAAGTCTCTATGATTCAGGATCTCCCCTGCGATACTGCATCGGGGTGATACCCGTATGATATTTGAAGAATTTATGGAATGTCGGCTGGTCTGCGAAATTCAGACGGCCGACAATCTCTTTTATAGGCATGTCCGAATACCGCAGCATGTTTTTCGCTTCCATGATGATGAAGTCATCTATCCATTCCGGCGCTGATCTTCCGGTGACTTCCTTGACGAGACTGGAGAGATATTTTGGAGTCAGGCCGAGTTTTCCGGCATAGAACGGGACTTTTCTCTCTGTCATATGATATTCAGCGAGAATATCCAGGAAACGGTCAGCCACGATGCGGCCCCGCCCCTGGACTACGGCAGTCTGTCCGTCTGCATACATCTCGTCTTCCAGAATCCCCACCGCTATGGAAAAGAACGACGACAGGAGCAGGGATACGCTTTTCCTCTTGTATGACAGATTCGAAGCCAGGACCTCGCCTGCCAACGCGACGTAGTTTCTGGCTATCGACTGCGCCACTCCCCGTATGAAGAAATAGGGCTTGCGCTGAAGAATCATACGTTTTTCCATCAGTCCCGGAATATCCACATCCAGACTCTCCATGTATTCACGCGTCATGGCTATCACCCTGAAAGACATATTGCCGGCGGTATTCTTATCCACATCCGTGACACAGATGATATTTCCAGGCATATAGACGAACAGGGAATTTTCCTCCACATCGAATTCCGACAGGTTTATCGTCACCTTTATATGGCCTGAAATGCAATAAAACGCAAGGAAGCCGTCGAACCTGCAAGGATGAGTCAGGACAGACAGCGTCTCGTCATACCTGACGTCTATCAGACAGGCGTCATCGCCCATGCTCAGACATGATGTCACTGGGAACAGGCTTCTGAACTGAGACAGGCTCAAAGTATCTGTAAATTTTTCCATAACCAACGATAATTTAGTGCCGGAAAAGTTCCGGCAATGGCTGGATTCTGCAAAAATCCGACCTTTTGACAATAATTGTCTTCCTTCTTCATATAGATGACCGGATTCCGGACTGCTGATTGCAGAGAAGCCGCAGGATTTAATAATAAAATAGATGAGACGAAAGATTATTATCCTGACAGCGGTACTGTCAATATTGCCGTGGACGGCAGGCTATTCCCGGGTGCTGACCCTGCAGCAATGCCGGGACTCCGCCATGGCAAACAATCAAGACCTGAAAATCGCCAGGCAGAAAGTGACCGTAGCAGGGCATGACAGGAAAATAGCCATGTCGAACTGGTTCCCGGACATATCGGTTTCAGGAGCCTATATGTACAACAGCCGGGACATACACCTGATCCCGCAGGAAGCCTCTGATGTACTGACAGGTCTCGGAACTCCTCTGCAGGGAACCATGCTGAACAAGATAGGAGACATTCTGAACGGCATAGGGAACGACATCAACTCGGCTCTGGAACTGGACACGCAGAATATGTTCATAGGTGCCGTTTCCGTAAAACAGCCTGTATTTACAGGAGGCAAAATCGTGGCGGCAAACAAGATAGCTTCGCTTGCGGAAGAACTGGCACAGTCGCAATATGACACAGGCTGCAGACAGCTCGCCGCAGAAGTGGACAAGGCATACTGGCAGATAGTTTCGATTTCATGGAAAGAGAAGCTCGCCAGAGACTATTCGGATCTGCTGCAGCAGATGCTGCACGATACAGAACTCATGGTGAACGAGGGCATGGCCACACAGTCGGACCTGCTGTCAGTAAAAGTCAGGGCCAACGAGGCCCAGATGCTCCTGACCAAAGCTGAAAACGGGCTTTCTCTGAGCAAGATGCTCCTCTGTCAGCTCTGCGGCATGGACATGGACAGCGAAATCACCCTTGAAGATGAACAGGCGGAACGGATTCCAGAACCGGAGAAAGGTCAGGAAAAAGGATATGCCGACATCATCGCCGGACGACCTGAAATCCGCAGCCTGGAACTGGCAGAAGAAATCTACGACAGAAAAGTGACGGTGGAACGTGCCGGCATGATGCCGCAGATAGCCCTCACGGCCAATTATCTGCTGACAAATCCGAACGTATATCACGGTTTCAGCAACACTTTCGCAGGTATGTTCAATGTAGGAGTCGCGGTGAAGATCCCTATCATTCACGGATGCGAATCCTGGCAGAAAGTACGCAAGGCGAAAGCGGAAGCCGTCATCGCAGAGTACAGGCTGGAGGATGCCAGGGATAAGATCATGCTGCAGGTGACCCAGCTGAGGAAACAGGAAACCGAGGCCCGGGAAAAGCTGGAGATGGCGGAAAACAGTCTGGAGAGTGCCGAAGAGAATCTCAGGACTGCTACCATAGGCTACAGCGAAGGTGTGATTCCGTCAAACACGGTGATGGCGGCGCAGTCGGCGTGGATGAAGGCTCATTCGGAATACATCGATGCCGGGATAGAACTCCGGATGACGGCAGATGCATTGGCGAGAGCCGAATGCCGTTGACGTTAATTTCCAGAACTGACATTAAGGAGATATTGATATGGATAGAAAAAAGAAGAGTTATAATCTGCTTATAGGAATCGCAGCATTGGTGGCTATCGTGGCTGCAGTGGCGCTGGTCGGGTACATAGTGTCGGAACCTGACCCCATTGTCCTGCAAGGACAGGCGGAAGCGGCCGAATACAGGGTTTCTGGAAAGGTTCCGGGCCGTGTGGAAAAGTTTTATGCCGGCGAAGGCGATTTCGTGCACAAGGGTGACACTCTCGTGAAGATTGAGAGTCCTGAAGTGCAGGCGAAGATGGCCCAGGCCATGGCGGTGAAGTCGGCTGCGGAGGCACAGAAGGACAAGGCGCTGAAAGGTGCAAGGCAGGAACAGATAGCAGCTGCATACGAGATGTGGCAGAAGGCGCTGGCCGGCGAGGAAGTGATGAAGAAGTCGTTCGAAAGGACAGCCCGGCTGTATGAACAGGAGGTGGTGAGCGCACAGAAATTCGACGAGGTGCAGGCACAATACAAGGCGGCAAAAGCGACAAGTGCGGCTGCCAGATCGCAATACGACATGGCAGTGAAAGGCGCGAGGAAAGAAGATATCGAGACTGTGGAGGCACTCGTGGACCAGGCGGCAGCCACTTTGGCTGAAGTCGAGTCGTATCTCGGGGAACTTTATCTGACTGCCCCTGCAGACGGTATCATATCGGCAAGGTTTCCGAAGCAGGGAGAGCTTGTGGGACAGGGGGCTCCTGTGATGGCCGTCACGGACCTGGACGATGCCTGGTTCACATTCAGCATCAGGGAAGACATGCTGCACGGTCTTCAGCCAGGGGATGAAATCAGGGTGAAAGTTCCGGCTCTCGGTGACGCCGTGTATACCACCGTGGTCAGCTACATGCACGTGATGGAATCATATGCCACATGGCGGGCGACTCTGGACACAGGGAAGTACGATGCGAAGACTTTCGAAGTGAGGACAGTCCCTGTCAGGCACATAGATGGGCTGCTGCCGGGGATGACAGCCATAGTAGTGGAATGACAAGATGTCGGCATTATGAAGTTTCTGCATAACATAACGGCTGTGATGCGCCGGGAACTGAGACTGATGAGACAGCGGCCTGTATACCTGCTGGCTTCGGTCGGGGTGATGACATTCTGCATGATATTCTTCCTGACATTGCTCCGGGACAGAATCCCACAGGACCTGCCGGTAGGAGTGGTGGATCTGGACGAATCTTCTCTGTCAAGGAATTTCATCAGGCAGCTGGACGCTACCCGTATCGGGAAAACAGTCGGCTTCAGTTCATACAGTGAAGCCAGGAAGGCATTGCAGACCGGAAAAATCTCGTCTTTTTGCGTGATTCCGGAAGGTTTCTACAGCGAAGTCCTGGCGAACAGGCAGCCGGAACTGACGATGTATGTGAACACTCTGTACTTCGTGGGTGGAGCGCTTTCGTACAAGGAACTTCTGACATTGGCGAACCTGTCTTCCGGGGCGGTACAGCGCGAAGTTTTCAGGGCCAAGGGCATGGATGACAACGCCATCATGGCACAGATACAGCCGATCGTCATCGATGCACACAATATAGGGAATCCCGCCGCCGACTACAGGGCTTTCCTGTGCAACGCTCTGATTCCCGGCGTACTGGAGACCATCATCATACTGGTGACTGTCTATGCCATAGGTTCTGAACTCAAGCACGGGACATCCCGGCATCTGCTGGAAAAGGCCGGAGGATCGATGACGGCCGCCATGCTTGGGAAGCTGATACCTTACACGGTGCTTTTCACCATGATGGGAATCATCTGCGATCTCATTCTCTACGACCGGATGGGGTTTCCCATGGCCGGAAGCATCTGGAACATGTTCCTGGGCACCTTCCTGCTCGTACTTGCGAGCGAGGCCGTAGCATTCTTCATCGTCGGTACATTGCCGGTTCTGAGACTATCCATAAGCATTTCTGCCCTTTACAGCATGCTGGCATTCTCGCTGGCGGGGTTCTCTCTGCCTGTCGAAGCCATGCCGCCATACATACAAGGTCTGGCCACAGCTTTCCCGCTCCGGCATTTCTATCTGATGTACGTGCAGGAAGGCATTTTCGGAAGCGGTTTTGAGGGCTGGTACACTCAGGTCATAGCCTTGATGTGTTTCCTGGCGCTTCCGCCCCTTGTCTACAGACGGCTGCAGAAAGCATACATTGACCTGAATTTTCCACGCAAATAGTAAACTTATAAATATGGGGTGGAGTAAAAACTTTTGAGCCACCCCTCACAATGTGAGATGATAAGGATTCTGACATATATAGGACAATGGCTTTCCGACTGGTACGCCATTTTCGTCCGGGAATTAAAACATATTTTCAGTGACAGCGGTGTCCTGATCATATTTTTTCTGGCAGGGCTGGCATATCCGGCGCTGTACGGAATCATTTACTCGAACGGGACGCTGGATGACATGCCGGTGGCCGTAGTGGACGAGTCCGGAAGCCGGACCGGCAGGAAGTTTCTGAGAAAGCTGGACGCGACACGGGAAGTGAACGTCAGTCGTTCCTGCGCAAACATGGCTGAAGCTGAAAGACTTATGCAGCAGAGAGAGGTGCACGGGATCGTCCTGATCCCGTCTGATTTCGAAGAACGTCTCGCTTCCGGACAGCAGGCAGGAGTATCTGTCTATGCAGACATGAGCAGTTTCATATATTACAAGAATCTGACTATGGCGGTGAATATGGTGATGCTGGACGAGATGCACGGCATACAGGAGGCCAGGCTTTCTGATGCAGGTATGGGGAGTATGGCTGACAGACTGATCCATCCCATACGGTACGTGGATACCATGCCTTACAACAGGGCGATGTCATACAGCGTGTTTTTCCTGTCGGCCGTGCTGCTGGTCATCATCCAGCAGACGATGTATTTCGGGGTGTCGATGCTGTCCGGGACCATGAGGGAAGAGCACCGCAGTTTCGCTGTCATGCCGGACAGGCTTCAGGGCCGGGGGATTTCGAGGACTGTGCTGGGAAGAGGGGCCGCTTACTGGCTTCTGTACATGGGTATCGGCATCTATGTGGCTGTCCTGGCTCCACGTATGATCGGCCTGCCCCAGAACTGTCCTTTCGGGGATATTCTGGTGCTGCTGATATTCTTCGTGTCTGCGTGCGTCGTGTTCAGCTTCACTTTCAGCACGTTCATCAGGCACAGGGAGACAGTGTTCGTGATATTCCTGCTGATGTCGGTCGTCTGCCTGTTCCTGACCGGATTCTCCTGGCCGGAAAGCAGTTTCCCGGCTTTCTGGAGATGGTTTTCATACATTTTCCCGTCGACTTTCGCCGTCCGCGCATTCATGAACATGAACACAGCCGGGGCCGGGCTGGCCATGGCAGAACCGCAGATAACGGCTCTCACCATACAGATCATAGTCTACTATATCCTGTCATGCGTGGCAGTATTCTTCGAAAACAGGATTATTGCACACCCAGAATCTGCTCCGTGTGGTTTTTCGTGTCGACCTTGTCTATGATACGCTCTATAGTGCCGTCGGCAGCGATGATGAAAGTCTTCCTCAGCGTCCCCATGCTGACCTTTCCATAAAGTTTCTTTTCGCCCCATGCCCCGAATGCCTGAAGCATCTCCGTGGACGGGTCCGAGAGGAGTGTGAAGGGCAGAGCGTTCTTCTCTATGAACCTGCCGTGGGATGCAGTACTGTCCTTGCTCACTCCGTAGATCTCATAGCCAGCCGCACGAAGTGCAGCATAATTGTCTCTCAGGTTACAGGCCTCGGCCGTACATCCCGGAGTACTGTCTTTCGGATAGAAATAAAGCACTATTCTCTTCCCTTCGAAATCCTTTTGTGTCACTGTGTTCCCGTCCTGGTCCCGTACCTGGAACTCCGGTATCATGTCTCCTTCTTTCAGCATACTCTTTCTGATTTTCAAGTTCAACTGATTTCAAATATACGAAATATTATTATCCCTCATTTGTTATCAACAGTCCTATAAGATCGGATCATTACTGTCCTGCAATGAAAAATGCAAGATCGGCAACAGGACCAGAATATCTTTTTTCAAACTCTTCATCCACCACTTCACAATGAAATTTACCTCAGCTCCAGACATGATATAACCTTGAGCAAGCAGACTATTGACCTTATCCGACATGGCGCTTGAAAGTTTGACAACTTCCTTTCCGTTTTTATCACAAATTTTCCCGTCTTTTACGTACAACTCACCTCCGCTTCTCAGATTAGACACCGGATTCTGCCTAAATACAAAATCATCCAGCCACACATCCTTCATTGATGCATTTAAAGAAACCGATCCCGGACGTCCATAAATTGTCCCATCAAATACACTTTCAATTCCTTCAGCTATGATAGTATCCAAAAATGTCCCGTTGAGATGAATATACAGGTTTTCCTTAGCCCTGGTTATCGCCACATACAACTGACGCAGAGATGCATCAGAGGTAGGAGAGAAATTATCCAAAAGCAGAAACACATTATCGAACTCTTTTCCTTTCACCTTATGTATGGTAGATACATGAATAGCAGAAGTATCTGCTATGCTGAAATCTTCAAGTCCTGACTCTTCTAAAAATATTTCAAAGTCAGACTTATATTTGAATTTCCGATTCGCTGATTCAAATGCACGAAATAGATTGTCACATAAATAAAGTTTGTCACTTCCTGCATATCTATCAAACATCATCCTCTTAGCCCGAATCCAGTCATCGTCATCTATAATATGGGAATCATTTTTGAATCCTGCAACATACATAAAATAATCAATTTCAGCCAGCCTCGACAGGCTGAAACCATCGTTAGACTGTACAAGACTTGACGGCAAGCCATTTTTCTGCAATAAGCCGACAATAGTCAAGGCTTCCATATTTGTCGTAGTAAGCACAGCTACTGTTCCGGTTAACTTCATTGACATAATGCTATGAACCAACGGGATTTCAAGATTCCGGCTACTATATTTCACTATCTTCAATTCCCCTTTTCCATCCCGTTTAGGAACAATGGAGGTATCTTTCATTCTGGAAGTTATAAAATGAGCAAAAAGGTCGGAAAACTCCACCAAATTTGGTCTGCTGCGATAATTTTCAAGGAGCTCATATTTCACAGCACCCGGCATTGATAGAATCTCCTTCATATATTTCGAACTTGACCCCCTGAATTCATAAATATTCTGGTCATCATCGCCTACGGCAATAACACGCATATCCTCATTGTTCTTCATCAAGGTTTTCACCAGCTCAAATTCATCAGAATCCATATCCTGAGCTTCATCTATCACCAGAACGGCCTTTGTAATTCTGCAGACATCCACTTCTCTTGCATTGATTTTAGAAACCGCCTTCCTGACAATATCGTCAGATTTCTCAACATTACCGACCCTCCCCAGCAAATCAAAGCAATATGAATGGAATGTCTTGATTTCGACAAAAGCAGCAGCATTGCCTATCAAGTCATAAAGCCGGGTTCTGAACTCATTGGCAGCTGCCCGTGAAAAAGTCAACATCAAAAGCTGTTCATGCCGAATATCCTCCAACATCATCAATGATGCCAGTTTATGTACCAGCACACGAGTTTTTCCACTTCCGGGACCTGCCACGACTACTATATATTTTGCATCTTTATCATTGATAATTTTTAACTGAGAAGGAGAAAGTTCCCCGAAAATCTGCCTGAATTTTACAGGCGTAATATTTACAGAAATTTCTTTTTGCCTACTTTTAAAATATTTGGCCAGAAAAAACTGATATCCCATCTGAAAATAATCTTCTACAAACTGTAGAGCATCCTTATAATCATCTATCATTTTCCTGGCATATTCGCCTACAATATGAATCTGCTGTATCTTGTTTTCATAGAATTTTCCAAGCCGCTCATAGTCTGCTATTTTGTATTGCCTTTTATTGTCCATCTCAAGTCTTTCAATAGTCATTGTGTTATATATGACCATGAAACCACCTTCTATCTTAACCGCACCTATTCTTGACAAATAAAACAAAGCATCCTCCACATCCTCAGCAGAAATATCTCTATATGAATCGAGAATGGAATTAACATATGCATCCTTCAATTCCATGATTGAAAACTGCACATAGTCTGTGTCAGCGGATACAGAAATTTCAGATGCAAGTCCATAAATATATTCCACTATGAAAAGCGCCAGTTTTTGTCGTTCCTGTATTTTTGCTTTAATCGCGGTTAGCTTGAGTATATTCCTGACTTCCACCTGATTTCTGAAACCGTAATTGGATTTTTTCTTTATCCAGCCATTTACGGCCCATATATTCAATATCGTCTTGACATTTCTTTCTTCCACCCCCTTCACTCCTGCAGACATCGCTGCTTCATTAAGCCGTTTATAGTCCCACCTGATTATGTTACAATCTTCCATTTGACTGGTCAGAAAATTTTCAATAGCAGCAAAAGAATTTACTGCAGCTATTGGTTTTTTTATATTTTCTCCTTTAGGAAGGTATGCTGTGATATCCTTTGAATCGGCTAATACTTTTTCTTCCCTAAGTAGATTGATGACATGAACCGTCTCTTTCTTCGGGATTCCCAACAAGTCACTTATATAGTCCACTCTTGACTCAGCCTCATCAAGCGATGATCCTTTACGGCTTCGGCTGGCCACCAGCATCTTTATTATTCTGATTGCGCACACTCTGTCCTGGCCTTCATCAAATCTTGAAGAATTTTCTATCTTATCTATCGCCTCCTGTGCTGTTCTGGCAAGAATGCCCGTAGCAAAGATCCTCGGCACATTCTGGCCACGTTTCAAGTAGCCGGACTGTTCAAGTGACGCCAATGCAGTCCTCACTCTGGTTTCAATGTCTGAAACACCGTCATCCCACCCGGCCTGTCGCGCTATTTCCAGAGCAGAGTTAGAAATTCTGGAACGGAATCGTGTCAAATCCTTAATAGCTTTCCAGACTTGCCGGATCTCCTTTATTGTCATTTTCGTCTGATTGAGGAGGAGAAAATGTTTGGATAGGTCTTCTTCATTGAAAAGTACATAACAGTCTGCCTCTATATTTTGATCCCTACCAGCTCGTCCGGCCTCTTGCACATAATTTTCTAGCGAATCTGAAATTTCAAAATGAATTACCAGACCTACATCACTCTTGTCAACTCCCATTCCGAATGCCGAAGTAGCCACCATTATCCGAACATCCCCATTCATAAATGAATTCTGGTTTGCAATTTTCGTATCTGTACTCATTTTGCCGTGATATGCACATGCAAGAAAGCCATCCTGCCTCAAATGCTCAGCTATTTCTTCAGCTTTTTTTGTTCTGATCACATACACTATCGCAGGACAATCACTCTCTTCCAGTAATCTTCTGAGAGCATGATATTTTTCTTTATCATTAGCCTTCGGCAATACGGTATAATGAAGATTAGGACGCGATACTACAGTGGTAAAAAGCTCGAGATCAACATATAAATGACTCTTGAAATATAACTTAATATCTTCAATAACCTGTGGCTTGGCCGTAGCAGTAAAGCAGGATACAGGAATACACTCATGCAAATTCTTCTTTTCCTGTATCGATTTGATGAAATCTGCGATATAAAGATAATCCACCCGGAAATCTTGTCCCCATGATGAAAAACAGTGAGCTTCATCTATCACAAATCTGGCGATACTCCTTTTTAGCAAGATTCTTTCAATTGAAACTGACCGCAACGCCTCTGGAGAAACATACAAAATGGAAGCAGAACCATTCTCTATCCGTTCAAATGCTTTGGCACGTTCAATCGGATCCAGCAAGCCGTTGACAGTCACAGCTTCTATAATACCTTTGTTTTCCAAATTATCAACTTGATCTTTCATTAAAGACTGTAGAGGAGATATTACCACAGTCAGGGATGAAGCATTTTCTCCGGCCATAAGAGCTGGCAATTGAAAAGTCAAAGACTTGCCTCCTCCTGTCGGAAACACTGCCAGCAATGATTTGTTTTCTATAGCTGCCTTTACCGCTTTTTCCTGAAGCGGGTCACCGCCATATGTCCTGAATGAACTGAAACCGAACCATCTTTTCAATCCGGAATGAATGTCTGAAGCTGAGTTGCAATACGGGCAGCCTTGAAGGCATGGGGATGATCTGAGTTTGAAGACAATCTGTTCCACCATCGGAAAATTTCTCAACACCCATGAAGGAGTCAGTGACCGTTCCATGTTATCAGCCGCCATTGTATCAATTATGGAGATTGCATATGAAAGGGCCACTGGCTCTGGCAATATGTATTTCTCCAGATTAACATTTGTGCAAATCTTACCATCCAGATATTCTTTTATCTGACGCTCAATTTCTTTGACAGGTTTGCTTGGCTGAAAAAGCTTGGAAATAAAATTGCCGTTTAATTTCCGGACTCCTGAATAATCCATAATCTTGAAAAAAGCCTTGAATTCAGGAACAGGACCAAGCAGATTGAAATAAATCTCTTTCAGACTCTCATCCAGTTTCAGAAAAGCAGTGACTTCGTCATTAAATAAATCACATGCCTTTTTCGCATCATTAAGAGGATTGTTTAATTCATCAGTCTGCAGCTTATCATCTTTCAGAAGAGCATGATACGGTCTTCTGGGAAAAAGAAGAGGAGACCAATACAATGTATCTATCGTCCTGTCTTTCATCATGCTGATAGCCGGGAATATTGACTCAAGATATTTTAAATCATGCTTGATAATATTATGTCCACACAAATAATCAGTACCATTCAGAAAGTTCGCAAAATTTTGTATTGACCGACCATGATACTCTCTGCCATCGGACCTGAAACAGCCTATATCCAGAACTCGCCCGTGTCTGGGCTCCACCTCTGCATCTATAAACGATATGATCTTCATCGGACTTATAAAGAATCGATAATATAGGGACTGTCGTTAAATTCCGTCATTATGAGTCAATCGGCAGACTGTCCCTGTAATTTTTCCGATCGAACT